>JAHJTX010000324.1 GCA_018829545.1 Bacteroidota bacterium | reverse complement strand
TTGCTCTTTCTAAAACGTAAGTTTAACCTCCAGTTGCTCAAGGTTTAAAGCCGTTATTCCGGTGCAATTTTATTTTACGAAGGCATATTCAAAAGTGTAAGTTTTTCAAAAGTAAATGTAGTTGTAAAATGTTATTTAGTCGTCACTGAAAAACTAATATAAAACTCTATTTCCTTATTTTTTTTTATCTTTTTTGTATAATCGGAAAAATATTATTTCTTAGCCCCATAATCTGTTGTTTCTATTCGTTTTATATTTGACAATGAATCGTTGCTAAACTCAGTTATATATCGTTGTATTTTTTACAGGATCAAAAGGTGTAAGTAAGCGCAATTGTGTTTGAACTTCCCAAGTCATTGGCAAAAGGAATATAGGAATAATCGAATGCAACCTTATTCCAATTCACTCCTAATCCGGTTGTGATACTCTTTGAATCGTAGCCTGATACATATCCAAATCTAAACGATATAATTCTGGAGTAATCGAGTTCTGCGCCCAAATGCAGATGCAGTCCATCTACATCGAGTAATTTTAGAAATCCTCCGCTTAGATTGAGATCAGAATTTATTTCTTCAGAATGAAGTTTATAAGCAGCGCCAAGTCTTAACTCCGCTGGAAGAACTGTCTTCTCTGCGCGCAGTTTACTCATACTGCCGATATTTCTTAAGCTTGCGCCGACTTCTAAATTTTCAATTGCCGTTGTGTATAATAGACCGAAATCGAATCCCCAGCCGTCAGCTTCATCGCTGTAAATTCCTTCGTATAAATATTTTACGCTTATGCCTGCTGAGAGATCTTCCATCAAATTAATTCCAGTGCCGATTCCCGTATAAAAATAATATGCGGAAATTTTTGAATCTGCTTCTCCTCTTCTCGTTCTTATTTCTATATCGTCCACAGAAGTTGAATTAATAGAAACGGCAAAAGGAAGATTGAACAAATTAAAACTCGCGGTTAAAAATTCTGACTGAACGTCTTGTATCCACGAATTATGAGAAAATAAAATTTGGCTGGAATTTATCTTAGTTAGAATTGCTGGATTGTAATTAACGCCTGAAATATCATTTGAACCCGCGACACCCAAATCGCCGGTTGCAATTATCTTGGGCGATAAACCAATTTTTAAAAATGATAAGCCCGCGTTTCCGCTGTTTTGAGCTTGTACAATACCTGCAATCAAAAATAAAACGGTAAATCTTTTCATAATAATCACGATTAAAAATTAATGTTTATTCCTATTATATGCTGATCATAAGCCGAGTACGGCTCAATTACGAAAGCATAATCGACTCCCAACAGCAGTGAATTTACGCTGTAGTAATACGAAAATCCTGCTGATGGACGAATTGGGTTATCAATGTTGCTTACATCCAGATTGTCAAATCCACCGCGGAGAAAGAGATTCTCAATAATTAAATACTCGCTTCCAAATTTAACAAAATTAGTATTCGCATTACTGTTTTCAATTTCCAAAGAAATTAAAAGATTTGGATCGTAAAATTTATATGAGACTCCTAATCTGTTTAGCACCGGAAATTTTTCTTGAATGCTTGTTCCTTCCTGTCCGTAAATTTTTGTGGTATCCCACTTATATTTGCTGTTGATATCCGAAACGGTAACTCCAAATGTTAGCTGGTCGGTGAATCTGTAAACTACGCCAATATCAAATCCAAAACTCGTGGATGATACTTCGTCCAAAAGTTTTGTGTAATAAAATTTTGCGCCGAACCCAATTGAGAATTTTTCGCTGAGTCTATTTGCGAATGCGATAAAAAATTGGTTTTCAAATGGGGAAAGCATCTCGGTTTCAATTCCCTGATTGTCTCTTCCTTTCCAAGGTTCAACGGATGCATTTATCAGCCCCAAACTTAAACCGGCAACCGAACGAGGAGTATCCCTTTTTGTGCCGTCTCTTTCAGTAAATCCAAATTCAAATTTTCTTGTGAAGCTCACAAAGTTCAGAGATCTATCCAACGATAATAATGAGTACGAACTTTGGAATGAGTTTTTATTTTGGAATACGCTAAGAGCAGGATTGTAATACGAAACCAAATTTCCGCCAATAACTGATGTCATCGCATTTCCCATTGCCTTGCCTCTAGCGCCGAATCCTAATCTAGCAAAGGCTCCCGGTTTTCCGGCAATATCGGTAAATCCGCTTTGACCGTAAATTCCAATAAAACAAAAACTAAAAACGACTAAGAGAATCTTTTTCAAAAACTTCCTCAATAATTATTTTACAACCATAATTTTTCCGTAAATCGGTTCTGCCGAGCCGGCATCAATTCTATAAAAATAAACTCCGTTCGGAACAAGGTTTTGATTATCATCCTTCCCGTCCCAAAATTCAATCAAATCCGAAGACGCTCCTCGCGGGGCATTTTGAATTAGCGTTCTAACCAGATTCATTCCAAAATCCATAATCCTGATTGTTACGTCCTTGCTACTTTCAAGTGAATATTTAATTTTCACTGATCTTTGCAACGGCGAGAAAGGATTTGGAAATGCGTACGTTTCCGTTTTCGATTTCAATTCGGGCGATGCGAGAAAAACTTTCCACTCGCCTTCCCATACGCCAAATTTTTCATTTAACCTAGCAAGTCCATTCCCTGAACCTATCCAAATATCAGTTGAGTTGTCCGCTCTTCTTATTGAATTGACAGAGAAAAATTTTTTTGTTGCAATTGGAACCTTTGTCACATCATCTTTTATAGAAAGCGGTGAAATCCAAGAATTGCCGCCGTCAGTAGATCTGAATATTCCATTGTCTGTCGGAGCCATCACATGCGAACCGGAATAGTTCGGTGAATTTCCAAAATATTTGAATCCGAAATTGTGCGTTTTTTCACCTTCCAAAAAAGTGCTCCAGCTTTCTCCGCCGTTTGTGGAAAGGCTCACTCCCCAATATTCTTCTTGATCTTCGGCTTTCCAAGTTGCCGCCCAAATGTGGTGATTTGCTATATCATAGCCAAGCGCTGTAACAAAATTACCGCTAATGGGTGAATCTTGATTTTTATGATTAAACTTTACCCAGCTAATGCCGTTATCCGTTGATTTGTTAATTCCGTTAGCAGTGCCAACGTATAACGTTGAATCGTCGACTCCAATAACAGAAAAAACTCTATGATTCAAATAATCTTCAGGTCCAAATTTACCTTTAACGGGTTGCAGAGAAAAATTCAGTGTATCTGTAGGCTTAATCGAATTTAAATTATCGGGTGGAAGAACCACTCTCTGCCAAGTATTCCCAAGATCGGTAGATTTCCTTAAGCCGGCAGCGAATGAAGAGATCCAAACAGTATTTTTAGTGAAGGCGATATCATAAGAAATATTATTTATCGCGGTTGTTACCGGAAGAGCGCGAAGTGTATTAATTCCATACGTGATTGATGAATCGCCGGAATCGTCAATGGGCTGACTAATTTTATTCCACGTTAATCCATAATCGGAAGAATATCGGATTCCACTTCCCACCGGAAGCTCATCTCCGTTAATCTCTACTGAGTGACCTGTAGTTGCCCAAATTTTACCTTCGTAAAAACCAACGGCTATAATTCCTTCGTCATCAAAATCCGGTGTGTTGTAATAATTTGTCCAATTCTCACCGTTATCTGTGGAACTGCTCAATCCTCTAGAAGTACCAAGCCAAATAGTTTTTGCATCATCAAAAACTATATCGTTAATATTATTGCTCATCGGAGTAGCGGAATTTTGCTTCAATAATTTCTTTTCGCCCAGTTGATAAGTTGAAGGTGAAAGCTGGGCAAGAATTCCGCCGGAAATAAAAATCAGAATAACTAAAATTTTATTTTTCATTGAACGTCAAGATTATGAGTTAATTGATTACTTGTTTTGCCGCCGCGGTCTTTTGCACTAAATTTGAACTGCCATGAACCGGTTTCCACATCTCCCGGGAAAGTTAAATAGACTGAATAAACACTATCACCGGCAAACAAATCGCCGTTTTGCTGCTCAAGTCCATTATCGAACATTGGAAATTCAGTTAAATTTTCACTATTGGAAACCTGAGTCCCATTTGGAGTAAATAATTCGTAAAAGACAGATTTAATATCATGACTCCCGTTTTCATCAACAGCTTTTACTGAAAATGTAAAGCGTTCATTTCTTTGAATTTGCGAAGGAATATTTAACTCAGACAAAACCGGAGCGATATTATCCTGCGCATTGTCGAATTCAAACCTTGCAACTGCAGCTTTTACAGAGGCGCCTGTGATTTCGTTAATGTAGAATTCAATATTATAATAGCCGCTCGGATATTCATCGCTTATTAGAACTTTGCCGCTGAAAATATTATCGTTCTCCAAAACATCGCCATTACTCTCGGTGTCTCCGTTATCGAGCATTGCAACATTTTTGTTTACGGTTATTGAACCGTCAGAAAACACTATTTTGCACCAAACTGATTTAACAGCCGACTTATCCTCTACTTCAAGTTTTATGGTCAAGCTTGTACTTGAGTCAGTATAAATAATTTTTGAAGGCACATTTACGGATAGAACCTTTATCTCATTCGCGCCGCTGTCAATAACACTATCTGAAATTGAATCGCAGCCTGCGGATAAAACAAGAATTCCTAAAATTATACTAATCGATTTTTTCATCTCACTCGAAATTTCTTACGTAATAAATATATATTAAAAAATGATACTCTATGGATATAGGACAATTCGAATTGTTTTCACCGGAAGGTATCAAAAAATTGCTCTCCACTATCTAATATTAAAAACATTCACTGTAGCAATTTCTCGATATAAAATTCCTTTATTCTTTGGCAAAAGTTAGTGATGCTTAATTTTATTGTCAAGTGATTTAAAAATGACCTATTTTCTTCGATCTGTAATTATGTGCTCTTCTGTTATTAAAACCCCAAATATCAGAAGACAAATATCAAAACTTGTCCTCATACGTCCTATTTTTTTTATAGGGATCAAGAGGATTGTTGTTTCTGTCATTGTAATTTCTCAGCTATTTATTTGTTATTTATTATTTGTTTTTTGCTATTTAACAAATTCTAAATCTCTACCCAAAATCATCAGTTCACTTGCTTATAATTATCCTTTTGCTTGCTCGTTTCATAAAGTTAAATCGAACAGAAATGGTGTCGGAGAAAATGATAACAGTAAAATTGCTAAACTCAAATATCCGAGCAGCATCCGTTTCTTATCCAAAACAACAAATTCATAAACAGGCGGATGCTTCAATTTTATAACGAAATAAAGAATAAAACTCCAAAACAACCAGCCAGTCCAACCAATATTCAACCCCAATTCTAAAAACGTGTCGAGAGTTCCGAGCACTCCAAAACCGATCATTAATAGCATTGAAACACCGGCGATTGCTTCGTGTCTTTTACCGCCGAACATTGAATACACAACATGACCTCCATCTAATTGCCCGACAGGTATCATATTCATTGACGTAACAAATAATCCGAACCAACCAGTGCATAAATATGGGTAATGATAAATCTCCGACATCGGCGGCATAAATTGTTCTGCATTCGTAAAAATCTCTTTCAAAAATGAAAACAGCAACGTATCGCCGAAAGTGAGGCTCAACGAATTTTGTCCGTATTCGGGAGAAAGATAATCCGGATGAATGTTCAAAATATATTCAACTGGCGGAAGATTCATGAACCCGTAAAGCAAAACAATTAGACATGCAATAAAACCGGCGATAGGACCTGCCACGCCGATATCGAACATAGCCTTATTCGATGGCACCGGAGACTTAGTTTTTATTACAGCTCCCATTGTGCCGAAATTAAAAAATCCCGCTATCGGTGGAAATGGGATGTAGTAAGGAAGAGTGACTTTAACTTTATGATAAAGCGCGGCAAAGTAATGCCCGAATTCATGGAAAGTTAAAATAAATAGAATTGATAATGAGTACGGCAGTCCGTGCTGCAGATCGGAAATTTCGTAGGGTCCGTAAGTTCCTGAAGTCCATTCCATTCCGGCGATTGTTGTTGTTATTAGAGTTACAACGAACAGAGCAACGTGAATAAAAACTCTACTCGTTCTCTTTTTCTCAAAGTTATCAGAAAAGCTAAAGTTATCCGGCATATTATAATTCCAAATTTATCCCAAGCGCAGAATATTCAACTTTATTAAAGTATAATTCTCCGTGAAAGTTATTACCCGAAAAATAATTCAAGTATAAGATCAAGCCCTTTCCGGCTGCTTTACCAAATTTTACACCGCACGAAATAGAATGATTAACGCTGTATTCGTTCATGTTAATCAATTTTATATCGTAAGCAGCAAAAGGATGTATTGCGCCAAAAACTGAATTCGAATAAAAGTAATCGAAGCCGAGATTGTAACTATCCTTCCCAAGTTGTTTGGGATCAATGTGATAAACGTATGTAAAGCCTGTGTATATTCTAAAACCATTCATTTTATAGTAGGGCATGAACTCAATAAACTCCCTGCTGTAGACTTTGGGTTCCAGACCATTTCGCCAAACATTATTGTCTTTATCAAAATAACCGTCAACGAAATGAGCGCTGATATGGCTAAATCTAAGTCTTGCGCCGTATTCATAATTCCCCGCTGTCTTTTTGTAACCGGCATTTACGCCGAATAAATAATCAATTGCAACAACTGGAAAGTGAAAATCCGATTCTCTTTCCAAAAGTGAATATGTGAATAAATCTGCGCCAAAGGAGTAAGTCTCATTATCAGTTGTATTTCTGTAAACATCAATTGAATTGCCGATATCGAGGCGTAATTCATTCTTCCCAAGTTGGAAGAGAAATCCCAATTTAGGTTCAAGAATATTTGCAGTAAAAGGCTGTATTGTTAAATCATCGGGAAAGATTTCAGTCTTGACCTGACCATTTATTATTGAACACAAAATAATTATGAAGATGAATATTTTTTTTAACATTATTTCCAGTAAGATTTGCTTCTAATATTTTCTGCCCTTCCATCGGACTGATTTAGAAAAAATCAGCAGCGTTGGAAGCGCGATTACATAAAAGATAAAATATAATTCGAATGCAATAAAATTTTTAATAGTAAGCGGTAGCTTCAATTTTTTGTGCGCTTGCTGAAGGAAAAAATAATCAGTAAATATTTTTGCGATTATTAAGTACAGCACATTAAGCGAAAAAAATAAAGGACTGAATAGAATTAGTAAATTTGTAATCATTCCCGTTCCCATTACGGATAACCCAATTAACTCGCTGTCAAGTCCGCCAACGCCCCAGCGCTTCTTCTGCCAGTAGAGAGATTTAAAATCTTCACACGGTTTGGATTCAACAAGCCCGCCTTCATCGATAGGATAGATGATTTTATATTTTTTCAAATCATGAATCGCCATTAACATTTTAAAATCTTCGGTAACCGAGAAAGGAATTGCCTCGTATCCCCCAACTTCATCATATACATCTTTGCGGTAAGACATGTTATTCCCAATACAGCTCAGCGGACGGTTAAAATTCATTGTGCCGCCCGCAACTTCCAGCAAGTAAATAAAGTCGAGCGACTGCATCCCCTCGAAAGCATTTCGAAAAGATTGATGAGTATACCCGCAAACCATTGCAACATCTTTTGTGAAATAAGAAGCTAGAGTAGATGCCCATTTGGGAGATACTTTACAGTCCGCATCAGTGGTGAGTATAATTTCATTTTTAGAAAGCTTAATTCCGTTAGCGATTGCATTTGCTTTGCCTTTTAAACTGCCTATTGGAGTTGTTCCGCGAAGCAGTTTAAATTTCTCTTTCCCGCTGATATATTTATCAACTATATCCGAAGTTGAATCCTCGGAGTTGTCATCAACAATTATAATTTCGAGTTTTCCTTCAGGATAAACTATGTTATCCAGTGATTCCAGACAATCGAGAATGTTATGCTCTTCATTTCTTGCCGCTACCAAAACGCTGGCGCTGGGAAGGTTCTTATTTTTCAGCTTTGGATATTTTTTAAAAGCGCCAATTAAAAAGACTATTGATTGGATAAAGTACAATGAAAAAAAGATTAGAAAAATTACTTCAAGCATTCAGTCGGATCTCCAAATCGGTAGGCTCTTGCTAAAGCTTCGTCAACCGTAAATTTTATTGAATCTATAATTATATCCAGGCATTTAGGATTATCATGTAAAACTATAATTGAATTACTATTTAAATAATTCGTGACGGCAAATTTAACAATATTTAAGTCGTTTTTGTAATCAAAAGTTAGCAGAGACCACATAACATTTTTAAGTTGATATTTATTCAGTTCTGTGTGAAGCTTAATTCGAAATCTTCCGTGCGGTGGTCGGAAATACCGAACATGCGAATCAGAAATTTTATTGTACGCCTCATTAAATTTATCAATCTCTTTTCCAAGTTCGGCATAATTATATTCTCGGATATTTCTATGCGTAAAAGTATGATTGCCAATAATATGGTTTTCTCCAAGAATCTCCTTTGCAATGGAGGGATACTTTTGAATATTATCGCCAACACAAAAGAAAATAGCTTTTATTGAATAATTGGATAATTCCTTTAAAATCAATTCCGTTGTTTGCGGATTCGGTCCGTCGTCAAAAGTGAGTAGAATTTCATTTGTAGTTGTTTCCCAAATAAAATTACTGAATACGTTTTTAATAATTTTCGGCGGTGAATATAAAATACTTTTCATTTTTTGTAACGTTTTCCTTTCCACTTCACTTTACCGAAAGTTCCGAATATAGGCGCTATAATTACGTAAGGAATTTGAATTAACTGTGCTGCAATAAAATTTTTAACCGACAACCTGTCAAATAAAATATCATTGCCAAAAACCATCACTCTAAACTCAAAAATCATTTTTGCTGAAAAAGCTAAATCCAGGCTAATCAAATATATATTGTCGACTGCTATTCCGCATATCAGTTGTACAGGTAAAGACAAATAAAAGAGAAATATTAAAATCAATTTTAGCGTCAGTCCTTTATTTAAGTAATGGAATCCTTTACTTGCCCACCTGCTCCTTTGATTAAAAAAGTTCTTCACTGTGCTATTTGCTGTCGTTGCAACTACCGCATGCTTATTAAAGGAATAAGCAATTTTATAGTCTGTTTGATTGTGAATTTTCTGCATTAAAAACTCATCATCACCCGATGAAAATTTTTCAACTCCTTGATATCCGTCAACTTCATTGAATGCTTTTCTTGTAAAAGCAAGATTAGCGGAACTGCAGGTTGTCGGTTTGCCATAGCCTATCAGTCCAGCGGAGGCTAGAATAATTCCGGCAAATTCCAATTTTTGAAAACCGCCGAACAAGGAATTCCCCTCATTAAAAATTACGGGACCGGCAACCATTCCTACGTCTTCAGAGAAATATTCCGTCATTGTTTTCATCCAATTTACTGGAACTATGCAATCTGCATCGGTTAATAAAATTATTTCGCCAATCGCATTTTTTATTCCTGTTTCAATTGCGGTTTTCTTCCCGGCATTTATTTCAGAACTCGCTTCATTACGGAGAACTCTAAAATTTTCCGGCTTGATGTTTTCGTTTAAGAGCCGAAACGTTTCATCTGTGGAATGATCATCAACAAAAATAACTTCAAATTTCGTTGACGGATAATTCTGCTCTTCAAGCGAGGAAAGAATAGTTAATATTGATTCGCTTTCGTTTTTAAAAGGAATTATAACTGAAATAAATTTTTCAGATGAATTTAAAATTGGTGTTTTACCCAGATTTATCAATCCTTTTCGAATTTCGATCAAGAAAATGATGTAGTGAATCGCGAGTAATGATATTAGTATTAGTAATACAATCATCTTTTTATTTTCATTAATGATACTGCGCCAATTAAACCCGGTATCAGTAAGTTAATAGTTAACAATATTAATGAAGCGCTTAATCCCGCTTCGCCTGGAAATCCTGATAACTGCATAAAAAATACCGCCGCGCCTTCTCTAACGCCAATTTCTCCGAATGCAATTGGAGGTATTACCGTTTGAGAAAATATCACCAAATTGCTTATTACGAACAGATCTAAGAAATTCAGCGAAGAAGTGAACGCCGCCAGCAGCAACGCAAATTGAATCGTGAAAGTCAGATGATATAGCAAGGAAATTATGAGCGCTTTTATGAAAAATTTACCCTCAATATGTTTTAGGACAGCAAGATGTTCTAACAAAGTTCTGAAAGTCTTGTACTTATTAAGGAATACTAAAATTCCTTTTCTGGATAGAACAATCAGCAAAACAATAATATTAATGACCGCAATTATCAAAATGTTCGTTGTATCAAATAATCCGGATTCCGAAGTCGTTAGCATGAAGTAAATTGAAGCGAGCGTTCCCAAAATCACTACATTTAATAGTGGAAAAAGTTTATCGACTCCGGAGGCAATTATAATGTCTTTTATTTTCTCGTTTTTGTAAGGGATTGTTCGTGCAAAATGTTCGCCCAACTTTAATGGAGTGAAAATTCCTGCGCTGATTCCGTAAAACAACGACTGCAGCGATTTTTTCTTGTCGGTAAATCCCAGCAATTGTTTTAATATTAAATCCCATTTTAGAAATTGCAAATACAGATTGAGAGCAACCAAGGCTGCTGCAGATAAGATAAGAGTTACGTTTCCCTTTTTAACCAGACTTAACAACCGCTGCACATCAATGAAATACAGAATAAGTCCAATCAGCGCGATGGCAGTTATAATCCTGATGATCACTATTAGTTTATTTTTGAGTCCACTTTCAAAAGGTTCAGCCGTCAACTTCGAAGTAGAATTGAAAACCGTTAAAACAGTTTGTCTATTCTCTAATTTTGAATCATCCCTCAACTTAAGTCTTGGGTTAATGAAACTAAAGAGTAATTCTTTTAACCGTTTTAATGGTTTATATATTTTTTGGAATACATTCATCTCTTAAAATCGCTCTTGTAAAAAGGACTTCTCTCCATTTCAATTTACTTTACTATATTAACAATCAATAATGGGAAATTATTTATGACAATAGAAGCATTAGTGTTAGTTCTCTTTTCTGCATTCTGGGTTTTGTACTACATTTTTCAGGGAATGCATGACGTTGCATTTCTTAATGAAGTAAAATTGCTAAAAAATGCGCTTACGAAAGAACAAATGAACAATCTCTTAAATTCCGTTATCAAAACAGAATTAAGCTGGAAATTTTGGGATGCATTAGAAAAATTATTAGCCAAATCCGCTATTTGTTTTCTTATTTATTACATCCTCGATGATATTCTTTATGCGTCCCTTTTATTCCTACTCGCTGTTTTCATCAGATGGTTCGTTCACGATCTTGTAGTTGCAATTGGACTAAAAAAAGGACTCAAACATATTGGGCCTGATTTTATTCCCACCGATAAATTATTAAGAAAACTATCGGATGTCGGATTCAATCAGTATATCATTAAACTTGTGCCGATACTAATTATATTGGCTGTGTACTTTGTGCTGAAATACATCAAATAAATTCGACAAAAAAGCCAATTCCAAATTTAGAAACACGATTATAATAATATTCGCTGTACCAACTGTTGCCTTTGTAATAGGATAAATAAAAAACTATTCCTTCTTCGCGCCAATTGCCGAATTTTATTCCAAGCATATTATTAACGCTTAACTGGTAATCCGGAGATCCGAAGAGCCGCGCATGAACAGCGTAAAACAAATTTACTTTTCTTTCAAATACAGGATTTATTATTTCGCTGCCGTTTATCTCCAATCCCGAACTGAATGAATATTTTTTGATAACGCTCGGTCTAACTAGCGTAGCGTATGCAATCGCGCCGTAATACTTCATGCCGAACTGATCAAAATATTTTTCCCTACCAACTGTTATTTCACCAAAATCTTGAGTGAATGGTATTGGTTCGAGATTATCTTTCCAATTATCATTTATTTCATCCCAATGACCATCGACGAAATGAGCGCTGTTATGAATTATTCTAAATCTGCTGATAAATCGCCCGTCATCTTGAGGAATCGTCAAAGAAAAATTTCCCCCGAAAAATCCGTCAATTGCATCAATCTGGAGACGCTTGCCCTGATAATTGGTGGATAGAGCATAAGCCATAAAATCGATTCCGCAGGTCAGTTTTATTTCGGAGTCGAAAGTAAACTGCAAAAGATCAACGGTGTTGCCAATATCAACTTTTAAATGCCCATTATTGGGAAAATACAGTACGCCCAACCTTGCTTCTTGATGATTTGCCCGTAAAGGCTGAAAATTCAAATCATTTGGGAGGTATTTGAAACTGATATTTTGTGAAAAAATCAGTCCGGTCAGCCATATAAATAAAATCGAAGTTTTTTTGAACAAGTCCGCCATATATGTTTTTTTGAATTAGAAAGCGTAAAAATATGTATTTTTCCGTTAAACTTTGTGTGGATATTGAGTGTTTTACATTTTAAAGTATTCTATCAAAGGAATAACATTAACTCAAATTTAATGAGGCATAAATGTTTATGAATTATTCTGACCTGCCGGGATATCAAAATCTTTTTCTTGATTACATATATGAATTTGAAAATGTTGAAAAGTATTTCAAAAATAATTTTAGAGATGAAAGCATTTACCCGCAAGTTTTTGAAGATTTGGAAAGTATTGCCCGCCCGCACCGCGGAGATTTAGTTTCAATAATTAAAACCCAGTACGAAACTTATTCCAAATCGAAAAAGACAGAAATAAACATCGATTATCTTGCATCTCCGAAAACGATTGCCGTTGTTACGGGTCAGCAATTGAGTATTCTCGGAGGACCGCTTTATACATTTTATAAAACCATCACAGCAATCAAATTATGTAAGCAGCTTAAAGAAAAGTATCCATCGTATAATTTTGTGCCGGTGTTTTGGATGGAAGGCGATGACCACGATTTTTTGGAAGTAGTTTCTTTTAATCTTATTGACGCACAAAATGAAGTAAAAACAATTGTTTACGATGACGGCTTAAATGAGGATGAAAATAGAGGCAGCGTTGGTAAAATTAAGTTTCAGGATTCTATTCAAAGAGTTTTCGATGAGTTAAAAGAGAATCTGCGCGCAACGGAATTTACCGATAAGATATTTGAAAAATTGAACAGATTTTATTCCGAAGGCAAATCATTCGAAAGCGCTTTCAGAGATTTGCTATTCTCTATTTTTGATGAGCACGGATTGATAATTTTCAATCCGAACGATCCGCTGGTAAAATTTCTTCTCAAAGATATATTCAAAAAAGAAGTGTCCGATTTCCGAATTCATTCGGATCCGGTTTTATTGCGCAGCGCTGAATTGGAAGAAGTTTATCACGCTCAGATAAAAATTAAACCGGTCAATCTTTTTTTTAACGACAATAACGGAAGATATTTGATTGAACCATTCGATGAGGGATTCCGGCTTCGGGGACGCAGACGCAAGTTTACAACGGATGAACTTTTAGAATTAACGGAGAACTCCCCTGAACTCTTCAGTCCAAATGTTATGCTGAGACCGATCTGCCAGGATTTCCTTTTCCCCACGGCATTTTATATCGCGGGTCCAAGTGAGATAAGTTATTTCGCCCAAATTCTTCCGATGTATGAATCATATAAAATCCAATCTCCAATAATCTTTCCAAGAGCGTCAATCACGGTAATTGAAAAGAATATCAAAAACCTGATGGAGAAATTCAATATTACTCTGCATGATCTTTTTGCCGACGATAAGGAATTAACTTTTAAAATATTAAACTCTCTCTCGGAGACAAATATCAGTGAGGTTTTCACTTCATCCAAAGGTAGAATAAATGATCTACTCAGCGAATTAAAATCTGCTCTATTGGAGATTGATGACAATATGCTTGGAATAGCTGATAAAGCCATCAGCCGCATTCACCAATCGCTGGATCATTTATTTGATAAATCCAAAGATTTTCAAGAACGGAAACACGAAACGATTGTCCGTCAGTTAAACCGGCTAAAGACGAACCTATACCCCAACAATTCTTTGCAGGAAAGAGAAATAAACTATTTCTATTTTGAGAACAAATACGGCGTGGAAATATTCAAGCAAATTTTTGATAGCCTGAATATAAATGCGTTCGAGCATCAAATAATTGAATTGGAATAATTGGTTATCGCGAAATTGATTTTAACTGTTTTACAAAAGTTGGGTTAGAAATTTTAACGCAGTCAAAGTTTTCAATACCAATTTCTTTTTCTGTTAATAGAGACAATACAGCGAAAGCCATTGCAATACGGTGATCTCCAAAACTATCGAGTACTGTGCTTTTATTTGCAACTCCGCCTTCAAGAGAAAAACCGTCGTTAAAATTTTCCACTTTAACTCCAAGCCGTTTATAATTTTCAACGAGAGCATTTATTCTATCGGATTCCTTGTAACGCAATTCTTCTGCATTTCGAATTTCGAATTTCCCTTCAGCAAATAAACCGGCGACACTTAAAATTGGGATTTCGTCAATTATGTTCGGAACAATTTCGGATGATATTGAAATGTTATTAAGTTCACTTGATTTTACTATCAAGTCTCCGAACGGCTCTCCGATATAATTTTTAACATTGTCGGCGGAAATATCCGCACCCATTAATTTGAGCACAGTCAGAATTCCTGTTCTTGTTTCATTAAGCAGAATATCTTTAATCACAATTTCAGAATTCTTAAGCAGTAATGTGAGCACAATAAAAAATGCCGCAGATGAAATATCGCTCGGGACAATGTACTCCTTTGGAGTTGGATAGTTATTTTCATTCACGCGGATAATTCGGAGGCTGTTTTCGACTTCAACATCAAGTCCTAAAAGATTTTCGGTGTGATCGCGTGTAATGAATGGCTCGCGCACTATTGTATAATCACGGTTGAACAATCCAGCTAATAACACAGCGCTTTTTACCTGCGCGCTTGCAACAGGCAGAGTATAATCGAGTGAATGGAAATTTGACGAAGGAGTAAAAATTATTGGCAGAGTCTCTTCATCGGTTAATTTAAGATCTGCTCCCATTTTTTTTAGTGGATCAGCTATTCTCTTCATCGGTCGTTTTGATAACGACTCGTCTCCCACCAGTACAGATTCAAAAGTCTGAGCCGCTAAAATTCCGCTGATCAATCTAGCCGTGGTTCCGCTGTTGCCTGCATCAAGATTTTTCTGCGGCTTCCTAAATCCGTTTCTACCGCAACCCCAAATAGTTAACTCATCCCCTTCTCTTTTTATTTCTGCTCCGAGTTGTTGAAAGCAGTTGCGAGTGGAAGCAATGTCCTCCGAATCTAAAAAATTTATAACTCCGGATTTCCCTTCCGCCATTGAAGAAAACATGACGGCTCTGTGAGAAATTGATTTATCTCCGGGAAGAACCAGTGTGCCGCTAACACTGCTAATTTTTTCAATTCTAGTAATCATTTTCTGCACCAATCATCAATTAATTCATTTAACCTTTCTTCGGTAACTTGACTCGTGTCGTACATACCTTTTAACATTCTCTGTCTTTGGGCTTCGTAAAGTATTACCGCATTTGCCACAGACACATTTAAGCTTTGTATCATCCCGCGCATTGGAATATAAATTAACTCATCCGATGATTCTGCAACTTCACTTGAAACTCCTCTCGATTCATTGCCAAGAACAATTGCAATTTTGTCTGTTAGGTCAATATCGTAAATTGATTTTGAATTCTTATTAAGAACTGAAGAGTAAATTTTATATCCGTAATTTTTCAAAGAGGTGATGCACTTTTCCGCTTCCGAAAACTTTTCAGTTTCAACCCATTTTTTTGCTGATGCAGAAGATGTTTTACTGAGTTTTGGAAATTCTTCAACATTGTATAAAAGCGTAACCTTTGGTATGCCCGCTGCATCGCACGTTCTATAAATTGCGCTCACATTGTGGGGATCATGAATGTTTTCCAGGACAACCCGCAGCGTATGCTGTCTTGCCGACAACACACTTGTTATTTTATCAATCCGCTGTTTTGTCCGGAATTCCCTCATAACTACTCTTTATCAAACACTAATTTGTAAACGGTTTTTGTTTTACCTTTTCGCGCTCTATCCACAATAATTTTGGATTCGTCCGGCAGCCCGATATAATATTTTAGTAACTCAATTGCCTTTTCGATTGAATCATCTTCAGTGTGAGCCCAGGTTTCGCAGCCTTTTAGTGATGGGATTTCAGCGGTGTAACCATCATCGGTGACATGAACAATTAAATCAATAACCACTAGTAACCTTCGCCTTCGCCCTTTGCGCCGGAAACGATTTTAACGCTTGCGCTCGCGCCTATTCTATCGGCTCCGCTTTCTACCATTGCATCGGCGTCTTCTCTGCTTCTAATTCCACCCGATGCTTTTACACCGACTGATGAACCGACTACATACCGCATTAATGCAATATCGCCTGCAGTTGCTCCGCCTTTACTAAATCCCGTTGATGTTTTCACAAAATCTGCTTTTGCAGCTTTGCTGATAACACAAGCTTTAATTTTTTCTTCATCGGTAAGCAAAGCAGTTTCAATAATTACTTTGCACACGGCTCTATTTTTCTTTGCCGCTAAAACGACCTGATTGATATCTTCAAAGACATAATCATAATCGCCGTGTTTCAGCATTCCAACGTTAATTACCATATCAATTTCTTCAGCGCCGTTTGCAAGCGCTTCGTCGGCTTCCATTCTTTTTACGGCTGTTGTAGTTGCTCCCAAAGGGAAGCCAATCACCGTGCAGACTTTAACCTTGGTTCCGCTTAAAAGTTTTTTACACGTTGGAACAAACGAAGGATTTACGCAGACGGAAGCAAATTCGAACTCTTTTGCTTCGAAGCATAATTTTTCAATTTCCTTCAATGTTGCGTCTGGTTTTAAAAGTGTGTGGTCAATCATCCTTGCCATAGTGAGGTCGGCGAGGTTTTCCCCAACGCCGATTCCTGCTGCAATTCTGCTCGCACCGTTACTGATAATATTCTTTACAGCTAAGGGTTGATCGATAACATTTCTTTCCCAGCCCTTGCAAGTTTCTCCAACAGTATAAAATGAGTGAAGAGCTTTTTCCGTGAATACCTGAGAAACAACACTATCGATTACTGATGAGCCCATTTGATCCTCTTAAATATTTTCATTTTTTTTGAATGCAGAATAAGTATTACTTAATAGCATTGCAATAGTCATTGGACCAACGCCGCCCGGAACAGGAGTAATGTATGAAGCTTTCCGTGACACTTCTGCAAAATCCACATCACCAACAATTTTATAACCTTTTTTTGCGTTTGCATCTTCAACACGGTTAACGCCAACGTCAATTACTACAGCGCCTTCTTTTATCATATCGGCTGTAATTAAGTTTGCTTTACCAATTGCCGCAATTAATATATCCGCTTGAAGAGTAAATTTTTTCAAATCCGGAGCTGCAGAGTGACACACCGTAACAACCGCATTGGCATTATTTTTCTTCTGTAAAAGCATGTTGGCAACCGGCTTACCGACAATGTTGCTTCTACCAACTACAACAACATGTTTCCCTTTGGTCTCAATATTATATCTCTTTAATAACTCCACAATTCCAAAAGGAGTACATGGGAAAAATGTATCCTGCCCAATAACCATTTTCCCAACCGAAAATGGATGGAAGCCATCAACGTCTTTAGCAGGCGATATCGCATAAACTATTTTGCTTTCGTCAATATGTTTCGGAAGAGGAAGCTGCACTAGGATTCCATGAAAATTCTCATCTTTGTTATATTCTTCTACTAACGCAAGAAGTTCTTCCTCTTTTGTCTCTTGAGGCAAATAATGAACCCTTGAGTTAAATCCAGCTTCGCGGCATGCTTTTTCTTTCATTCCAACATAAACTTTACTTGCAGGATCCTCGCCGACAATAATCGCAACTAGACCGGGAATTTTACCGGTCTTTTCCCGAGTTTCATCAACTTTTAGTTTAAGTTCATTTCTAATTTCTTCAGCAACTTTTTTGCCGTCAATTAATTGCATTTTTCACTCTAAACAATTACAAATTATAATATTTTCGGTACTTCAATTTCATATTTTTCAAAAAGGTAGTCTCGCAGAAAACTATCTTTTTTTATTTCATCGGCAAATGGATTTGAATTTTGCCAGCCGGTTTTTCCGGTACTCCTAAACCTCTCCAGCCGCCTGATAGTAATTTCACAATAAATTGGGTTTATATCTACTGTATAACATTTTCTATTCAACTTTTCACTTGCTAAAAGAGTTGTGCCCGTATGGGAAAAAAAATCTATTACCTTCGCACCGGGTTTTGTTGACACATTTATTATCCTCTCAATCGCTTTAAGAGGTTTTTGAGCGAAACAGCCGTTCACATTCTCTTCCATCAAATGGAAAACCTGCTGAATGTCAATCCACACATTGCCTGCGCGTATATTCGAATTTTTACTTCTTTCCAAATTTTCTGTGCGCTTACCATGAACTTCTTTATAATAGCCATGAACGATTTTAGGAATATCGGTATAAACAAATTCCGAATTGAATTCAGGATTACCTTTTGCATAATAGAGTAATTCCTGTCTGATTGCCATCCAGTTTTTTGAAGTTCCGTATCCGCGCTGATTTCTCATTGTTATAAAACTTTTAGATTGAAACTTGGTTTGCCCCATCATTAAAATGAAATCCGCGAACGGCTGAAAATTATTTTTTTGATCGGCGCCAAGCCAAACGTAAAGAGCCGAATTAGTGGTTAGTAAATTATACGTAATATCAATCCATTTTTTTGACCACGCAGCAAATTCTTCAGAAGTCATTAGATGGAAGGCAACCATATTATACGGAGGATCATGTACGGCAAGTTGAAAGCGGTTTCGCTTAACAAAATTTTTCAAAGAACTTTTGTCTGTTGCTTCCATGCAGGCAACGCTGTGCTTTTTCTTTGGGTCTTTCCAAATCTCTCCAAAATCCAGCCGGCAATATTTTAACAATGCGGCGGATAATTTCTGATCTTTATCTAATCTTGGGAGAGGAAAGTTTATCATATTATTTTCTTTATCCGGTCAAATTCCGGCAATAAAATTCTTTCTATTTCAAGAGCCTTTCCGCTCTCACCGTCAACTTTTATAAATAAACCGCAAAGATGAACATCACCGCTGGCGGTTTGGTATTTCTGCGGTGTTTGAAATATGAATCTATTTATAGCTGCTTCAGTTTTCATTCCAATTACGGAATCATAGGGACCGGTC
The DNA here is from genome assembly GCA_018829545.1 of Bacteroidota bacterium. Classification (GTDB taxonomy): domain Bacteria; phylum Bacteroidota; class Ignavibacteria; order Ignavibacteriales; family Melioribacteraceae; genus JAHJTX01. The sequence continues at coordinate 34,371 of JAHJTX010000324.1, read as the reverse complement.
ATTCCAGTATCTGTGATATATGCGGTGCCTTTGGGCATAATTCTTTCATCGGCAGTTTGAACATGAGTATGAGTGCCGGCTACAACGCTAACCTGTCCATCAAGAAAAGATGCCAGCGCAAGTTTTTCTGCTGTCGCCTCTGCGTGGAAATCAATAAATATTACTTTTGTTTCTTGCTTAATTTTATTTAATGCCCATTCGGCGGTTCTAAACGGACAGTCAATGGTAGCCATAAACGCTCTTCCCTGCAAATTAAGTACGGCGACCTTTCCTTTTTTCGTTTCAACAATTATGTATCCATTGCCGTAAGTTCCTTTCGGATAATTTAATGGTCTAAGAGATCTGGCATCCTTCTTTAGGAATTCCTGAGATTGATGTTTATCCCACGTATGATTGCCGCCGGTAACAACTTTAACGCCTAGATTGAATAATATTTTTGCTTCTTTTTCCGTTAATCCTTTTCCGTCGGAAGCGTTTTCTCCGTTTGCAATTATTATGTCCGCTCTATATTTTTTTTCTAAACTCGGGAGCCACGTTTGAACCATATCCAGTCCGGGATTCCCAACAATATCGCCAATAAACAGAATATTAAGAGTCATCTTTCCTCATTTTTTAATGTCTAAATATATCGAAATTGACCCCAACATTAAAATTTTAGATGCAGTAAAAGAATATTTCTTATTTCACTTCAATAAAAACTGCTTTTCAGTAAATTAGTTTAGGTATTCTCAAAATTTGTATGACACATTGAAAAAAGAGAAAGAATTAAAAGATACATCATTCGTTGTAATTGATTTTGAAACGACCGGCACTGCGTCCGGCAATTCACGAGTGATTGAAATTGGTCTTGTGCTGGTTGAAAATTTGAAAATAAAAAACACATTTCATACTCTCATAAATCCAGGTAGTTTTATTCCTCCGTTCATAACTAATTTGACGGGAATAACAAACGAAGATGTTGAATATTCACCGTGCTTTGAAGACATAATCCATAAAATAACTGAATTCATTGGTGATTCTGTAATAGCTGCGCATAATTTACCCTTCGATTATGCTTTTCTTAAAAAGGAATATGAATTTGCCCGCGAAGACTTGCCCGCAAATGATTCTATCTGCACTCTAAAAATCGCACGGAAATTATATCCGGGGTTAAAAAGTAAATCGCTTGGCGCGCTTGTCAAGCATTTCCGTCTCCGCCACAAAGATGTTCACAGAGCTTTAGGGGATGCCACCGTAACCGCAAAATTATTGATCAAGATAATCGGTGAATTGAAAGAAGAATTCAACATAAGCACTCTTGAGGAACTTTCTTCATTCCAATATCCAAGTGCGTTAAAGCGCGGTTATAAATTAATTAAGAAAAAACTTGCGCATGATGTTGAACTTCTACCTGCTTCACCAGGCGTGTATCTTTTTAAGGATAGATTCAACGAGATAATTTACATTGGCAAAGCAAAAGCTCTAAAGAGCCGTGTAAATAATTATTTCACAAGCGCTTCCGGTTCAAAATCCAAAAAAATAATCCGCAAAGCTTCTTCGCTTGAGCATATAAAAACAAATTCGGAATTATCTGCGCTATTGGCGGAAGCCGAAATGATAAAAATAAATAATCCGGTTTTCAATTCTCAGTTGAAAAAATATTCGCAAGCTTATTTTGTGAAAGTAAATTTGAATCACAATTTTCCTGATCTATCCGTCACATCTGTATTTGATTTTGATGGGAATGATTATTTCGGACCCTTTCTAAATTCCGATATAGCAAAAACTCTCGTTGAAATAACCGACAGAACTTTTATGCTAAGGGAATGTTCTGAAAAAGAATTCAATAAAAAAAAGAAGTGCTACCTGAAAGACATTAAAAGATGTTTGGCGCCGTGCGAGGAAATGGAGCAAACTGAATACATGGACGAATTGGAAAATGTTTACAAATTTTTATCCGGTGGAAATCAAGATGCAGTTAATAGATTACTGACCAAAATGAAATTCCTATCTGAAGAGAAGAAATATGAGGAAGCGGCGCAGATAAGAGATACGGTGAATTTAATTTTGAATCAATTGAACCGAGCATCGATTTTAGCGGAGCCGGTGAACAAAGCAAATGTGTTAATAGAAGTGCGCAATGGTTCAGAAAAAGAAAAGTTGCTGCTCGTTGATGGCAAACTATTTATTAAAGATTTTCCTCTCGATGAGAACTCTCTCTTTAATTCAGCTTTGGAGGATTACTTCAACGGTTCAAAACAATTAATCCCGGAGTTGAACAAAAAGCATTTGGAAAGATTAAAAATTTCATTGAGCTGGCTTGTAAAAAATAGAAGTCAAGTTAATATACTTTATTTGACAGATTATGTTAGCGAAAGAGAACTTACGGCAGCAATGCGAAAGTGAGATTTTTGCAATTTATTTTAACGTGAATTAGATTCTATATCCACAATGCTGGATAAAGAACCTAAACACATAATCTCTGAAATTGCCCTCTAAAAATAAATTACATTTTTTTTAGCTCAGTGTACCAATCACTGGAATCTTCAAGTAGTTTATTTACTTTTGATACGAGTAAGTGCGGATCCTGCAGGTAACCATCGAGCAACAAAGAAGTCTCGAATAACTGCTCTGTAACAGATCGTAAATAATCGTTATTCGGATTCTGTTTGAATACTTTTAATAAATTTTTAACAATTTTGTGGTTTGTATTTATCTCCAAAACTCTTTTAGGAATAGAGGCGTCTTTATTAACCATCTGCATTATTTTTTGCATCGAAGCAGACATAGTTCCATCAGGATTAACGAGACAAGCCGGACTGTCTTGGAGCCTTTCAGAATCTTTAACCTCGGTAACCTTATCTCCCAAAATATCTTTCATTTTTGAAAGAAGACTTTTCATGTGAAGTTTGTCATCACTCGAAAGAGGCTCTTCTTTTTCTTCAGTCTTATTCATCTTTTCAAATTTCTCAAGGCTCTTCAGCTCAACTTGATCTGCGGACTTCAATTCAAAATCTTTAACTTTGTTCAGATTGCTAAATACAAATTCATCAGCCGGATCGAACAGATAAATCACTTCCAATCCCTTTGCTTTAAATATTTCCGTGTGCGGATCCATGTGAAGAGCGTCTCTGCTTGCGCCGGTGATGTAATAGATGTCTTTCTGTCCTTCTTTTATTCGCTTTACATATTCATCGAATGAAGTTAATTCTTCCGCAGTTTCGCATGACGAAGAGTTGAACCGGAGTAGGTTACTTATTTTTTCAAGATTAGCATAATCAGAATAACCCATTTTCAATATTCTGCCGTGCTCTTTCCAGAACTCATTGTACTTTTCAACATTATCTTTTGCCAATGTGGATAGAGTGCTTAAAATTTGACTTGTGACAGTATTGGCAATCTTGGTGAAAACAAGATTTTCCTGTAATGTCTCTCTGGAAATATTTAGTGGAAGGTCTTCAGAATCAACAACGCCGCGTACAAAACTTAAATACTCGGGCAACAGTTCTTTGTTTTTGTGTTGAATTAAAACGCGCTTCACATAAAGGTCCAACCCGTAATCATCTCTATTCATTCCGAAGATATCAAAATTCTTTTTTGAAATAAATAATAAGCAGTTGAATTGAATCGGCGCATCAACAGATTTATGAATTACTTCAAGCGGCTCTTCATTGTCATAAGTTAAAAATTTATAAAACTCGTTGTACTGTTCTTTTTTAACAAACGACTTTGGTTCACGCCAAATTGCAGTTACCGTGTTTAATTGATCTTTATCAATTTTAATCGGGAATGTAATAAAATTCGAGTGCTTTTTAATTATCTGTTCTAGTTTGTATTTATCTGCAAAATCCTTCGTTTCTTCTTTAAGGAAGATTTTTATTTTTGTTCCTCTGTCAGATTTATCCAATGCCTTCGATATTGTATAGCTTCCCAAACCGTCGGAAGTCCAAACTAACGCCTCGCTATCTGGTTTAAAAGATTTAGTGGTTAATTCAACTTTTTCGGCAACCATAAAAACTGAATAGAATCCAACGCCGAACTTTCCAATAATATTACTTGCTTCGGATTTGCTTTCAGCTAACTTTCTCAGAAATTCAGTAGTTCCGGATTTAGCGATCGTTCCAATGTTCTCAACTAGCTCGCTTTCGGTCATGCCAATTCCCGAGTCGGTAATAGTTAAAGTGTTTTCCTTGCTGTCAAATTCGATTTTAATTTCTAACGGAAGATCATTCTGAATGATTTCCGTTCCCCGGTTAGATTCAAATCGAAGTTTATCCAAAGCATCGGAAGAGTTGGAAATAAGTTCCCGAAGGAATATTTCTCTATTAGTATAAAGTGAGTGAACTAAAATATTGAGAAGCTGTTTAACTTCCGCCTTAAATTCATATTGCGTTTCTACTGATTCTTTATTTGTCATTTTTTCTCCTAAATTCTTTTCATCTTTTCAAATAAATTAAATGATTTTTTCAATGTTAATTTTGAATGATTTTTACGCTTCGGAAGGCGTTTTGTTTCTGATTATCTTATTACAAATTTTGTTATAATAAATCTCACTACAACAGCCGTAGCAAGAATTAAAGCCGCATAAATAAAAAATGTTTTGAAGGACAAACCGCGAAGCGAGAATCCAAATTTAAATCCGCGCCAGTCGCACTGCTTGCATCTATATATATTTCCCATCTTTGAACGTTTTAATATTTGTTCCCACGCACTCCGTGAATGCGAACGCCTAAGCATTGCAACAGACTTGCATTCAGGGCATTTATCAAAAGCCGAATCCATTTTTATTGTAATATTTCCAGTTTTCATAATTCCAAAATAATTTTAATAACAGCTAGGAGCAAAAATACTGAAAATATTCTCTTTATGATACTTTCTCTTGATTTCTTAATGAATTTAACGCCAAGCCACGCCCCGGGTATTGCAGAAAGACCCAGCAAAAACCCAGCAGGCAAATAAATGTAGCCAAGTGAATTTTCAAAAATATTCAAATGATATGACGAAAAAATATATGAAATAGTAGCTGCAATCATAGTTATGAACACAACCATTGATGAAGTTCCGATGGAGTTTTTTACATTCAACTGCCATGCGCTCAATAATAACGGCACGTAAAAAATGCCTCCTCCCAAACCGGTAAGGGAGGAAATACCTCCTATAATAATTCCAGTTGGGAATAACACAAATTTATTGAGATTATTTTTTATCTGATTTTCGGCTGCATTATTTTTTTGAAAATATATTTTAATCGACGCAAACAGAAGCACAATAATGATCAGCAGTTTCAAATAAAAACCATTAATGCTGTCGGCATAAGTGGGAACGATAAGAGCAGATAATAAAGCTCCCAAGGAAAGATATAGCGCATGGCTTTTTTCTATATGCTTTGCTTTTAGATGATTAATGAATGAGCTTATTGAGGCGAATGAACCCGCAAACAACGAAGTTGCAATTACGAATAAAGTAACTTTATCTGTGGGAATTCCAATTCCGGGGAAAAGAATAAATAATACCGGCACAAAAACTACGCCGCCGCCAATACCGAATAAGCCCGACAATATTCCGGTGGCAAAGCCTATCAGCGCAAATAAAAGAACTTGAAAAACGTCAATCACCAAACGCCAATATTTTTAAGTAAATGGAATCTTCATTAAGAAGGTTGAGCGCAGAATCAAATTGCTTATCGTGTTTTAAACTTTCCTTTATACGTCCATCTCTTCCATCAATTCTGGCAGCCAATTCCTTTTTTATTTCACACACAATCTCTTTGCTGACCTCGGTTAATTCTACAGAATAGTCACTCTTAATTCTATTTATGAGATTATTTATTTCTTTTATCAGATCTTCATTAATTTGATCTTCCGACAGTGATTTTTGCAATTCACTTAAGCTCTTTTCAATTTTGGAATTGAATACAAACCCTTTATCTCTTAGAAAAGAGGTGAAGGAAGAATAAAAAACTTCATCGTTGATTTTAGAAAAATCCTTTTCTGAATTAACATTATAATAGTTGGTTGTAAATTCAAAAAACATACCCTTAGCAAGAAGCTGTGAAATCAGCTTCGAATCTGAACGATTGCTGACAATTGTATCCGGCAAGATCCCGCCGGCAGAAAAAACTTTTCTATTATTGTCAGTTGCAAATTCCGACTTTGCAATTGTAGATGAACTTGTGAGTACTTTATTATCCTTAGAATAATCAACTTTTTGTATGCATCTTCCGCTTGGAGTGTAATATTTTGCCGTGGTTATTTTCAAGGATGTGTTATATGAAAGCGGGACAAGTGTTTGAACAAGCCCTTTGCCAAATGATTGAGTGCCGACTACAATTCCTCTGTCGTGGTCCTGAATTGCACCCGCAACTATCTCTGACGCTGATGCAGTTCCCTCATCAACTAATACAGCTATTTTTGCATCGCCAGAAACTGCTTCTTCTCCGGCATAATAGTTACTTACATTCGTTGTATCTCTACCTTTTACCGAAACAACAAGATCTCCCTTTGTAAGGAATTTTTCGCTAACGTCAATCGCTTGATCCAGCAGACCGCCAGGGTTTCCGCGAAGATCGAGAACAATCGATTTTATCTCACGTTCCTTTTTCAGTTCGATCAATGCTTTTTTTACTTCCTCTCCGGCAGACCGGGAAAAACTGCTTAGTTTCAAGTATACATTATTACTGCTGTCAGGAACAAACCCGTAATAGCTCAAATTTTTAATCACTATTTCTTCGAGAACTAAATTAAAAGTCAGGCTCTCTTCAATGGCGTCTCGTTCAATTATTATGGAAACAATTTTCCCAGGATTTCCTTTAAGATAATTTCCCAGTTCATTATAATTTTCTTTAGAAAATTTTATCTCATCAACTTGCACAATCACATCGCCGATGCGTATTCCCTGCCTTTGCGCTGAGTAACCTTCAATTAAATCAACAACAGTAATATTGTCATTTCTGATTCCAACGCTTGCTCCAATACCGCCATATTTACCTTTAGTAATTACGTCAATATCTTTTTTCATCGTTTCATCGATATAAATTGTATAGGGATCGAGGGCGGCTAACATTCCCTTAATTCCGGATAGCATAAATTCTGTGGGGTCAACCTCATCAACATAATTAAGATTGACTTCTTTATAGATTCTCCCGAAGATGTCTATACTTTTCGACATCTTGAAAAAAATGTCCGAATCGCCTTTAACAAATCCAGCAAAGATTATAACTAAAGATAGCAGCGCAATTTTATTTATTAGTTTATTCATTCAGCATCTTTTTTATTTATTAAACCAACTTCTTTCATAATAGTTTCGTGAATTTCTTCAATTGATTTTGTACCGTCTATTAATCTAAAACGTTTTTCTTCCGCACAAAGTTTAATATAACCGCCGCGAACCCTTTGATAAAATTCTTCGTTAGAAACTTCAATCCTATCCAGCAATTCCTCTTGAAGTTTTGCTTTTCTTCTTTCAACTTCTTCTACTGGAATATCAATAAAAAACGTAATATCAGGCAGCGCCGTGCTTATCGCAAATTTTTGTATCGTTTGAACAGCTTCAACATTAATCCCTCTGCCGTAACCCTGATAGGCTATTGACGAATCATGGAATCTATCGGAAATAACATAATAGCCGTCATTTAAAAGAGGAATGATTTCCTCTTGAACTAATTGTGCCCGGCTGGCAGAAAATAACAATAACTCAGCGGCGAATGACATCTCATAATTTCTTCTATCTAAAAGCAGACGCCTAATCTGCTCGGAAATTTTTGTGCCGCCCGGTTCCCTAATGAGCCTTACATTTCGATTATTCTGTTCGAGCTTTTGCTTTAGTAATTTTACTTGGGTTGACTTTCCGCAGAAGTCTAAACCTTCGAATGTTATAAACATGATCAATACTGTTTTATTATGTACTCTAGTCTTTTAGGTATAATATCAATTAATTGTGTAAAAGATGGTACTTCTATATTCGGCGCGAGCGAACCGGAAGTATCTTCTATTGCTTGCCTAAAATTTACAGATGCATTAATTTGCGAATCCGTAAGTTTACCAAGCTTATTTATTCCACCGCGAAGAACGATTTTAATTTTTGTAGGAAACAATGAAAGCTCTCTTGATCTTGGGACTCCATCACTTCTTACAAATACGTCCTCGAAAGTCTTATCAACTATTTTCTGTACATCAAATTCAATTCTCACTAATTCTTGTTCTAGCTGAAAATTTTCTTGAACCTCTATTAGAACTTCATAATTTACTTTTTTTTCTAACCTTTTATACTTTGTGCTAACGGTGCGTATGAATTCTAATTTGTTAATTTTACTTTCCGGACCAAAAACTATAACGCTATCGGGAATGATTGAAATTTCAGAAACCAAACCATACCCCGGTTTGAAAGACAATTCTGCGTGATGTATTATTTTTATTTTTTTTCTTTTGATTTTTTCCAGTGAATACGACACCAGTTCGGGAGACACAATACCCAATTGAGTTGAGGAAGAATACCATCTGTTCTGCTCTAACGAAGTTCTCACTGAAGCTGTATGCTGTCCTTCTTTTTCCTGTGAATTTACTTCCAAATCATTTTCAAATCCAAACATGAACTGCGATAACTGCCAGCCTTTTCCTTTGATATTGAACATAATTTTCTTTGGCTGGAATTCATTTACTGCGTATCCGTCTGGAATACTAACGATTTTTACCGGCAATTCTACAGAAGTAGAATATTCATGCGAAAAAGACACGAACAACCAAAGTACGATTGAAAACAGTGTCGTAAATAGTATAGAATAAATTTTACTTTCCATGGGTTAAAAATAAAAAAAACTCCACGGATTGTGTAGTAATTTTTGAAGAGTTCAATAATTCTTATAACTCTTTAAAGAAATCCAGCAGCGTCCCTCTATTCGCTTTAGAAATTTCCCTTCCCTTTATAGGAAAAGCGGAGAAACTTCTTGCCATTTTTCTTAACTCGTGTACATTCAATTTTTCTAATTCTTCAAAAGCTGGAAGCTCGGTTAACTCGGCTTCATCACCAGAATCATCATCTTCATTTTCTTGCTCAATATCAAACTCACCGGAGTCCAATTCCTTTTTTGCCTCGGCTCTTAACTTCTCAAGATGATCTAAACCCTTCACATTAGGTTTTTCTTCCTCAAACTCGAGTTCAATTTCAAAATCATCTTTAACGCTGTCCGGTATATTAGCTTCGACAACTTGCTCTTCAACAGAAGGGACTAATATTTCCTCTTTAACTTCGACCTCAGCGACAGAAACCGATTCTTCAATTTCAACTTCCTTTTCTTTTTTCTTCTTCGCTTTTTCGTTCGGAGAAATTGGAAAAGAAATTAAAGTATTTTGTTCAAGGATAAAATCAATATCATCATGAGGACGAGGAATAATGTGGGATGAAACAAGCTGCCCGATTCTAGAAGCCGCCGCACATCCTGCATCAACTGCTGCTCTAACTGCCGCAACTTCACCGACAATTTTGATTGTAACCAGAGCCCCGGTGCTTTTCTCTTTATTTAATATTCTTACGTCTGCTGCTTTTGCCATAGCATCAGCAGCTTCAATGGCGCCAATTAATCCTTTGGTCTCAATTAAACCTAGAGCTAACTGCATGGTTCCTCTTATTTGGAACGTTTAGGTAAAATGAGTTCAACATCGGAATGAGGACGTGGAATGACGTGAACAGAAATTAATTCTCCAACGCGCTGAGCTGCGGCTGCGCCAGCATCAGTAGCTGCTTTAACGGCGCCTACATCGCCTCTAACCATTACGGTTACATAACCACCGCCAATAGTCTCTTTACCAATCAATTCTACTTTTGCTGCTTTTACCATTGCATCAGCAGCTTCGATAGAACCAACTAGCCCTTTTGTTTCGATCATTCCGAGTGCATCTAGTGTCATAAAATTGCTCCAAAATTTGGTTAATAATCTCACTGAAAATAGCTTAATAAGCTAAAAATGTCAATTATAAAAAGCGTTTTACTTCATTTCCGAGAGATAATCTTGAAGAAAAACCGCGGCGGCGTTTTTATCAATAAGCCCCTTATCTCTGCGCTTTTTCTTGGAACTAACAGATTCAATTACTCTTTGTCTGGCAATTTCAGATGAATATCGCTCATCGTAAAATTCAATTTGAATAGAAGTTTTATTTTGCAATTCTTTTGCAAATTCCTCTATCAATTTTGTGCTTGAAGATTTTTCGCCATTTTCTTTAAACGGATATCCAATAATTATTTTCACAATATTGTATGAATCAAAAACTTTTTTTAATCGCTTCCAAAAGTTATTATCATTTAAAAATGTCTCAAGAGGATAGGCAAAAATTCTTAACGGATCTGTAATGGCAAGTCCTACTCTTTTTTCGCCATAATCGATAGCTAAAAATCTTTCAATATTTTGATTTGAGTCGTTGATTATCAATTAAGGTCCCACTACAAATCTTTTTACAGAATAAATTCCAATGCTCTTTTTTAAGCGTTCAATCAACCGATTTAAGTGATCGAGATCAGAAACGTAAACAGTAATTGTTCCCGAAAACACTGAATCATTTGAAGATATGTTTACGGATTTAATATTTGTATTCTTATACGTAGTTATAGAATTAGAAATTTCGTTCAACAAGCCGGGCTTATCCTCCCCGCTGATATTAATTCCGGCAACGAAATACTTGCCAGCATCTTGAGGCCAGTTAACGGGAACAAGTTTGTGCTCACCGTGCTTGATCATATTCAGTAAATTTTTGCAATCCTTGCGGTGAACTTTTATACCTTCCCCGATTGTGATGTACCCAATTATTGGATCTCCCGGAATCGGAGAGCAGCATTTAGCATACATATACTCAATACCTTTGTGTTCGCCCTCAACCAGAAGATCTCCGGAAGAAGTTCTTGCTATTTCTGCAAAACTTTCAAATTGAAGTTCGTTGGACTGCTTGGATTCATGCTCCTCAGGCGGATTAAGCAATTCATCCAGATTGAGTGTGTTCTGAACAATTGCTTTATAAAATTGTGAAAGATTATCGAACTTTAATTTTCTTGCGAGTTTATTTACATCCTCGTGATTGAATGAAAGTTTATATTTCTTTAATTTTTTCTCCCAAATTTCCTTACCGGCTTCAAGAATTTTTTCCTCTTCGCGGCTTATATACTTTCGGATATTCGATTTTGCTTTATGCGTCTGCACAAACTGAAGCCAGCTTCTATTTGGATGCTGATTTTTGGAAGTAATAATATCAACCTGATCGCCGCTATTCAGTCTTGTATCTAAAGGAACAATTTTACCATTAACCTTAGCGCCAATGCAATGATGTCCAACATTACTGTGAACTTCAAAAGCAAAATCTACCGGAGTTGAATTCAACGGCAGCCGCTTCAAATCACCATTCGGAGTAAATACATAAATTTCGTCTTGATAGAGATTCAATTTAAAACTGGCAAGAATTTCCTTTGTTGCTTCATTCTTCGATGCATTCTCAAAAATATCGCGAACCCAGTTTACCCAATCTTCAAGTTCCGAATCGTTGTTATGCAGATGCTCCTTATACTTCCAGTGTGCGGCGACACCCCTTTCAGCAATCTCGTGCATTTTTCTAGTACGTATTTGAACCTCAAAAAGTTTTCCTTCCGGACCAAAAACCGTATTATGAATCGACTGATAATTATTCTTCTTTGGAATTGAAATGTAATCTTTAAAACGGTCGCCAATCGGCTTATATAATTGATTAGTCACTCCCAAAACATAGTAGCAATCATTCTGGTCGTTGCTTTCAAGAATAATTCGAATGGCAAGCAAATCATAAATAAACTCAAAAGTTGTATTTTGATTCAACATTTTTTTATAGATAGAATAAATATGCTTGGGTCTGCCTCCCATTTCAAAATCGAGTTTATATTCTTTAAGTTTCGCTTCAACCGGCGACATAAACTTTGCTATCAGGGCTTCACGCTCTTTTCTTTTACTTTTTATTTTTTTTGCGAGGTCTTCGTATGCAGGTTTGTTCAAATATTTGAACGCCAAATCTTCGAGTTCCCATTTAACGCGGCCAAGTCCGAATCTATTAGCGAATGGCGCATAAATCTCCAAAGTCTCTGTTGCTATTCTTCGCTGTTTTACCGGAGGAACAAAATCAAGTGTTCGCATATTGTGGAGCCGGTCGGCAAATTTTACTAAAATTACTCTTACGTCTTTAACCATTGACAGAAGTAATTTTCTGTAATTCTCCGCTTGTGTAATTTCTAAACCTGAAAATAATCCGCTGATTTTTGTTACACCATCAACTATTTCGGCAACTTCACTTCCAAATTCCTTTTTAATAATATCCAGATTAAATTCTGTATCCTCCACAACATCATGCAGTAATGCTGCAATAACAGAAATATGATCCAGCGGAATTTCTCTTGCAATAATGAGCGCAACTTCGTAGGGATGAAGAAAATATGGATCACCCGAAGCTCGAAGATCATTTTTGTGAGCTTCGAAACTCATATTAAAACTTTTTGTCAACAGAACTGCATCAGTTTTGGGCAGATTTTTTTTGCAGAGTTCTATAAGCTCTGTCAACATTTTTTGATATTTGGGTTCGTTAACGTCCATTTAATAAAAGGGATAATTATAATGCTGTTTAATAACAAATTAAATACAGTAAGTCAAGGCGGCAGCTACTTTGCTAAAGATTTTCTTATCTCTTCCAACTTGTTTAATCTGTAAGACAATTTTGATTTTGTATATTCTGAAAAACCATCAATTGACAGAGCTTCATCGCATAGATTTTTTGCCTTCTCATAATCTCCGGAGGCGAAGTACAACTCCGCCAATCTTTGAATAGCCACAACTTGGTTGTACCTATCATTATCGGATTTTGCCCGTCGAAGCAATTTTTGGAATTCTGCGGCTGCCTTTTTACTTTCAGATTTAGTCAACAAATGTGCGTAGCCATAACGGAAAAAACGGGAATTAGGAAATTGATGCACCATATTTTCTGCAACTTTTAGAGCTTCTGCGTACAATCCCTCATTTTCTAAAATCCATATTAGAAAATAAGATGCGGTAAAGTTATTGTAACCATTATGTTCAGTTGCTTTTCTTAACATTGCTATGCCCTGCTCTCTCTCATCATGAATGAAAGGCAGCCATGTGAACATTTCCGTCTTTTCGCTTTTCCAGTACAAATATGTTCCAAGCGCCGTATATGCTTCATAAAAAGCGGAGTCAATTTTAAGACATTCTTCGAATAATGAAATTGAAGCCAGCCCTTCTGAAAGTGCAGCAAAGTAATCCCCTTGAAGTGCATTGTAATACGCTCTGTATCCTTTTAAAAGAGCGGAGAAATAGTTACTCCAAATATTTTTCTTGTCTGCACTAAAATTTTTTTTTATTAAGTCATCCGCAGAGCGGAAAAGAGAATCAATGTAAACTTTGTCCGGCTCTGTACCAAAAGCTTCGGACTTAGTAATTTCTACAGCACATAAATATATTTTACCGAACGGCAGTTTTGGAAAATTTCTATCAAGATTTTCAAAAGTTCTTTTCGCAGAATGAAATTCTTGATTCACAATTTGATGCAGCCCTCTATTCAAAGCAGAGTCAACTGACTTGTTGGGATACTTTTGTGAAAATAGAAAAGTAGAACAGAATAAAAGGATTAATAAACTATAACGTGCCAAATGTTCTATCTCCAGCATCACCCAATCCGGGAACGATATAGCCGTTTTCATTAAGCCCTCTATCAAGAGTAGCCGTATAAACCGGAACGTCAGGATGATCTAATTCCATTTTTTTAACGCCTTCCGGTGCAGCAATTAAACAGGCTAAAGTGCAATCTTTTGCGCCTCTATTTTTTAAATATGTAAATGCAGCAGAAGCGCTGCCTCCCGTGGCAAGCATGGGGTCAAGAACAATCACTTTTGATATATCCATGTTTTTGGGAGTTTTGTAATAATAGTCAATAGGCAGCAATGTTTTTTCGTCTCTCTGTAATCCAATATGCCCAACCTTTGCTTGCGGAATCATTTCAATAAAAGAGTTGACTAAACTTAAACCCGCTCTTAAAACCGGCACTAAAACAATTTGCTGATTTAGCTTATATCCGGTAGTTATTTCCAGTGGGGTTTCGACTTCTGATTCCTCCAGATTAAATGAGTTGCTTATTTCTATTGCCAGGCAGTAAGCAATTCTTCTAAGAGCCAACCTAAATTGATATTCCCTTGTTTCCTTATCCCTTAAGTAAGTTAAATCCCGCTTAATCAGCGGATTATCTACAATAATTAAATTTTTCATGTGTGCCTCAATTTATTTTTCTACCCAGCGCAGATAGTATATTCACAAAAGGAGCGCAAGGCGGAGTATATGAATAATTAACGTCTTTCAATTTGTCGGCAGTTATTCCGCTGCGTATAAAAGCGGAAATTAAATCGGCATATCCAATTACTTCGTTCCCGCCTAAAAATTCAGCGCCAAAAATTCTTCTATTTTCAGGATTGTAATAAATTTTCGCAAAAGTATTTCTGCTCTCCGGCATTACTTTAACAAGATTAGGCAGAACCGAATAAACTTCTGAATGTTTGATACGCATGTTTTCAAGTTCGTTTTTAGTTAATCCGACTCCAGCAATGGTATTATCGAATAACTTAAATGCGGCATTTTTTACTTCATTATAAACAAAAGCATTTCCTCCCGCGGCATTTTCACCAGCGATATGGCCGTATTTATGAGCTAAGCCGGCAAGAGGCATATAATCATAATTATTCGTAAGAAAATTTTTCACTTCAATATTATCACCAGCCGCAAAAATATTTGGGTCACTCGTCTTCAATTTATTGTCCGTGAGTAGCCCGCCGTTTTTACCAATACTCAATCCGGCAGACTGAGCAAGAATGTTGTTTGGTTCCACTCCTAAACTTAGCAGCGCAAGATCAACGGGTTTTTTCCATCCGTCAATTTTTAAGGAAGCAATTTTATTTCCCGAAATTATAAATTCAGGATTCTCGCTATTTCCATAAAATTCTATTCTATTGTCAGCAAGTATTTTTTTTATTAATTCCTGCAGTTCTATTCCTGCGGAAGGCATGGGATTTTTTTCTTTTTCTATTATCGTAACTTCCATGCCGGATAGTTTACAATTCTCTGCCGCTTCCAGTCCAATATATCCTGCGCCAATTATCAGCACATTGTTTACGGAATTTTCCTTTCTGTACTTTTCAATTTTTATAAAATCGGAAACCGTTTTAAAAGAAAAAACATTTGCAAGTTCGGATGAGACTGATTGAAGTTTTTTTGCAGATGAACCGGTAGTTAAAATCAGTTTGTCATAACTTTTCTCGATAAGAATTTGATCCATGAGGCTTCGGATAAGGATGATTTTATTTTTTCTATCAATCCTCTCAACTAAGTGCATGGTAAAAACTCGAACGCCTTTCTTTTCGAAAAAAGATTCCGGACTAAAAAAAACAATATCACGATAATTTTTTATGTGCCCTGAAATTAAATAAGGAAGTTCGCATGTGCCCGTAGAAATAAACTCGCCGGCTTCGTAGAGAGAAACATCCGCAGACGGATTAACCCGCTTTGCTTTTGCCGCGGCTGCCGGACCGGCTGCATTCCCACCTACTACAACAATATTTAATTTCGCTGCCATCTTAGTTCAATTCATCTTCCGGATTTTTGTCTTTAAAACTAATAGTCATCGGAACGCCGGCAAATCCAAATTTCGATCTAATGAGTTTTTCTAAAAATCTTCTGTAAGAATTAGGTATATGTTTTGAATGACTTGCAAAAAATAGAAATATGGGATATTTCTCGCCAACTTGAGTTACAAATTTAATTTTTATCTCTTTCCCGTTTGGAGCGGCAGGTGGTGGGGTCCTCTGTATTTCAGGCAATATTTCATCATTCAGCTTACTTGTCGGAACTTTTACTTTTCGCGCACTTTCAATCTGTTTCGCTAAATCGATTAATTTAAAAATTCTTTGTTTACTCAAGGCAGAAATAAACATTACCGGCACATAGTCTATATTGCCCAATAAGAAGTGAATACTGTCCTCAAATTTTTTTGCCGTCTTTGTATCCTTTTCAATCAAATCCCATTTGTTTACCGCAATTATAAGTCCTTTTCTTCTCCGTACAGCTTCCTCAATAATTTTTTGATCTTGATTTTCCAATCCCTGTTCCGCATCGAGAAGCAGGATTGAAACATCTGAATTTGCAATAGCGCGGTAAGTTCTAACATTGGAGTAAAATTCTATGTTTTCTTTAATTTTAGTCCTTTTGCGCAAACCGGCAGTATCTACTAAAACTATTTCCTCTCCGTAATATTTTAGAACCGAATCAATCGAATCGCGCGTTGTTCCGGGAATATTGGTTACGATGCTCCTATCTATTCCAAGCAGAGCATTTGTTAAAGAAGATTTACCCACATTTGGTCTGCCGATTATCGAGATTCTAAGTCTCAGATCTGAGTCGTATAAATCCTCAGGAGAATTTAGTTTGCTTACCAAATCGTCAAGAATATTTCCAAGATTTCTACCATTTAAAGCTGAAATGTCCTCAACGTAATCCAACCCCAGAACAAAAAACTCTGATTTATTCAAACCTTGTTCTGTGTTATCTAGTTTATTTACTAATACGTATGCCGGTTTTTGCGACTTTCGGAGCAATCCGGCAATTTCTTTATCGAATGGAGTAACTCCAACTCTGCCGTCGGTAATGAATAAAAGCGCGTCCGCCTCTTCAATTGCAAACTCAACTTGCTCTCTAATTGCCACTTCAAACAAATCTTCGGAATCAGGCACATATCCGCCAGTATCAATAACTCTAAATTCTCTTCCATTCCATTCAGCTTCACCGTAAATTCTATCGCGCGTAACTCCGCTTTCGTCATCTACTATAGCGGTTTTACTTTTTGTTAATCTATTGAACAAGGTCGATTTGCCAACATTCGGACGCCCTAATATTGCTACTAAAGGTAATTTCATTATTTCATTATAATAAGTTCAAAAATATTGATGGGAATATAAGCAATTGCCAAGGCTTATTTATCAGATTTTGAGATGTGCTAAAACGTATAAGAAATATTAAGCGAAGGATAATACATCTTTTCGAAACCGAGCTGCAGCTTTTCTAAACTGACTTGAGCGGCGATTTTATTATTATGAATTTTAGCCGAAAACGCTGCATCAATTGCAGATATAAAATGATTTGCAACAACTACAAGTACGGCTTTTGAAGCAATATTGTAAAATTCGTTTGCTTTCCCCCGCTCTTTTGAATAATAATAATAATTATCGGTCAAACGGTCGCCGAAATTGAATGGATCGTTGGGATTCTCCGAAAAATCATCCCAACCCGGAGTAAACTGTTCGTACTTGCCGATCAATTCATAATACTGCTGCGAACCGTAAGGGTCAATTTGATGCGAGAACCATCCACCAATTGCTCTTTCAAGTTCGTTTAATTTACTCCAAATTACTTTTCCATTATTATCATATATATTCAATAAATCGGTATCAATATTTGTATTTAGCCGGGTTGCATTGTTCACCGTCCAATTTGCATATTCCGAAACGTTCCAATGTTTATTTGCGAAGGATTCAAATTTTTTCGTCTGAACGTTACCTTTATTATCATAAATTAACCCGACGGTTATTGCCGCTGCTTCAAGGGCAAAGAAAACGGCAGACTTAAAGTAATTTTCCGTATAGAATTCTCCCGCTCCGGGAATTGCAGCGGAGGCAAGCGCAGCCAACAAGGGCGATTTTTTTGAAGCTGTTGTTGGAATTTGATCTTCAACTAAATTGGCAGTACTTGTATTCCTAAACGCGATTGATTGATCTAACATCAAAGATCCAGTAAAATCATTTTTACTCTGCCCGAATATTGCTGTTGCAATTAGTAAGTATAAAATTGTTGTTCTAATCATTTCTAAAATCCTTTGAATTAAAAACTAAAGTCGAATAAAACACCGCCGTAAAAACTCCATTCTTTTCCGTACACAACTTTTTCTTCTCTCACCTGTCTTTCAAATTTATCGAATGAATAAGCGGCGTTAAAAAACAAACTTGTTGGGAAAAGGTAAAATGAATTCATTTTCATTCGGATTTCAGCTCCGGCTCCTTTTTTGAAATCAGTTGTTTCTGGGAATTTACCGTTCCAGGTGTTACCAATATCACCGTAAATGCTTAAAAATATTTTGTCGAGGTATAAATGCGCAATTCGCATGTCCAAATTTTTAAAGAGAGGAAATCTGTAGGATAAATTCAGCCAGCCCAATTCATTTCCGCTGATTGAATAGAACGGATAACTTTTCATTCCAATCAATCCGCCAAGGTAAAAATCAAAAAAATCCGGAACAGTTGGACCTAGTATCGAAGCCGCTCTGAACTGTGCATTCAGGGTATGCCCTTTATAAACAGAGATGAATTCTTTCCAATTAAATTCTACACGATGAAAATTAAAATTTGTATACTGAGGAATCAAAAGTCCGTTTTCAATTTCATATTCACCTTCCGAATTGAACTTATTAAATTCATAGCTGTAAACGAACTCAATGTCTCTGCCAACCGGATTGATGTCAGTATCAATATTCGGTTCATAAATTTTGTGACTGAATTTCAGTTGAACATTTCTCCCAACAAAATATGTGTCGTCAGTTGTTGGGTACAGCATCTCAAGATTTGGTACAATAAAACTGCCCAGCGTTGCAGAGTACTTACTGTACATGAAACGAAATTCTAATTCATTGCCTTCCGCAAAAATTTTATGTCTCGCCGAAACATCCACTTCGAACAAATTATATGTAACATCTGTCGGAATGATGTAATCATAGCGCGTCACCCCCAGAGAGTCTACATATTTATCGAAGAAAATATCTACATCAGTTTGCCGGCTCACGCTGAATAATTCCAACGCCAATACCGGCGTCAATCCAAGATTATAAATCAACGGCAGTTTTTCTCTGTACTCAAAATTCAGGTAAGCATCTCGTTCGAGTTTTTTATTGATTGAAATTCCACCGAACAAGCTATAGCGGTTAAGATAGTCGCTCGAAGTAAAATAAACTCCCGGTTTAATTTTATCGATTCCTTTGTTAGAAGTAACATAGTTATCCCATCTAATAAAAGGAAAGAAACTCATGCGCGAAAAGAAACTGCTGTACTTTTTGGGTTCGTACTCGGGCAGATTATAATCATTGAAGTTTTTTAGATAATCAATATTGGACGAAGTGAGATCACCCTTAACTCTGCTTCCCTCTGAAGAAGTTTTTGTGGATTGCAAATAATTTTTCTCAGAATCAACTGCAACAGATTGCTCGGAGGAGAGAGAGAATATTTTATAACCTGTAGATGTGTAACCGGAATAAACTATCTGCCCATTACTATCTATCGCGGGCAAAAAGGCGCCGCCCAATACGTTTGTGAGTTTCTCTTTCTTTCCGCTAATAAGATTATGCCTGTAAAGATTAAATATCCCGGTCTCATCGGATGAATAAATAATTTCATCATCGTTAATGAACTGCGCATTGCGTTCGTCAAAACCATTATGAAGAATAAATTCCAGATTTGATCCATCGCATTTCACAATCGCTATGTCTCTTCCCTGATGATAGGAATAATCGAAAATTATTTTTGAATCGTCACTGGAGAATTTTGGATTATAAACCTGTTCTCCGTTTTCAAAGAATGTGAGTTTCTTGAAATTTTTTCCGTCGATATCAACGATGCCAAGATTTGTTGTTCCATCTTTTTGGAAGAGAAAAATAATTTTCTTTCCGTCATTGGAAACAGCCGGATTATTTGCTCTCAACCCAAAAGTGATTCGCGTATCCTCATCTTCGGAAATATCGTACATATAGAGGTCGTGAATTTTTGTCCATTTAGGATTTTCTTCACTGAGTTTTGCATAAACAATTTTATCATCATTAGGAATAACTCCGATTGAAGAATTTACTCCAGCGACTAATTTTTTCTCTTCCTTTGTTTTCATGCTAAACTCGTAAATAGCTGATGGACCGAAATAGTCCGATTTTTTATTGGATATATAGTAGAACTTTTCACCATCATTGGAGAAGACCGGATAAAAATTTCCAAACCCTTCGTTCTGAATTAAGGCGCCGGTAACAAGATTTTTTTTAACGTTTTCTACTCTTTCGTTATAATCTTCGGTCAGATAAAATTTCCATTCATTGTATAACTGTTTGCCGTCAATCCCTAAAACATGTTCGAACGCAGCGTCAATTGTAAACGTTGTTAAATTACCCAACCGCTCTGAAACTTCTCTTAATTTATCTTCACCGTAAGTTTGCGCAATATAACTTGTAAGCGCGAATCCCGAATTATAAACCGATTCGTTTCCTAAACTTGTTTTGCCGAAAACTCCCATTTGATTCCATGTAAGCATATTGCCGTCAAGCACATAACTCCTTAAAATCATATCGCGGTGAGTATCCCAATTATCGTAATCAAATTCCTTTCTCATATATTGAGCCGTACCTTCTGCAAACCAGGCGGGCATATTTAGAGCAGCAATGGGATACGAAACGATAACATTCGGAAATCCGTAAAGAATGTCCTGTCTTCTTTTGTCTTCGTAATTCAAAAATTGAAAATAAAAAGCAGGTAGTGAACGGTTTAGTTTCAACGCAGCTTGAATTTGAACGAGATGAGTGAATTCATGCGAAATTACGTTACGCAGCCAATTATGCGCGCCGCGCAAATCAAAGTCCAAAGCAGAAGCCCAAATTTCTATTTTATTATCAAAGAAATAAGTTGCACCGTTCGAGTAGTCGTCAATGTCTTTAATTACATAGTGCACAGTTTCTGGTTGGTATTGATAAAGAGAGGTTATGGGTTCCCAAACTTCATCTGCAATTTTTGCAACAACTCTTGCTGTGCGTTCCGCTTCTTCGTGGTAGTGAACATAAACGTGCTTGCCTTTAATTGTGAGCCAGTTATATTCCGGCTCGTACTCGTTAAATTGAGAATAAAGGTTCGTCGAAAAAACTATAGATAATATTATCAGGCGTTTCAGCATCGGAGTAAAAAACCTTTATTTAATTACGGCAATTTTGATGATTATAAAAGCAGATTTCCCTGAATTGCTTTTTACATTTAAGTGAGCAAGGTAAACACCGCTTTGCACATTTGAAATGTCCCACGGAATTTCGTTATCAAAGCCGCCCACTGCTTTTAATTTGAGTTTTGAAACTTTATCGCCAGCGAGATCATAAATATTAACCTCTGCGTCGGAATCTTCATTAACGTAGAAACTAATATATGTTTCCCCCGAATAGACGGGGTTTGGCCAATTATACGCTTTTGACAAAGGGAAGTAATTGCTTTCTACGGTTTGAGGTGTCTCTGCAATTATCAGCGAGCTATTGTATGAATCCTTGTAATCTCCAGACCAAATATTCTTGCTTGCCGATGAACTGAATTGCCATCTCAAAAACTCGTTATCATTTGTTACAGTACAATATTGAGTCGAATTATTTGTTGAAAAGAACAGAGGCGCCGCTGTTGCAAATCCTCCGCTTGTTAGTGGAAAACCCGCGGACAATTCAGCTTGATTATTTATTAAATGAATAACTCCCTCGTCATTGATGGATGATAATTTTACTACGCCATTTACTTTTGAAGCAACTGGAGCAAAATTATATTCTGAGCTTTCATTGTTCTCAAATGGGAAATTATCCGCAATTGTTCCGATTAAATTCACCGCGAAAATAGAATTGTTACTATTGAAGAGAATGAAAGTTTTTTCAGTATCATCTAATGGACTCAACGAGAACTGATTGATTTCATCCACAGATGGAATTGAAAAATGAGAAGTAATAACGCCATCACTGATTATTGCAAAAGATGCATCACTTAATAATACAACCGATGTGTAAGAACCATCAATGTTTTTAATGAGCGCGACTTGCTTTGCATTGAATGGAAGCGTAACGAATCCCGCAAGCAAACTGCTGTCCCAATATTTTGTTTCTGAAACCACAGCGGTAAAATCATTCGATGCGGCGCAGTGTGCTATTCTCTCTCCAAGGTGCGAAACAGTTTTTACGATTTTTATTTCTAACTGAGGAAGCGGGAATATTTTATAAGTTAAAATATCTCCTCTTTCCGTTCCGATGATGAAATAATGTTCTCCGTTCGATTCATACAGCACGGGAGGAGTTGAAATTAATGAACCTGTGTTGCTAAAATTACTGTAGCTGATGTGATTCTTAAATGCATTGAGGTAAACAGCGCTATCTCTAACGCTTATTAAATAATCATATCCGCCAAAACTGAAAAGCGCGGGTTTAAAATTGCTCCCCACGGGATAAGTTTCAATGACATCTATTGCTGAATTAATTCTTACAGTTGATGCGGTTGATGACAGAAAAGTAATGTCTTCAGAACTTTCCTCTATCTGTGTTATCCAATTATACTTATTCTGCAATTTAGTGCGGGATAGTAATTTAATGTCGTTTCTGCCGAATGATAAATCAAATGACATTTTATTTCCAACTTCTGAAAAATTTGAGATATTGATTAAACTGTTCGCACCGGTATTCGATTTTGCATTCGGTTTTGAATTATCGTCAAATCGATTTTTATAAAATCTTGCCGGATTACTCTTATACCACGTATCTTCTTTTGTTCCTTCGCCAATTATTATATCTCCAAAAATCGTCTGGAATTCTTCGCCAATGTCCTGAATTCCATCCGCTTCAACCACATCAACGCCCAATGCGAATTTATCGTTGTTGATTTTATTATCTAAGATATTTTGTTCGATTACATTTTCATCGATATGCCAGATTACAATGCCAACATCTTTAAATGAATTAGAAAATTCGAAATCTCTATCATCTCCCGGAACTGCCCAATCAAACTCGTCAACATCCGTTACAACGCCGGCAAGTGTGTCAATATCATAATAAATAAAACTCGGGTAATCCTTATTGAAAGTTCGAGTAATGGTTTGGCTTCCTACTTTATAAGTAATTTTGCATCCGTCATTATTCGCATCTCTGCTTCTGTTCTCAATCAAGAAATATTCTTTAGAGTTGATAGGAATTTTTAAGATAACCGTATCACTAATAGCAGCGGCGTTTTTTGCCGTGAGATTAATTTTTAAGTCGTCAAGACCAACGGTGATGGGAGTTTCCCAGCCGAGATAAATTTTTTCCCATGGTGAAGGTTCTGGAGGAAATAAACCGCCAAATGTGAATATTGATTGACCGTCCATTAACCCGAACCGCCCAATCGCGCTAAGTCCGGTTTCGGTGTTGAACAAATCCGGCAGCCCCAAATAACTAGCAATGCTCGCTGCAATTAATCCGTTGATTGATAATTCCAATAATGCTTTGCCGCCAATTCCAACAAGCTCTCTCGATTCTGTTTCAGGCAGTATCATGCTGTTTGGAATTTTATGAATTGTATTGCCCGCAGGAAAGCCGGAGAAATTAGCCCCAAGTAAATTCTTCAGCGAATTTAGACCCAAATAAACCGAAGGAAGATCTCTTTCGTTGCCGATGCTTCCGGGAAGTTTAACATCGCGTCCAACTCCGGCATGAAGTATTGCGAACAAATTAAATTTACTGAAATCATAATTCGGATACTCAATGCCCGCCAGGTGCCACGCTTCTTTGCAGAATTCAGCAATTGAAGAAAGATCATTTGGATTTGCGACGGACGGAGAATAATCCCTCATTGTTTTACTTACAGTTATAATTGCAGGAAGAATCTCATATTTAACAATTTGTTTGCCGTTAGAAACTTTATTGTAATAGTTAGCGGCAAACTCAAAATGGTTTAAAAAATAATTCCTGTCGTGTGGAAGCGGGTCAATAATATCACTACCGTAATCCTCGGTATAGATCGAACCAAATTTACCGTCGCCAAAAGTTGCATCGTCCTGATCCGCTTTAAATTCAACCATCACGCCTAATATTTTAATGGTGTCAATGGTTTGAGTTTCTGTTCGCAGATTTTGATACGGAGCTAATTTACCGACAAAAGATTGGGCAGATAAACTGCCCATTAAAATAAAAAAGCTGGAAAACCAAAATATTATTTTAATCATGGAATGTTAAATACCTCTTGGGAATCCTCTTATTTGCTGTGGAGCGGAACCCCATCCTACTAACAGCGTGAAACGTAAAGTATCAGCAAGCGGATGAGTTTCGCCGTCTTTAAATGCACTCGTTGAAATGTAACTGAAATCGAATCCATACACATCATAGCGTATACCTGAACCGATGGTTAGAAATTTTCTATTTCCGTAAGATGGATCTTCATAGAAAAACCCACCTCTAAGAGCGAACATGAATTCATCAGGAACGCCGTACCAATATTCTAATCCAATTGTTGTAACGATATCGCGAAGTTCTCTATCAAAGGATTCATCACCCCATGCGGTAAAAATAGCTTTGTAAAATTCATCCCGCTTTGGAGCTTTAACAAGTGAATCGAGGTTTTCGCCTCTGTAGGCTTTGCCTCTATCTACTAGAAGTTTGCTCATATCCGCAGTTAAAGTTAATGAGTTAAAATCATCCTCAAAAAGTCTGGCAGCCAATCCAAATCTAAAGTTTGTTGGAATAGGGTCAGCCTGCGCTTGATCGATGTAAGAAATTTTTGGTCCAAGATTGCTCAGATTGACGCCAATACTAAATTTATTTCCGAGGTCGCCGAAGAATGGAACGTTGAAAACTTCAGGCCGCCACATTGTAGAAATATCGAAACTCACGCTTGTTGCAATTCCTTCTCCTTTTTCCTGCCCTGTGGGTTTATCGGCAAGTTTACTGTGTATCAACCTAAAGTTTAATCCTAATCCCCAATCCTGAGTAAGCTTTGTGGCATAACCGAGTGTAAGAGCGGCGTCAAACGACCGAAAAGTTCCAATCTGTTCCGGACCGGCTTCCGATGTTCTGATAAACTCACCATAGTTCATGTAAGTAATACTGGCAGTAACGCTTCCATCTATGTCTTCTATATATTGCCTGTAAGTCACATAATCATAAAATAGATCCAGCTGAAATTGAGGCAGCCATTTACTGTGTGTAAAACTGACTTCGGAACCGGTAAGAAAAGCGATTCCCGAAGGATTCCAAAATATAGCAGCCGAGTTATCTGCAAGACCAGCGCCGGATTCACCGATACCGGATGCTCTTGAGTCGGGAGCCAATATTAGAAATGGAACTGCCGCTTCGCCCTGTGCATTCATCTTGGTAACACTGCCAAATATCACGAAGAACAAAGGCAACACCATTAATAATTTTTTCATTAAATCTTCCTCCAATAATTTGTAAACATTTATCATCGTATTACGGCTAATTTACCGAGCACCGAATTTTTATAATCACCATCTGTTGACTTAATTATAATTTTATATAAATAAGTTCCATTGGCAATAGAAGAGCCGTCTTCGTCTCTTCCGTCCCAATCTATTTTAACAAATTTATCTAAAATATCTGACTTTTCAATTTCCTTTATTAATCTGCCTGCAACGGAGTAAATTTTTATTTTCACATTGAGGGCAGAATTAACGTTGTGTTGAAACGTAAAAACAGTATTCGAGCGAAAAGGATTGGGATAATTATAAACGTCTCTTACAACTAAACCGGATGAAGTTACAACAGAAAAATTGTTCTCTGTATTCGACTGATTGTTGAAAATATCCCACGCTTTGATTTTAATTTTGTGTTCGCCCGTTTCTGTGTTTGTGAATTTATAATCTATTTTGCCGGATTTTCCGCCAGCATCCAAATCGCCGACAAAGAAATTTGTAAAATCAATTGCGTTTTCCTCATTGTCATCAAGGATGCCTTCAAGTTTATGCCCTATCCCCGTTCCGGTTGTATTCAAACCGGATTCATCTGTAATTTTTACCAACAAATTAAAATCGGGATTAACCAGATAAGAATTCTCAAAATTAAAGTCATCGAAGAAAATATCAATCGTTGGACCTTCGCCGTCATTTACTGCTGTGGTATCAGTTCCGCCAACTCTTATTTTCTCTGTGAATCCAATTCCATCAAGCTGATCATCAAAAAGGTAAGCAACAATTTTTCCGTTTTTGTCATCATAGGATATATCTTTCGGCACTCTAAACGAAGCGCTAAATTCGCCGTTTTCAACTGATACTCTTCCTCTAAAAATTACTCCTCCCTGCTGCTTCATTGAATATTTGATGTCTGAGAGATATACATTTCGCTCAGAATCAAAAACACTAATTATGCCTTCACCGTTGAAATTTGTATTAACCGCTCCATCTGAATTTTTTACTGAACCTTCTACAGTTGCTTCTCCAAGTGCAGATAACTGAACATTTGTCGTAAGAACTGTGTTATTGACTTTATCAATATTTATGGGAAGTGTCGGCAGATTCAACCGCAGCGCCGGATCAGAAAACAAATGAAACTTTTCGTCGTTGTCCTGTGTCTTTTCGCGCTTGGTTAAATAATACGCTTCGCCGACGGTCATTCCGCCGTGAGTGGATAATGTTTTGCTAAAAAGCATTGAGTAATACTTTTCGTTAATAGCTGCATTCTGAGACGAGGTAACAAGCCTTGCTGCAGTGAATGCGCCTATCATTCCTCTATTATTCAAAAGAAGCATTTCTTCAGTTGCACTCTGGATTGCAGGGTCATCATATTTCCCAAAGTCGCAAGTTGCCGCCGTAATGAAAAAGAATTTATCATTTTTGAACTGTGGTATTGATACGGCTTTTTCAAATACAAATTCGTGAGTCCAAACTTCAGGATTACCATGCCCGATAAAGTTCATTATTAGTGTGCCATTATTTACGGCATCAATTATGGCAGCATTAACGCCAGGTTTTCTTCTTCCCAATCCTGTAATAGTAGTTGGATAAGCTGAAAGATACAGTTTATTCTTGTCCAAGTATGCAGGAAGAACCGTAGTCGCTAATCTTTCGCTTTGAAATGTATGAACACTTCCGTCATTACCCTTACTAGTCAAACCATCATCGGCAACTAAGGTTATAGAGTTTCTCCACAACCCTCGCTGCGATTTGCTTTCGTATAATATTATTTTATCAACAATATATTTAGCTTCATTTGTCGAGTTGACCGTTAGCCTGCCAACCGCTAAATCCGCAGCTAAATCATCTCCGACTATCCTTCCATAATAATCGTCCATCGTGTAAGAGAATAATTCCCAAAGCGATTCCTGCGTTTGATACGTAGGCACATAATTGTTTGAATATTTCTCTTTATCAAAATAGTCGTAAGTGCCGTCTCCAAAGAGCATCAAAAAAAACGGTTTTACGGTCCAGTTTTGATAAGCATATTTCAAAAAATTTCTAATAGCGGTTGGATCTTGCAGCCCGCCGGAAAATTCATTATAAATTTCATCAACGTAAACTATCACGCTGGAAAAAGTCTTAGGGGCAGAGTTTTGCCTGTAATCAGCTAACCGTTCTGCCTGTTCCTTAAATTTTTTGTGAGTTACAATTACATACTCAGCGCCAGATGTAATACCGCTGACGTTTGAATTTTCTACTTTGGTAATTCCGGTTATACTTTTATAAACCGATTCAGTAACGGCTAAATATTTTGAGACATTGTTTTTTAGTTCGCTCTTTTGAAAAACGCACTGCCCGCCGCTAATCTTTGGAGCGGAAATGATTTTAACATTTGAATTGTCGGTAACATCAAAAACATTGATACTGCTAGTTGAAAAATTAGATAGAGTGTATTCAACAACAGCCGATGTGTCCAACGAGAAAAATGTTTGCTTATCTTCAAAAGCTTTTAGCAATTTTTTGTATTCTATCTCGTAATAATCAATATATGCTCTATCACCGGATGAAGAAGCAGCTACTGCAAATTTTAACGTGCTGCGCTCATTTGGAAGTGTGATTTGCGCGGTAGCAGAACCTGAAATATATTTTCCCAATATGTAAAGCTGATCTTCATATCCGGGTAATACCTTTGTGGATATTGTGCTTCCGTTTTCGGTTACAGTTAAAACCATGCTGGCAGAAGAGATATTGCCAAATAAGAAGTTATAGTAAATTTTTTCTCCGGGAACTATTCCGTTAAGAGAATTCAGATAAGTTCTCGATTTAAT
This sequence comes from Bacteroidota bacterium, assembly GCA_018829545.1. Lineage (GTDB taxonomy): Bacteria > Bacteroidota > Ignavibacteria > Ignavibacteriales > Melioribacteraceae > JAHJTX01. The sequence continues at coordinate 6,321 of JAHJTX010000324.1, read as the reverse complement.
TGAAGAATTAAATTCATCTCCCCAATAATCTCTTCCGGTTTTACCAATGTTTATAATATTCTTTTCCTCAAAAACGAATGCCCTTGTTGAATTTTGAATAAGAGGAGCGCTATCGTTAAGAGAAGTATAATTCTGAATTCTGATTCCGCTATTGCCGCCGGAAGTAATCCAGTAAAAATTTTTTTCAGAATAATAGTGCTTCCGCCTTACGATTGAGCCTGATTCATACTCCCAAAAATTTACTCCTCGTCCGTAAAAAATTATGTAATCATCTGCATCGAATTTACCATCTTCTTCTCCAACAACTTTTATCGCTATCTCAACAAGATCGTTGGGCGAATTATAGGAGACCTTCTCATTTAAAACTTTTCCACCGTTATTATAAATTTTGATTGAGCGTGGGTCTACATTGTCTGCATTAATTCCGAGAGAAGTAAGCTGAGAGCGGGGTATTTTGTAAATACCCTCATCGGGAGATTCGAATTTGTACCACGTTCCGCTTGAGAGAACTGAATTTGTAACTTTTTGTAATGAGTTAACTTCCGTTCCCCAATTTTTTGCAGCTTCTGCGTTTAGTATATTTTTCAACGCGAATTTATCTTTGATTAATTTACCACCTTTGTTGGCGCCATAATTTACTCTAAAGACAATGCTTTTATAGAACTTAATTCTGTTCGTTTCTTTATTGTAATGAACGGGATAAATATTGAAAGACTGCAATCTTAATTCCCTCGAAATTCCGAACTCGGCAAATTCCACTAATTCATGTTCCGGAAATTCATCAACATTAAAACTGCTGCTTTGTGCTTTTGATGCAGTTAATTTTCCATCGATGAATGAATACTCCGAACCAATAATTTGAATTGTGTTCCCAGTCTCTAATGGAACTCCTAGTGAAATTTTCCTGAAAGGAATTTCACCATCGCTGTTGAGTGATGAGGTTAACGCATTATTAAAATGTAATTGATAATGCTTCTGATTCTGAATAATTATAACGGTAGAATCCAGATTTTGCGGTTTGAATTCAATTGTTATTGAAGCCGAGTTTGATGATAACACTCGTAAATCGCCGGACGCGAGTATTGATACGAATAGAAATAGAAAACTTATTATAGAGAATTTGATTTTCACTTTTACCTCAAATATTCTAATATATGCCATTTAGTACAAATATGGCGATAATATTTCACTAAAAACAATGCAAAAATCGTAGCAGTTTTTCTCTATAAATATTTTCCTCATTTTTGGGCTAAAAGTTACTCAAGTTATTAACAAATTGTCAAGTCAATAAATAATCCTAGTAATAATCCTTTTATTATTCTTAATCATACTTCTACAGCCCGACTATGACCAAGACAAGGACTAGGACAAGGAATTATATCAAATAGCATTCGAATCTCTATCCTCTTCTATAGCGGATATCCGCACAATCTGCGTTATCCGTGTTCAATTAAAATCCTAATCATACTCTCACTCACAATCCCAATCTTTCACTATAATCCTTCATGGCACTTATACAAAATTCAATATGCTCATCCAAATCAACTCCCAATTCTTCTGCGCCTTTCATAATATCCTCTCTGCTCACTGCTCTCGCAAAAGCCTTGTCCTTCATTTTTTTCTTAACGGAATGAACGCCTACCTCAGCAATTTGCCGGCTGGGACGAACGTACGTAACCGCCGTTATAAATCCGGCAAGCTCATCACACGCAAAAAGAACTTTAGATAAAAGAGAATTTCTTGCCACGCCGGTATAATCAGCATGAGATAGAATTGCAGTAATAAACTCTTCATCGAAACCGCTCTCTTTTAATATCTCCGCGCCTTTGTAAGGATGTTCCTCCGCTGTGGGAAATCTCTCATAGTCGAAATCATGCAGTAAAGCTACATTACCCCAGATCGCTTCATCCTCTCCGAATTTTTTAGCGTATGCAATCACGCATGCTTCAACGGCATAAGCATGTTTAAGCAGGCTTTCATTCTTTGTATATTCACACAAAAGATTGTGACAGAATTCACGGTTTTTCATTACATCCATTTAATTCCTCATCTAATAATTTTTGAATGAAGGACAATAGTCCAAGATTGCGCACTCCAAACACTTTGGTCTTCGAGCGATGCATACTCTCCTTCCATGCGTTGCGAGCAAGTGAGATGAAGCGACCCAGTAATTTTGCGGCAATAATTTCCTTAAGGCAAATTCAATTTTTTCGGCATTTTTAGTTTGTACAAATCCCAGCAGATTAGATAAACGTATTACATGCGTATCCACAGCAATTGCTGGAATTCCGAAGGCATTCCCAGCAATAACAGAAGCGGTTTTTCTGCCTACTCCCGGAAGTTTCACAAGTTCCTCAAACTCTTTTGGAACTGAGCCGCCGTATTTTTCAATTAATAATGCCGAACTGAGTTTTATGTTTTTCGCTTTCTGCTTATAGAAACCTGTAGAAAAAATGTACTTTTCCAATTCTGAGCTGCCAACCGAAACAAAATCAGAAGGATTCCTCAGCTTTTTAAAAAGCTCATTTGTAACAATGTTTACTCTTTCATCCGTACACTGAGCAGATAGAATGGTTGCCACTAATAATTGAAACGGAGTGGAATATTCGAGCGCAGGTTTTACATCGGGATATTCGTTTTTCAAAATATCCATTATTTTTTTTGCATTCGATTTTTGTTTCTTCATTCTATTCTTTTCTACTTCAATAAAAACAAAAGGAGCATTCCGTTTTAGAAACAACATTCAGAGTGCTCCCGCTTGTAGCGCATACGGGATTTGAACCCGTGATCTCCGCCTTGAGAGGGCGGCGTCCTGGACCGCTAGACGAATGCGCCAATAAAACAATAAATTACAAATGACAAAAAACAAATCGCTCACCGTTTTATCCTAAGAGAATCTTTGGAGTAGTAATCAGATCCAAAGACTCTCTAAAATTATAAATTACGGTACAATTTTAAATGCATCCGAGAATATTTCTTTTAAAGTGCCGCCGGAAGCGCTCTTCCCAACCAATTTAATACGAGCATAATTTGTCGCTGGACCGGTAACCGTTAACGAGTAGCTGTTTTCTCTATCCCATGCAGATTCAGTGTAATCTACAATTATTGACGTCCACGTATTTCCGTTGTCTCTTGATAATTCGATATCAACTTTAACAATATCGCGTGAATTTCTCCATTTAACAACGGCGTTTTGAGTTATTGTCCAAATGCTGTCCGATTCAGGCGCAAGAAGAATTACGAACGGAACCGGCGGATCATCACCTTCAATTAAACTAAAGTATGAATCACTCATGTCTGATACAGTTGGATCGGAGGAATCAGTTATCTTAATCCTGCCGAGAGAAGTAACTATATCCGGCGCATCCCATTCATACGCGCCATAGGAAGGATAATTTGAAATAACCGCCTGCCAGCTAACTCCGTTGTTGAGAGAATATTTAATATCGACAAATTCGACACCGGAGGACTCCCATTTAATATAATTTCCTTTTGAATAATCGAATTCCTCGCCGCCGTTGGGTTGAACAACTCTTACCATCTTCTGCTGAGGATGAATTGAAAAGAAATCATCGGACTCATCGTAAACGGCATTTTTATTCGCATCTTCAATTTTTATTAAACAATTATCGGATCTAAAATCAACAGGATTATCAACAACCCAATTATAAAGTCCGGAGCTTGGCTGATTTGCAGCTATTGATTTCCAAGTTGATCCGCCGTCTAGGGAATAATCGATGTTCACCGTATTAACGCCGTTCGATGACCATTGAATTTCGAATGTTTCTCCAACTAACCAATTTTCACCGCCGTTTGGTTTTATAACCGTTATTTTAGGCGTAATCTGTTCAAGAATCGTAAAGTTGCCAACGCTTCTTGCCTGTGGAGTTTTATCCTTAGCGTCGTACATAATAATGTAATATTTATCAGACGGAATAGAAAAACTAGTCGTCAGACTTCCGTTATTTACAGTTGTTGGAGTAACGGTATAGAAATTCGGTTCATCAATTGAGCCGAGCCCGTTTGTAGTTGTGTACTCAATTCCTACATTCTCCATTCCGGTAGCTGTCCAAGTAATTGTTATTGGAACGCCGGCGTTGAAAATATCTCCAGCGGCAGGCGTATGAATCGTTATAGATTGGGCAGGTTTTATCGTAAATGCGGCATCACTTTCATCAATCGGTTTAGAATCCGTACTATCGCTAACTCTTATTTTACACTGCGGTGAATTTAGATTAGATGGTAAACTCCATTCATAAGCGCCGGAATTTGTAACTGAGTTGCTGATTGTAGTCCAAATTAAACCGTTATTAGTGGTGAATTCAATTTTTACTGTAGAAATACCAACGCCAACCCATGTAACGTTTTGACTCGTTCCTGCTTCCCAATCCTCGTCTCCATTCGGAGAAATTATTGTAATTGATTGTGTGACTTGATCTGTAATTGTAAAGTTAGCCGCAGATACATCATAAGGATTACCGTCAAGCGCATCGCTTATTCTAATTTTACACAGTGCAGAGTTTACAATAGGAACGGGATCCCAGATATAAAATCCGTCACTCGGAGTTGATTCAATAATAGATACCCATTCAGCTCCGCCGTTAATTGTGTATTCAATTTTAACATTTGCCACATTTGCAGAAACCCATGTAATATTCGTGCTCGCGCCGGCTATAAAATTCTCTCCTCCAACCGGTGATGTGACGCTGATTCCTGGTTCGGGGGAAATTGTAAAGAACGCATCGCTGTCGTCAGACGGAACGCCGTCATCGGCATCGCTAATACGGATTTTGCAATTGGTTGAAGTGGAAGCCGGAACTTGCGCCCAAGTATAATGACCGTCACTTGGAGTTGAGGCGACAATCGAATTCCATGCGATACCGTTATTAGTGGTGTATTCAATTTTAACATTTGTTAATCCGCTGGAATTCCACGTGATTTCCTGCGTTGTTCCTGCGCTCCAAAATTCTCCTCCGTTTGGCTTGGTAAGCTGAATTATTTGGCTGTCTTTAATGATCTCAAAATTAGCGTCAGAAACATCTTTAATCGTCGGATCAGTTATATCGCTGATTCTTATTCTGCATTGCAGCGAGCTTACATTTGGAATAGGGCTCCATGCGTATAATCCATCACTTTCAGTCGTATCAACAACTACTGCCCACGTGGCGCCGTTATTTGTAGTGTAGTCAATCTTAACCTGCTCTATATTTGTAGATGTCCATTTAATATTATCGCTGGAACCGGCAAACCACATTTCGCCGCCATTTGGTTTAACGATAGTAATATCACGAATGGGTTGAGGTTCGATGGTAAACAATCCGCTGAAATCAACCGGAGAACCGAGTAGCGCATCGCTGATTCTAATTCTGTATTCCGCTGAAGGAATTGTAAATCGCGTGGAATAATATCCTGAAGCGCCTGGAGCGTCAGTTACCAAATCGAACCAGAGATCATCAAAATATGTCGCTTCCGGATCATAGATTGCATTCGTAGTTGTGTATTCAATTTTTACTTTTTCAACATTATCAGAAGTCCATTCAATACGGTAAGTTTCTCCAGCCATCCAAACTTCGCCGCTTGTAGGTTTTGTTAATGAAAGAGAACCGGCTTGTTTAATAGAAAAAGTTGAATTGCTTTCGCTGGAAGGGTCTCCATCTTTGTAATCTCTAACTCTAACTTTTGCCTGAGTTGAATTAATATTCGGAACGTTCCAATCATAGGAACCAGAACTTGATAGACTGTCTGTGATTGTGCTCCAAGTATTTCCGCCGTTGGAAGTGAATTCAATTTTTACTGAATCTATTCCCGAAGAACTCCAAGTTATATTCTTTGAAGTATTCGCTTCCCAAATTTCGCCGCCATTCGGAGAAATTATTGCAATACCCTGCACAATTTGATTTGTAATTGAAAAATTGTTATCGGAAATATCATAAGGTGTGTTGTCATCGTTATCGCTGATCTTTACTCTGCAGAGAGACGAATTTACGTCCGGCACGCTGCTCCATGTGTATGAGCCGATACTTGAAAGATTATCAACAATAAGCTGCCATGTTGCGCCGTTATTAGTAGAATATTCAAGTTTTACATTTTCGATATTAGTCGATGTCCAAATAATATTATTGCTCGCTCCGGTGCGCCATGTTTCACCGCCGTTTGGAGTTATCACTCTTATTTCCGGTTCCGGCGCAATAGTAAAAGTATTATCGCTCATGTCAAATGGGGTTCCATCAATCACATCGCTAATTCTAATTCTGCAATTTGTGGAAGCCGTTGAAGGCACCTGTCCCCAGGTATAAAAACCGTCGCTTGGAGTATCAGCCA
>JAHJTX010000323.1 GCA_018829545.1 Bacteroidota bacterium | reverse complement strand
GTCTCCTTGATCGAGAATAGTATATCCCGAATCCAAACCAACTGATTTAGCATATCTTCTGAGCGTCAAATTAGCAAACGAATGAAATGTACCGCCATTAATTTTTGAGCATCTATTATCCAAAAGAACGGCGGCGCGGTTCATCATTTCGCGGGCGGCTTTACGCGTAAACGTTAAAAGCAAAATTGTTTTTGGTTCATAACCCAATTCAATTAAACGGGCAACTCGGTAAACCAAGGTCCTTGTTTTGCCCGTACCGGCGCCTGCTATTATAAGATAATTTCCATCCAGAGCAGATACGGCTTCGAATTGAGATTGATTTAATTCACCCTGATAGTTAATAGCAAACCGGGCTTCATCTATAATTGGTTTCTTGAAGCCCGTTTGGTTTACTTTTTTCAGTATATACTTTTTTGCCATTACTTGCGGAGAGCTAAAGGTTTATTCAAGATTTCCGAAATCACTAAGAATTCACGAACACTTTTAGGATTGCGTAGTTTCGATTTAAGAGTCATGGTTAAATCTTTTTTACCATGATCGATTTGCTTTCTCTTAATCTTAGTATCTACCTTTTTCCTATCTACTAGGCGTACCGGTTGAACAAACTCTTTCTTAGATTTATTTATAACTCCTTCCATCTGTTGTTCTTTCAAAAGTCTTGAAGGCGTTTTGAATTCATCAACTCTAGGACTTTCTAAGACAAAAACCTCTTCACTAGGAGATTGCCGAGTTTTAGCATACTCTAAATCGTAATCTTGCTGCTCTCTTTTAACGCCGCCGGTTTTCTGTTCAGGCTCTTTTTTCTTTTTAAAGATTGATGCAAGAAAACTCACCACAAAAAAAAGTATAATTATATAATCAATATAATTATCCATTCTTGTCTTCATCCTTACTGGATTCCGGTTTTGCAATAGTATTTCTCATTTCAGTATCAGCTTGAATATTTCTCAGATTGTAGTAATCCATCACGCCTAAATTTCCGCTTCTAAATGCATCCGCCATTGCCATTGGAATTTGAGCTTCAGCTTCAACAACTTTTGCTCTCATCCTGGCAACTTCTGCAAACATCTCCTGCTCTAATGCAACAGCCGCTGCTCTTCTTTCTTCCGCTTTTGCGCGTGCAACTTTCAAATCCGCTTCTGCCTGGTCTGTCTGCAGAATAGCTCCGATATTAATTCCAACGTCAACATCTGCTATGTCAATTGATAAAATTTCGAATGCGGTTCCCGCATCCAACCCTTTAGCCAAAACAACTTTTGAAATGCTATCCGGATTTTCGAGTACAGCTTTGTGCGAATTAGAAGAACCGATTGTTGAAACGATACCTTCTCCCACTCTTGCTAAAATTGTTGCTTCGGTCGCGCCACCTACTAATCTTTCCAGATTTGCACGGACAGTAATTCTTGCCACAGCTTTTAATTGAATGCCATCCTTTGCAACTGCGGATACCATCGGAGTTTCTATAACCTTTGGCAAAACTGACATTTTTACTGCTTCAAGAACGTCACGACCTGCCAAGTCAATCGAAGCTGCTTTATCAAATTCTAAATTCAAATCAGCTTTCCTCGCGGAGATCAATGCGTTCACAACTTTAATAACATTTCCGCCTGCAAGATAATGCGCCTCAAGCATTCCGGGATCAAGTTCAATCCCAGCTTTGGATGCCGAAATAAGACTACGAACAATTACGATAGGGGAGACTTTACGTAATCTCATTCCCACCAAATCTTTGAATATTTTTACTTTTACTCCGGAAAAATATGCCGTAATAAATAATCCAACTGGCACAAAATACGCGAACAGTATTAAGAAAAATATTGCTGCAATAATTATAATAATTGAAAATCCGGTTACTGTTTCCATAATTATCTCCTATTGATATCTGATTAATGTTAATTAACTGTTTATCAAATTAGGGAATCAGACTGCCAAAAACAATCGGCGAATTTGAATTCAACATCATAAAAGAGAAATTTTAGAGCTAATCCACCCTATTTTGAAAAACAAAAAAACATGCTATATTAGAACCACAATTTTGGAAATCTTTAATACGATTCTTAGATAATAAAGTGATGAGGGTCATCTTAAAAATTCTTTTTTATTAGTCAAGTTTTTTTCTACGAAAATTATTTTTAATTTTAATCCGATAATATGTTTGATTCATCGCACGATTGCTTTACAGGGCAGTAAATATTAATATATAACAAATAGATTTTTAACTCAAAATAGTTTCTTTGATTTATAAGTTTATGTGACTTACGTGGCGAAGCTGTGTCGGGAACACAAAAAAAATAAAACACGTTCTTAGTTAATCCGTTCGTGGTTCGTTGTTTCAACTATTATACTAAATGAAAATTGAGAGATTTGAAGATATTGAGTCTTGGCAAAAAGCAAGAGTATTAGTTAATCGCATCTATGGGTTAAATAGTCCAGATTACATAAAAGATTTCGGGCTTAAAGATCAATTGCGAAGAGCTTCTGTTTCAATAATGTCTAACATCGCAGAGGGATTTGATAGCGGATCAAATAAATCCTTTATCAATTTCTTGAATTACTCTTATCGGTCCGTTTCAGAAGTTCAATCGCTTTTATATATTTCCTCGGATTTAAAATACATTGACACTGATGAGTTCAATGAATTGATTGGCTTAACGAATGATATTAAAAATCTAATCGGTGGATTTATTCAGTATCTAAAAAAGTATTAGTATTATTTCTTCCGGTATCAAATTTTTTGTTAAGGATGACAATTCTCAAACTAAGAACTAAGAACTAAGAACTAAGAACTAAGAACTAAGAACTAAGAACTAAGAACTAAGAACTAAGATTACTAACTATCAAATTGGCAGATATTAAAATGACAGATTATTTACTTAAGAAAATCTCAGATAAGTCCGTAGTAATTGGCATCGTCGGACTCGGTTACGTAGGCTTGCCTTTGGGATTGGAATTTGCCGAAAAGGGAATTAAAGTTTTAGGATTTGATGTTGATCAAAAAAAAATTCCCGTTCTAAAAAGCGGAAAAACTTACATCAAACATATTCCATCAGAAAGAATTTCCAAAGCAGTAAACAGCGGTTTACTAGATGCGACTTCAGATTTTTTCCGTCTTCCTGAAGTTGATGCAATTTTAATTGCAGTTCCTACACCGCTAGACGAACATCGCGAACCCGATATGAAATATATTATTTCAACGGTGGATGTAATTAAAAAATATCTGCGTAAGGGACAGCTTGTAACTTTAGAGTCAACAACATATCCCGGCACAACACGCGAATTAATGCAGCCCGAATTTGAGAAAGCTCCCGAATATCAAGGGGGAACGAGCAAGTTTGTTGTCGGAGAAGATTTCTTCCTTGCTTTCAGCCCGGAGCGTGAAGATCCAAACAATCCTAATTACAATACAGCAACTATCCCGAAAGTAGTTGGAGGAATTACTGCAAACTGTTTGAAAGTTGCGCAAGCAATTTACGATCTTGTTATTGTCAAAACTGTTCCAGTATCTTCGCCCGAGGTTGCGGAGGCTGCAAAATTACTCGAAAACATTTACCGCTCAGTCAACATTGCATTGGTTAACGAATTAAAAATGGTATTCGATAAAATGGGTATTGACGTTTGGGAAGTTATTAATGCAGCCAGCACAAAACCGTTCGGTTACAATGCATTTTATCCCGGACCCGGGCTGGGCGGGCATTGTATCCCAATCGATCCGTTCTACTTAACCTGGAAAGCGCGTGAATTTGAAGTGAACACAAAATTCATTGAACTTGCAGGTGAAATAAATACTTTCCAACCGTATTACGTTGTTACCCGGACGATGGAAATTATGAATCAGTTTAAAAAAACATTGAATGGTTCCAAAGTTTTATTACTCGGTGCTGCTTACAAAAAGAATATTGACGATATGCGCGAATCTCCTTCACTGAAATTGATAGAGATTCTTCACGAAAAAGGCGCGGAAGTTGATTATAGTGATCCATATATCCCAACACTTCCAAAGACAAGAAAATACAATTACGATATGAACTCTGTAGAACTAACGGAAGAAAACATAAAGCAATACGATGTTGTTCTTCTAAGCACTGACCACGATGATTATGATTATAAATTTATTGAACAGCACTCAAAAATAATTGTCGATACCCGCAATGCTTTTGAGAAGAGTGGTTTAAAAAGCAGTAAAGTCTTCAAAGCATAGTAGCTGCTCATGAAACTGAATTGAGGAGATTACTTCAGTCAATATGTTTATGTGTTGATTGGTTTATTTGTTTATTCGCTCAGTGTGCTTTTAATAGCTAAACATTATTAATTGAATTTAAAATGAGTTATCAATATAGCTTTGAAAAATTGGATGTATGGAAGAAATTGAGGGAACTCGTTTCTAAAATCTATAAAATAACAAAGCATTTTCCGGCGGAAGAAAGGTATTCTTTAACAGATCAAATTCGAAGATCCGCAATCTCAGTGCCTTCAAACCTTGCTGAGGGAAGTTCGAGAATAACTAACAAAGATAAAGCCCATTTTACAAATCTCTCATTCAGCAGTTTAATGGAAGTTTTAAGTCATGTGTTCATTGCACACGATTTGAAATATATAACTGATGATGACTTGAATAGAATAAAAGAGGACATTTCTGAAATTTCAAATAAACTAAATTCTTTACGAAAATCTCAATTAAACAGCTCAACAAATTAACGAATCAACAAATAAACGGTAATACATTGTCTTATAATAATATCAAACTAGCAATCTTCGGCGCTGGCAGATGGGGAATGAATCACGTCAAAACCGCCGCTTCATTGCTCCCGCATGAAAACATAATCGTTTTCGATGCAGATCCAAAAGCTGAAGCGAAAGTGAAAACCGTTTCAGAAAAAATTAGTTTTTCTTCCAATCTGAATTTTGAAAATTGTCTTTATTATTTTTCTGCAGCGATAGTTTCCACTCCTGCAGAAACTCATTATCAATTGACCAAAGACCTGCTCAACGCCGGCAAACACGTTCTAGTTGAAAAACCAATAACTTTGTATTCAAATGAAGCCGAAGATCTTCTAAATCTTTCTCTTAATCATAATCTTAATCTAATGGTCGGGCACGTGCTTCTCTACCATCCGGCGGTTAAAAAGATGAAGGAATTTATTGAACAAGGAAAGATCGGAAAACTGCAGTACATTTACAGCAACCGTTTAAACCTCGGGGCAATCAGAAGCGAAGAAAATATTCTATGGAGTTTCGCTCCGCACGATATATCCGTGATTCAGTATTTAGTCGGCGATAATCCCGCTGGTGTTTATGCAAACGGCGGCGCTTTTGTCCAAAATACTATTGAAGATTCAACGCTTACTATTCTTGAATATCCGAACAATATTAAAGCTCACATTTTCGTTAGCTGGCTTCATCCGTTCAAAGAGCAGAGGATGGTCGTAATCGGTGATAAAGCAATGCTTGTGTTTGAAGATTCTTTAAAGACAGAAAAGCTTAAATTCTACAAAAAGGGATTTGAGGTTAAAAATGGTTCAATTGAAAAGTTCGAATCAGATTATGAAGTAATTGACTTTGAAAACAAAATGGCTCTTTCCGAAGAACACATTCACTTTTACGATTCAATCATCAATAGCACCAAACCGCTAACCGATGGTCAACACGCTCTCGAAGTACTAAAAATTCTTGAAAAAGCGACGAAGGGGTTAAAGAGGAATAGTGGAATTATGGAATAATGGAACTGAAAAGGAAGAACATCAACTGTGGATTCACTAAGCTCAGGGTTTGGGATGATACGATTTCACTCTTTAAATGGATTTACAATATAACGAGAGATTTTCCATTCGAAATATCAAATATCCGAAATAATATTTTAGATGCATCGCATAGTATTTCACGTAATATAGCTGAAGGCTATTGCAGAAAAAGTTTAATGGAAAATTTGAATTTCTTGAATATTGCATTAGGCTCTTGCAGGGAACTTTTATCAGGTATTCTTTCATTTAAAGAAATTGAATTAATTAATGAAAGCACATTCGAGGAATTTGACGCTCTTCACTATAAAGTTGAGAATTAATTAATTAGCTTAATAAAATCATTGCAGCAAAAAGAAGACGAAGGTGATTGGGAGAACCGATTTTAAGAGAAGATTTTATTCCAATTTTCCATTATTCCGTAGACACATTTTTATTATCGTAGTATTTAATTGAGGTAGCGTTTTATGGAAAAGAATTATTACGTAAACGAGCATGCAATAGTAGACGACAACGTTCAAATCGGCGAAGGAACAAAAATCTGGCATTTCTCGCACGTTCAATCCGGATCAAAAATTGGTAAAAAAGTTGTGATGGGGCAGAATGTAAACGTTGGCAATAACGTAACAATAGGCGATTTCTGCAAAATTCAAAATAACGTCTCTGTTTACGAAGGCGTTACTTTGGAAGATTATGTTTTCTGCGGACCTTCAATGGTTTTTACGAACATACTCGACCCCAAATGCAAATATCCTCAAGTGGGAGCGGCATTTTATGTTAATACACTTGTAAAAGAAGGCGCATCAATTGGAGCAAATGCAACAATCGTTTGTGGAAACACTCTCGGTAAACATTGCCTAGTCGGCGCAGGTGCAGTTGTCACTAAGGATGTCCCAGATTATGCGCTAGTTGTTGGCACTCCGGGCAGAGTAGTCGGCTGGGTTTCAGAAGCTGGTAAGAAACTCAAATTCGATAAAAATGGACTCGCGCAATGCGAACAAAGCGGAAAAACCTACAAGCTAATCGAAGGAAGCGTAATCGAAGCAGAATAACTAGGAGGTTGTCCGAGAACTACAAAAACCGTTAAAACGGTTACAAAAAAGTGGGTTTTTAGCATAAAAACCAACGGTTGAAACCGTTGGAGAATGAAATAACGCAGTTCTCGAACAGCCTCCTAGTAGGTTATCAAGCTATTTTTTATTCTTGAACTAAGAACTAAGAACTAAGAACTAAGAACTAAGAACTAATCTTCCTCGCCTCAGGGTGCAATTAACCCTGTACACGATATAAAGATGCTCGATAAAGCAAAAAATATTTTTAGCTCCCTTAACAAAAACAAAGTTGAATATGTCGTCATCGGAGAATACGCAATCATTCTCCACGGTTTTTTACTAGCCACTGAGGATTTAGATATAATGCTCAAAATGACTGTAGAAAACATTAAGAATTTTCAAAAACCATTAAAAGCTGTTTATAACGATTCTGAAATAGAGCAAATCAACTTCGCTGAACTCAATAAATATCCCGTTATAAGATATGGAACACCGGATAATTTCTAAATCGATATAATCTCGAAAATTCGCGATATGTTCAATTATCACAATATCTAAAAAATTGCTAAAAATATTGATGGCATAAGTATTTCTTTTGCATCTGCTGAATCGCTTTATGAGATGAAAAAGATTACTTATAGAGAATAAAGTATAATTGATTTACTCTTTCTCAAAGACAAGATTAAAAATGATCAAAAAATATAAAACGATTGAAGAGTCAAATGAGCCGATTTGGACTCTTAATCCTGATGCGGACTAATATATTAAAATGAATGATTTCTTCATTATGATTGAGAGGCTAAGTGGTTTAAAAGCTAAAAAAGGCATTCAAAAAATTAAAAATCCTTTCCCGCTTCAGCGTACAAACCATGAAAAAGATTTGAAACGAGCTTAAAGATAAATCACGTTTCATGCTCGACTTACGGGTGATATTGATATCTTCTATGAACTGTTAGAGGAAAATATTGGTCATCTTTGGAATGTACTCTTAGAATTTTGGGATAACAGAGTTATGGAAGAACTTGAATTGGAGAATGGAAACAATATTAGAATAAATCTTATTGGACTTAATGAGCTCATTAAGAACAAAGAATCCACGGGAAGGCATAAGGATCTTGAAGCCATAAAATTCCTAAAGACAATTTCAAAAAGAGAATTATCAAATTGAGATGTAGATCATATCAATGAACTTCGAACTTTTTCATGAATTCTCGCCCAAAGTACCAGAAATTCATAAAAAATTCCTACAATCTTTCTCTTATGTTATGCTAAAAATGAGCTGAGATTTGAAAAATTCAACACTGCATTATGCAGATATTTCAAAAAATATTTTAGAATTAATTCGTATTAATTAATTTCGAAATTATATTAAAAATTTTTATAAGGTGCTATCATGAACGAAGTTGAGTTAAAACCAAAAAAATTGTCATCGACAAATACTAAAAAAGAAATGCTTGATGCCTATAACGATCTTGTTAAAAAAATCTCCGAACAAGATCAACTTCAACTTAAACCGCAAAAAATTACCGAAGAAAAAATAAAAAAAGAAGTTGTTGAAAAGGTTCAAGGTATTTCCACCGATTCCATTACTAAAGACGTTTCATTATTGAAAACAGACATCAATAGTATTTTGATGCAGCTCCAGGAAAACCTGGAAAAGGAAGTAAGGAAGTATGAAGATATTCAAAAAGCGATAACTGCTAAAGAAACAGAACTAAAGGAGATTTATGAAATTGAAAAATCGGCTTTTACGCTGGCTGCTCTGATCGAATCTCAGAATTTTAAAAAACAAGAATTCGAAGATGAGATCAATAACAAAAAACAAACTATTCAAAAGGAAATGGAAATCCTAAAAACTCAATGGGAGAACGAGAAAAAAGGACACGAACTTTCTACGATTGAAAGAGACGAATTGGAGAAGAAAAAGAAAGCACGCGAAAAGGAAGAATATGATTATTCATTTAAAAGAGATAAGCAAATTTCAATCGATAAATTGACCGACGAATTATCGAAGAAGGAAAAAGAGTTCAATGAAAAATTCGAAAGTAAGTTAAAAGAATTGGACGAAAGAGAAAAAATTGTAAAAGACAAAGAAATTGAATCGAGTGAGTTCGCAAGCAAACTTTCCAAGTTCCAGTCTGATATTAAAGAAGCGGTCAACAAAGCAGTTGAAGAAAATACTCAAAAGCTGAATACTGATTCTAAGAATAGAATTGACTTTTTAACCAAAGAATTTGAAGGTGAAAAGAAAGTTCTTACTGTACAGATTGAATCTCTCGAAAAAATTGTGGTAGAACAATCGAAGCAAAATAATGAACTCACACAGAAGTTGGATAAGGCATATCAAAAAGTGCAGGATGTTGCAATTAAAGCGATAGAGAGTTCTTCTAGTTCTAAATTGTTCAGCGAATTACAAAATGCCTTTTTAGATAAAGCATCATTAAAAAACAAAGAATAAAAAGCATTCATGAGATTATCTGAATCACAGATTGAAGCGATTAAATCATCTGTGCTGGGAATTGATGAAAATGCCCAAGTTTATTTGTTTGGCTCTAGAAAAGACCCGGCAAAAAAGGAGGAGATATCGATTTGTTGAAAGTTTCCTCTATAGTTCACCGCAAAGATGTGTGGGAAATAAGGAATAAATTCTTTGAGAAATTCGGTGAACAGAAAATGGATATCCTTGTTAATGACGGAACGTTTACCGACCCTTTCAAAAAAAAAGCTTTTAATGAGGGGATACTTTTATGAGTCACGAGATACTCACGAATAACATCAAAGCTCTTGTTAAACAACTCTAATGGCTGCAATTTTCTTTTGATAAATGCCAAACTTTCGGTGTAAAACAAGAATACACCCCCGAAGAATTTGACCGATTCGAAACATTAAACTTAAGATTTGCCCCAAGCATAGATTTTCTAATGAGGAAAGTATTCAGATCTTTGGATGAAATAGAGTATGAGAACCAAGGTACGCTTATTGATGTAGTTGACAATGCTCATAAAAGAGGTTATTTAATTCCATAGAAGAAATTAGGCTGATAAAAAATATTAGAAATGACATTGGTCGCGAATATGTTGATGAAGGGTTAAAAGATTTGTTCGATGATTTGATAATTTATTCTCCAAAATTAATTGAGATTATTAAAAACACTCTTGATTACTAAAAAAAGTATCAATAATAAACTATAGACATAATTTATCAGCAACGCTCAAATTCAGCCAAAATACTTTATTCTATTCAACTGAATGCTATTAATCTGTACGCAGTCTACTTAACGCTATCATTCTGTTTATTGATCACCGTTCACACATTAAAGATTCGTTTATCCGTCAATTTGTTTAACTTCGAACACCGAACAAAGAATCAAGCACTCAGAACTACGAACTATTAAGCAACTGTACTCTGTACGCTGCAAATCTGTCAATTAAACGTTATTTTTCTGTTTTCTCATCACTGATCACGGTTTACTCATTACACTTCACAGATCACAGTTTTTTAATTTGTAATTGAACCATATAAAAATAATGACATACAATTATACAGGTATACAACCAACAATCATTCAAATCAATCCGGAGTTTAAATTCGCGAATAATTTTGTATATTAAGAAAAGAACATAAAGGCAGATAATGTTGGACTTGAATAATATTCGTCTGGATTCATGTGAAAAAAATGCTCTTATCAATGCATTATATGACATTGAAGAAGAAGTATATGTAACTGGATCCCGAACAGTGCGGGGAAAAAACGGTGGGGATGTTGACCTTCTTATTTTTTCAAAGCAGAACGCCTTAAATTTATCAAAAAAAATCAGCCGCCGTTTTTTTATGGTGTGTGAAGAGAAAATTGATGTGCTGGTTTTTGATAAAGATAATCTTTCTATAGAACAAAAATCCTTTATTAATACACTAAAGCTTGTGAGAATTAAATGAAAAAAGACTATAGAATTTTACTGGACGCTTCCAAACATAAAGTTGAAACAGCAGTAAATTTGGTTGAAGCTTCGCTCTCTGATCTTGAAAAATATAGTACATTCAAAAAATACAGTCCTAAAGAACTTGAACCTTATGACGCTTTATCTGATAGATTCATTAGAGCTGTTGAAACCTGCATAAAATTTTTCAAAACTTATGAATATTATTTTTTTACAATAAAATCCGATACATACAGAGATCTTTTATTAAGTATGGTGAAACAAAAATTGATATCATCCGTTGAAATCTGGATCGATATGCGCGATATTAGGAACCGTATTGTTCATGATTATTTGCCTGGTCAAATAAAAGATATATTTGATCTTATCATGTGTGAATTTCAAAAAGAACTTTTGGAACTTAAAAATAAAATTGAACATGTTTGACCTTAGAGAATGAAGTTCCCCGCTGCTTACGGCGGGGAGCTTCAATAATAAATATGAGTTTTCTGATCCAATTTATAAGCTGTTTTTATTGCAATATTTATAACTACGCTTTAAAGCGTAACGCATTGATGCTTAATGCAAAAAATAGTTATAGAAGTTAGAATCCTGAACTACTACCCAGCCTGCGTGGGGAACTAAGCACTCAGAACAAAGTTTGCCCGCCGTTATTTTGGCGGGAACCTTGAACATTTTTAATTCAACTGCATCCGTCATTGCGATCCCGACGGCTTGCCTCGCGGTTTTCTCGGAAGGAGTGCGGAGTTTACTCATCGTTTTTTTTGGGGGGGGGACATGAGCAGGGAAGTCGGGAGTGGCAATCTCAAAAAGACATACAACTAAGTACTTAGAACAACGAACATCTAATCAACTGAACTCTAAGTTAGGTAGCGGGGATTTTATGAAAAAATATTTTGTAGTTTTATTATTTGGGATATTGTTAATACTAAGCTGTAAAGATTCATCAGTTGAACCAGAATTAATTTATGATGGGATTACAGAAACAAATGAAAGCGGTCCTGAACCAACAGGCAACATTGATAAAGATGATTGGTTGGAGCAATATAACTATGTAGTTGATCCGACCTTAGTACCAGTTTCATATTCTGTTTATCCGGCATATCCAAATCCAACAAAAAGATTTTTTACTATAAGATTTGTTTTACCTAAATCGGATTCTATAGTTATTGTTCTTGATGATAAAGCACTAAATAGAAAGACAACAATCCTGTCTAAGAACTTAAATGCTGGCATTCACGAGGTGACAATAGATCTTTTATATGGAAATTCTGAAATAAAAAGAGAAGAAGCGCTAGCAAGAGTATTTCTTGAGATCCCAACTTTGAAATCATTTCCAAAAGTTCATGGAGATATAAAAATTCTAAAACAATAGTAGGTGCTGTCTAACCAGCCGCTCGTGTGCCTTGAGGCGCATATAGTCCAGTTGGCGCTACCAAGTGAGAATTTGGTAAAATCCAATCCGCCTAATTTGTCATTCGGGCGGAAGAAATGCAGACAGCATAAACGGTGACGAATATGTTGAAGCTCTGCTAATCAGTAAGTAAGTCCCGCCTTGCGGGATGAACGGGAAGTAGCTTCGTTAGGTTAGATAAATACAGTCGATGAGCTGATGATTTGGAGTGAAATCTGCTATGTTGCGGGAAGAAATGACAAAAGGCACCGCATCAGACT
>JAHJTX010000322.1 GCA_018829545.1 Bacteroidota bacterium | reverse complement strand
ACAATATGAGTATCGCTGTATGGGTTGGAATAATTGCACTTGCCGGGTTAGATGCAGAAACAGGCGTAGTTATGTTACTTTACCTTGATGTCGCCTTAAAAGAATGGAAAGAAAAAGGACTGTTAACCGGATTGAAAGGATTGAAAGATGCTATCCATCACGGCGCTGTAAAACGGGTACGTCCCAAAATTATGACAGCGGCAGTAATCCTTGCGGGTTTAGCCCCAATTATGTGGAGCCACGGCACCGGCGCTGATGTTATGAAAAGAATTGCAGCTCCTATGGTTGGCGGTGTTGTTACTTCTGTATTGCTGGAGCTTGCTATTTACCCGGTTATCTATTACCTATGGCGTTCTTGGGAAATGAAAAAAGAAGCAAAACTTGAAGGACGTTTGTTAGAAAATTAATTATAAAGGAGAATAATTATGAAAGAGATAAAAGCATACATACGAAGGAACAAAGCGGATATTGTAATTGAAAAACTTGAAAGTGCCGGAGATGGGATGATATTCATATCACCAGTGGAGAAATCAATTAAAATAAGGACAAAAGAGATAAATCAGGTGTAAAATGACTTATAAACCGATTAGTATTTATAAAAAATATAGTTCTAGTTCCAATACTTTGGAATATACCTGTATTTACCTAAACAATAACGGTAGTTCTACAAAAGCCAGAATTACACCGGCGACATTTAATAATTTAAATAACAATATGTCAATACCTTTCAAAATATTTACAAATCAAAAAAAGGAAATAAAATGAAAACGATAAAACATTCCGGAAAATTTTTGCTAACAGCAATATTTCTACTTAGTGCTTCAATAATTGCCCAGGACAAAATAGACTCCTCAAAAGCTGGGCATAATATGATGAAGCATAACCATAGCAAAATGCATGAAATGATGAACGATTCTTTTAGTACTCAAGACCTGTCCAAAATGAAATTGGAAGAGAATAAACCAGATAGTGGCGGAATTAATAAACATGATTTTTTAAGGGAGGGTGCAATCAATTTAACTTCTATTGACGAAAACAAAGACGGAAAGGTCTTCCAAGATCAAATGCATTGGAACGTAATTTCGGATGAAAAAGGCGAATGCCCGTTATGTGAAATGGAATTGAAAGAAGTAACACTGAATAAAGCGAAGGATAATTTATTAAAGAACGGGTTTGAAGTAATAGAATTTGGAAATAATAAAAACGTTTCTGAAAATCTGGGAACAAAAGAAAGTGATAATCACAGTAAAATGCATACAATGGTAACAAAGGAAGTTTGGAACAAATACTGCCCCGTTACCGGCAAGAAAATTAGTGCGAGAGCGGAAACTCTTGAATACAACGGAAAACTAATTGGCTTTTGCTGTGCCGGATCTGACCATCATAAAGTATTCTTAAAAGATCCTGAAAAGTATATGAAGAATCTTAGCAGTGATGGACAAAACTACATTAATCAATAATTGTATCAATAAATAATAGGACGAAAAATGAATAAGCGAATAATAACAACATTAACAACCCTGGCAGTTATGCTTTTAACGGTAGGCATAATCACAGGACAAGAAAAAATGGACCACAAAAAAATGGGAGATACAACTAAAAAGAGCTGTTGTTCTTCAGCAAATAAAGACAGCAGTTCTTGCATGGATAAATCTAAATCTCCGGATATGCAATCAGTTGATGTTAAAGCGATTGATAAAAACAAAGACGGAAAAGTTTATCAATGCCAGATGTGTCCTCAGCAGCTAACAGATGAACCCGGCAAATGTCCCCATTGTGAGATGGACTTGAAAGAAGTATCAATCGAAGATGCACAAAAATCTCTTGAAAAGAAAAGCAACAACATGATGGACCACAGCAAAATGGATGGTCATAAAATGGATCACTCTAAAATGATGAACCATGATATGATGAATATGGATCATAATAAAATGGATATGAAGAAAGACAATATAGTTCGCGAAGGAGAGATCGATTTGACATCTATCGATAAAAATACTGATGGGAAAGTGTTCCAGGATCAAATGGACTGGAATGTAATTGCTGATGAAGCAGGTGAATGCCCGGTATGCGGAATGAAATTAAAAGAAGTAACACTTGAAAAAGCAAAAGAAAATTTGATTAAAAATAATTTCAAGGTTAAAAATCACGTAGAGTAGAAATGGTCTGCTCTACTTTATATAGATGAATGCTGCCAATTTTGTGTTGGCAGCATTCGATTTTATGCGAGGTTGATTATGAAATGTTATAAATGCGGCGCGGATAACTATAATAACTACAAATTTTGCACATCCTGCGGTAGTGAGTTAACAAAAGAAAATATTATACAAGAAATTATTTGTGAAACTTGTGGCTCTAAGTCCAAACCCGGAAATAATTATTGTACGAACTGCGGCGACAGATTAGAAATTGAAAAAAATATAAAAGTTGAAAATTCGCATGCACTTCAACACCAAAAACAAAAAAAAACAAGTAACCAAAAGACAAATAGACCACATAAAATTAAGAAGAACTATGAAAATAATCAGGGAAAAGCACTAGGGTTAAAACCTGTGTTAATTACTATCGCAATAATCTTTTTTTCATTTCTTGCTATTACAATATACAAAACCCAACTTGATGGAGGTGCTAGTGAAACGCTTCCTTTAGAATTAAAAAGTGAAAATTTAGTTATCGAGGCAAAGGTTTACGACATAGCTTCAAAATTTGTTTGCTCATGCGGAACATGCGGAGAAGAGGCGTTGGAGACTTGCAAATGCGGTAGAGCCATTGAAGAAAGAAATTTCGTTAGAGAATATCTTGAACTCGACTGGAAAACTGAAGACATCATAATAGCATTGGCAAATAGATATGGATATTTGAGATCGGAGTTTGCAAATACATATAATGTCGATAAATCAAAAATATGGACAGCTAATTCATTGCAATCCCCGTCAAATTCTAAAAGCATTGCAATGCCTGATGAATTGAGAAGGCTTGCAACAATTGCTGATGTTACAAATATATATTCGAAATTTCGATGCCCATGCAGCCAATGCGGAATGGATGAATTAAAAGAATGTTCTTGTACACATCCAAATGGCGCAATAGAAGTTAAGCGCTTCGTTGACGATCGGTTACGTGAGAACAAATATACAGTCAACGAAATCATAGATTTGGTACAGGCAAAATATTCGGGCAGAAAATCGTGAATTTCAAGTGGTTGCAACCATTGTGCGTTCGGATAATATTTTTGGCAATTTCTTTGCAAACCCAGCAAAAAATTCTTCATGCTCAACAATTAATAAATAAATACTCAATTGTTGGAGTTGTTACCGATGCAGACTCAAAGCAACCTCTAGAGGGAGTTAATATCATCCTCTTAGACACTAACTTTGGCGATGCCACGGATTCAGAAGGTAGTTATCGAATATCTGCTCATGAAGGAAATTACACTATAAAATTTTCAATGATTGGTTATAGTGATATTGTTAAAAATATTGTTATTAAAAAAAATGCAGCAATAGTTTTAAACGTTTCCCTGAAAGTAGAAACGTATAATCTCGATCAAGTTATAGTAAGCCCTAAACCCGAAAAGTATGACGCTTCAGGATTAACTGCTGTTCTCGATCGAAAGATGATTCAGAGATCGCCCGGTTCTGCACAAGATATATTCTGGACACTTCAAACTCTCCCAGGAGTATCGAGCGGGAGCGACGATTCTAAACTTTATGTACGTGGAGGAAGTAGTTCTGAGAATCTCGTTTTATTTGACGGCGCCACTATTGCAAATCCTTATCACTTTGAATTTATGGGAGGGGGATTATTCAGTGTCTTTAACTCAAGGTTAGTAGAAAATGTTAATTTCTATGCTGGAGGTTTCCCGGCTCGTTATGGAGATCGCTTAGCTTCTGTTCTAATCATTAATAATAAAACAGCGGATAAGGAAAATTATAGCGGTGAATTGAACATGAGTCTTTCCGACTTCAATGGTATTATGGAGTTTCCTCTAAAGGCATTTGATGGTTCTGGTTATATTTCTTTGAGAAGAAGCTATTTTGATATCGCTTATAACTTGTTACCGGATTTGAAAAATGATAATGAGATGGTACCTTACTTTATAGACGGCAATCTAAAACTTGATTTTGTTCTGAACAAAAATATTAAAATGACCTTATTCGGTTTATCTTCAATTGAAAAATTGATCGGAGATTATCGGTACGATCATTTCTATGGAAGAATGGAATCTAATGGTAATAACAGCTTAATTGGAGTTACTTTTAATATTATTCCAACCGATAATACAGTGAACGAATTAAATATATACTATTCTTTAACAGATAAGAAAGCGTCATATCCCGAAAACTCAGTTGAAAATTACAAATTAAATGAAATTACAGTGAAAAATGATTTCTCGTGGATATTAGGGAAACACGATTTCCATTTTGGGGGCTGGGTGGCTAATAAAAAGGATAAAGTCTCAGTTGATATTCCAGCGTCAATAAATATGTATTCACTTGAAGATTATAAAATAAACTCATCGAACTACTATAATTTAATTTCTCTATATGCGGAGGACAAATATTCATTTTCACCTGAATTGAAAATGAATACAGGACTGAGATACGACTACATTGATCAAACAAAAAGGGGAGTTCTTTCTCCTCGATTCAATATTGCTTATGCGTGGAATGAACATATGAGTCTTTCTTTTGACTACGGTTGGTTCTATCAATCGCCATATGCTTATGAAATTGGAACAAATCCAAACCTGAAATTTAAAAAAGCAGAAAGTATGGGTGTGGGGATAAAACACCAACTTTCAGAAGAACTGGTAGTGGATCTTGAATTTTATAATAAAAAATATTACGATCTGATTACTACATCGAGTGATGATTGGACGAATTCAAATGGTGGTTATGGTTTTTCAAGGGGAGTAGAGTTATACGTTCAATTCAAACCTTTGGTAAATTTATCGGGCTGGGTTTCATACTCGTATTCTATTGCAAAAAGAAAAGAAGGAATTATACGAAGTTTGCAGTACTTTAGTTTTGATAGGACTAATTTAATTAGCGTGATTATGAACTATAAATTTGCTGATGTATGGGCTTTAGGTGCAAAATTTAGACACGGTACAGGAACACCTTATACTCCGGTAATGGGAAGTTATTTCGATCAATCTAAATCCAGTTTTATACCCATTCTCGGTGAACAGAATTCAGCACGCTATCCAGACTATAACAGATTCGATCTTCGATTGACACGGCAAGCTATTCTCTGGGACCAACCAGTTGAAATCTACTTGGAAATACTTAATGTATTCAATAACAGAAACATCGTTCACTGGATTTACAATAATAATTATTCAAGTAGAAGCTCGATGATTGTATTCCCGATTTTGCCTTTAATAGGAATAAATAAAAAATTTTAGTTAAAAAAATAATGTAAATAAACAAAGGATATTATAATGACCGATATAAAATATTGCCAGAACTGCGGATACCTACTTCAAGAAATTGGAAAATTCTGTCCTGAATGCGGTTCAGTGCTAGCGGAGAAATCAACCGATAAGAAACAACCCGCTAATTATAAAAGAGAAAAAGTTCTAAAAGGCTCATCCAAAAAAAGTAAAAATATCTATGGGTTAGCTGCTATTGTTTCCATGTTTGCTATTTTAATCATTTATTATTTAGTACAGCCTTCAAAAGAATCCGCAGTAATAAAAAACCAACCGCAAGTAACTAATTCGGTTTCATACCCATCCTCTCGTTACGATCATTTTTACTCGATAGCATTTGCAAAAAACGGAAAGATAATTCTTCCTCTAGATGTAGTGAAAGAGAAAAAAATGATGAGATTCGACTACTTGTTAAGAGGTATATCCTTTCCCTTGCTCGCCTACTTGACTGAAGACGGGAAAATAATTACCGCCATCAGCATGTGCGAACCATGCAACTCAAAAGAATTTCATATTAAGGGGAGTAATTTAATTTGTAATTCTTGCGGGACTACATGGAATTTGAATGATTTGGAAGCCATTAGCGGGTCGTGCAGCAAGTATCCTCCTGATCCAATCCCAAGTAAGATTGTCGGCAATGAAATTCAAATTGACGAAAATTTGGTAACCGGCTGGAAAAGAAGAGTATAATCATGAAACTATATTCGATATCGCTTCAAAGTGTGAGAAGAAAAAAAACTAAGTCGATTCTTCTATTGATCGGTCTTGTTTTAGCAGTTGCATCCGTTGTAACTCTTGTAACAGTAAGCGAAAATATTAATGCAAGTGTTGCTACAAACCTGGATGAATTCGGAGCAAACATTATTGTATTACCAAAGATTGAACAATTAGCAATTAATTACGGAGGCTTGTCAATTGGCGAGGTATCGTACAATAATTCTCAATTAAACGAAAACGATATTATTAAAATAAGTTCAATAAAGAACAGCAGGAATATTTCTATAATATCACCCAAACTGTTGGAAGTTACAACTGTGGATGGTAAAAAAAATCTGATTGCAGGAGTTAATTTTAAAGATGAATTGAGGCTAAAAAAATGGTGGCATCTCAACGGTAATACGCCGAATGGCGGGAATCAAATACTTATTGGTTCTAATGTGGCATTCGTACGGAAAATAAGTAAGAACGACAGTATAAAAATTAAAAGTGAAATGTTTATCGTTAGTGGAATAATCGGCAATACCGGTTCCCAGGATGATGACCTGATATTCATGGATTTGTCTTCGGCACAAAGAATTTTTGAAAAGCGCTCAGCAATTTCTCTAATTGAAATGTCCGCGTTGTGTTACGATTGTCCGATAGAAGAAATTGTAGCACAGGTATCAGCCGCAGTTCCAACAGCAAATGTTACCCCTATTAAACAAACTGTTGAAGCCAAGATGATGGCAGTTCACAGTTTTGAAAATTTTTCCATAGGTGTGTCATTGGTAATTCTCGCCATTAGTTTTCTGATTGTCTTCGTGAACGTAAACGCATCCGTGAATGAGAGAACAAGAGAGATAGGTATCTTAAAATCGATTGGTTTTAGGCGAGTACACATTCTGCAGGTTATTCTTTTCGAATATTTAATTATTAGCCTGATAGCAGGTCTGATGGGATATATTGCCGGTATTTGTTCTGCTAAATTAGTTCTTCCACATTTAAGTATGTATTCAAGCGATAAGTTAATTGTAAACTATGCAGTATTTTGGGGAGCTGTTTTCCTCTCGCTGCTTGTAAGTTTAACAGCCTGTGTTTATCCGGCACTTAAAGCTGCAAAGCTAGACCCAACCGTCGCTTTCAGGTACATTTAACACAATGGAGAATGAATGAGTTTTATTGAATTAAAAAATGTTACTAAAGAATACGTTACCGGAGAAGAAAAAGTTTTTGCGGTAAATGATATCTCGCTCAACATTGAGAAAAACGATTTTGTTTCCATAATGGGTCAATCCGGGTCGGGTAAGAGTACACTACTAGCAATGTTGGGCGGATTAACTCATCCGACAAGCGGTAAAGTTGTAACCGATGAAATAGACTTATTCAAATTGAGTTCCGAAAGGCTAGCTGATTTCAGAAGAGAATATTTAGGATTTGTGTTCCAATCTTATCAATTAATCCCTTATCTAACTGTATTAGAGAACACCCTTCTTCCATTGATACCGTGTGAATATTCAAAAAGTGAACAAATGGCGAAGGCATTTTCCATACTTGATAAGGTACATTTAAGTGACAAAGCTAAAAGATTAGCTGAGGAACTGAGCGGTGGAGAACAACAACGAGTTGCAATTGCAAGATCGTTGGTGAATGATCCCTACATAATTCTCGCAGATGAGCCAACCGGTAACTTAGATTCAAAAACCAGTAAAGAGATAATGCATATTTTCTGTCAATTAAACGATGAAGGAAAGACGATTATAATTGTTACGCATAACAAAGAAATTGAAATGTTTGCTAATAAAAGAATTTATCTAAGAGACGGAAAATATTAGGTGGTGAATAAAGGTTGAGGTTAGAGTTGAACGTAGTATGAAGGAATGGGAGCGCTTTGAGCCAGAATATTTACATCGCTGAGTCTTTATAATATGCTTTCACATTCCACTCCGGCGGACCTGCCTGACGTAGCCACTTCTGGAAAGACAGGCCAAAGAAGTAACCGGTAGCTGTACCGGACGGGTTGTTCCCCGCGGCCCGTCTGGTATCTACTGGTTGTTGGAAATTTGAGATTAGCGAAATTTTTTGCATTGGTTTTTGTGTAATCATCCGTAAATATTTTTTCACACCAAATAGTATTTTCCCGCAGGCGTAATCACATTATTGAGAAAATGGATTACAATAAATAGAGTGATATTGCATTCGAGATTCAATCATAATTAAAACGAGTAGTTGACTGCTGGTAAATAAAATTTCTTAAATATTTTTAAGAAAACTTAAATTCTTAACTCCTATTTTCTGGAAAAAATTGATTTTTTGAATTATAAATATGGCATACTATTTGTCGCTTTAATAATAGTTTTTAATAATTTAGCTAAATAAGGGTTTATATGCTAGACGAAAAAATTTTTATTGATCCGGTCTGCAAAATGAAAGTGAAGAAACCAAATGAGGTAGAAATGCAAATGCTGTCAATTTCGTATGAAAACAAAATCTACTATTTCTGCTCTCACTTCTGCACAGCAGAATTTATTCAAAACCCCTCAAGGTATGTTAATGCAGCTCTTATAGAAGAATAAACTAATGGAGTAGTTATGGAAATTAGCTATAAAGACCGGAGTGAATTTTTAAGGGGCTTTTTAATTCTCATTCGGAAGGATAAAATCATTACTATTGAAGAACGAACTATGGCGTTAATAATTGGTAATTATCTTGGCTTTGCAAAGGATTTTTGCACTGAATCTTTGGATAATTTATTAAAGAATGAATATATCTCTGAAGAACCTCCACTTTTTTCAAATAGTATTATAGCAAACTATTTTGTGCGGGAGAGTTTCAGAATTGTTGATCAAATTCATATTCTTGGAGAAAAGGAAATTAGATGGCTAACAAAAACAGCCAAAGACAACAATTGTTGCTCAGACTTTCTGAGCTTTCGAAAATAAATGATCAGACATGAAGAAACTTTACTGTATTGAGAGTTTAGTAATTGCTTCAGAAGAAATATAAAGAAATATTGATTTTTTATAAATCCAGGAATTATTTAATAAACCAGTTACTAGGTATCATGATTCAAATTACCTAATATTTTAAAAAACCTTTAATACCGTGACAAGCTCTTCCTTTATTTTTTTTGAAAAATTGGTGAAATCGTGATGGCACATCTTTTGCTACTGTATCTATATTACTTTGATAGGAGATCAAAATGTTAGACACAATATTTACAATCGCTTTCTTTGCCTTATTATTCGGGCTTTTGGGATATTTCATTTATTTGTGGACAAAAAAAATCAGGCAAAAAGGTGTAGCTGATTTTGGGCTAAAAAGTTCCGACAAATTCGGTTGCCACTAAAATATAAATTCAAGGAAATTAACAATGGAACGAGATTTAGTTTGCGGATTGGAAATCGAGAATAAGATAACTGCGCCTGCGACAGTTTATAAAGGCAAAACATATTTTTTCTGTTCGGATTTATGTGTGATTCAATTTAAGCAAGACCCCGAAAAATATGTAAAAAAAGATGATGGCGATGAACACAAGCATCACCAACATTAATAGGTCTTGCTATTTCATAATCGTTATCTTAATTTTATTCTTATCAGACATAGTTGTTCAAGATTATGATTATGAGTAAACGAACTGAGATTTATAAACTTATATTTTAGACATGGTAAAGCTATGAAATCATCATACGATTACGGGCTCTGGTTAATGGTTGTTATTAACTGATTAATCTTTACAGCCTTCGCAGTTGTTTTCCTCAAACCAAAGAAAAAATATGAATGGAGAACACTCGGAGTTTTCGCAGCATTTATAGTTGCTCTTTTTACCGAGATGTATGGATTCCATTTAACTATTTATGTTCTATATTCATTGCTCGGAAGTGAAATTACTTTTGCGGATCCTTTCCAGCACCTCAACGGTCACCTGCTTGGTACATTGTTCGGGGCTAATGATTTTGCAAAGATTTTAATATGTATGGCAGGTGGTTTTGTTATGGGAATAGGTTTAGTAATGATGGGTAATGGCTGGAAGATGATTCATGAATCGAAAGAGGAATTAGTTACATCAGGTATCTACTCATATATCCGGCATCCCCAATATTCCGGTTTGTTTTTAATATCTGTTGGAATGCTTATCCAATGCTCCACCCTATTAACAATATTACTGTGGCCCTTTTTAATATTTGCTTACTACCGTTTACCGTTGAAAGAAGAGCGTGATGTTTTAGAAATGTTCGGAAATGAGTATCTTAATTACAAAAGCAGCGTCCCTGCATTTATACCAAAGATGAGCAGACAAGAATAGGCTTACATTCGCTGCCGTCAGCAAGTAGATTGAACGAAAATAATTAATAACTAATAATAGAAGGAAATATTTATGACACCAGATTGGGCTCCAAACATTCACCCTATAATAGTGCACTTCCCTATTGCTCTATTAATCATAGCAGTATTTTTTCATTTTCTCAGTTTATTTTTTAAAAAACCGGGATGGTTATCAAAAACAACTATGAGCCTCTATGTAATAGGTTCACTTTCATCAATAGCAGCTTTTTTTAGTGGACGTGCGGCTGCAGATTCACTTGATCTGCCGTCAAATGTTATTAATACGCTTACGGATCATGCTGATTGGGCAGAATATACGATGTGGTTTTTTGGATTGTTTACTATTGTGTATATAATTTTTTGGTTATTTGAAGAAAAGTATTTTAAAAATTTTGCGGCTTATATTAAACCTTTTTTATTTATTTTTGGCTTTAGCGGACTTTTTCTTGTTTACCAGACAGGCGATAACGGAGCAAAAATGGTATACGGCTATGGGCTGGGCACCGGCAACATCAAAGAAGAGATTGACAAACCTAAGGATGGGAATTCAAAAACTGAAGGTTCAGAAGAGACCACAATTTCAACTATAAGTACTTCCGAAAATGGTTCTTGGAAGTTTTACTCAGCCGAAGGTTCAGTTGCAACTCTTAAAAATGAATTTACCTGGATAGAAGGCAATAACTCTGATGTTGGGGTTGAATTAATCTCAAATAGCAAAGAATCATTTATCAAGTTAAGTCCGAACGGAAATTCACCCATGCTTATGTATGGTGAAAAACTGGATAATATTCAGATTGAACTAAGAGCTAACCTTGACTCTTTGGATGGAACTGTTACTATAGCTCATCACTTTATTGATAAGAAAAATTATGATTTTGTTTCTTTCTATGATAAGAAAGTAGAAATGGGAAGAATTACCGCCGGAAAAGTTGAAAGTTTTGAGAAAAGTTCATTCGTAAATACTGGATGGATAGATATAAAAATAATAAGCTCGGGCACACATTTCAGAACAGTTATTAACGGTAAAGTGATTGTTCACGGTCACGATGATGAAGTCAAACCCGGAACTGTAGGAATAAGATTTAATGGAACTGGCAGCTTTCTAATGTCGAGTTTAGGCGCTGAAATTCTCTAATAAATAGTGCTATGTTGACCTATATATTATAGATTGATAATTTTTAATAAGTAACTCATGTTACGCAAAAATGTAGAGCGAAACTCTGTTTCGCTCATTAATTGAATAATTTGAACTAAATTGACTGATCGTTTCAGCGAATCGCCCTACAATTTTTATCCTTTTGCGTAAGGTGAGTAAGTAAACCAACTTATCTAAAAAATTCTTATCATATGTTTGAGAGTCAATATTTATATGTGAAATGAAACCTTTGTTTAAAGAATAAATTTGAAATTTATAGGAGCGGAAATGATTTACATGTGAATAGCTAATTCAATAGTAACATTATTTTCTAATTAATTGGTGTGGTGATTAGTTGTCCCGGGAATAATTCCATTCATATATAATCTAAAAGGAGACGAGCGAAATGAAAAGAAGACAATTTATTAACTCAGGCGCAATGGTTTCTGCTATGGCATTTATGCCTGGAAATTTATTCTCTACGGAGGCAAAAAATATTAACACAGCAAAATTTCCAAGTACATTACAACCCGTAAAAACCGGAGTACAAAAAGAATATGAATTGTTTATTGATATTGCCCGGCAAGAAATTGTACCTGGTATTGATATTCACACCCTAGCATTTAACAACCAAATACCAGGACCTGAATTAAGAGTAAATAAGGGCGATAAAGTAAAAGTAAACTTTATCAACAGAACCGAGTTAAACCATACTATTCATTGGCATGGAATGCATGTGCCATGGCGTATGGACGGCGTGCCTTATGTAACTCAAATGCCTGTTATGCCGGGACAAACATTTGTTTATGAATTTACCGCCGAACCGTACGGAACGCATTTTTACCATTGCCATTGGGGAACGTTATTGCATATGCAATCGGGTATGTTTGGCAGTTTAATTGTCGAAGACCCGGATGACCCGATCAAA
Source organism: Bacteroidota bacterium (assembly GCA_018829545.1). Taxonomy (GTDB): domain Bacteria; phylum Bacteroidota; class Ignavibacteria; order Ignavibacteriales; family Melioribacteraceae; genus JAHJTX01. The sequence continues at coordinate 1,190 of JAHJTX010000322.1, read as the reverse complement.
AAGAGATTTCCATACGAACGAGAATATACCTTAATCTATTCCGCGCACGATACCAATTTTATTAGAAACGAGCTAAACGGAATGATTAAGCGAATGAAGGAGCGTTCCTATTTAATGAATAATGGTCGTTTCGATAAAGAAAGATTCAACCTATTCGATTCCAAAGAAGAATTGAACGCACACATTAAACAAGGTTACAAACCTCCCTATACAATAAATAGAAGATCATCTGCAGAACTACCGCAGCCAAACTACTTTACCGTGAACGGCAAATCATATCCTTCTACCCCAAATCTATATATTAAAGAAAATGAAAATGTTAGAGTGCGTTTAATCAATGCAGGCGGTGAAGAACACTATTTACATTTACACGGACATGATTTTTGGAAGGTTTGTGACGACGGGCTTCCTATTCCCACACCATGGCAAATGAACACGGTTAGACTCAGTCCCGGTAAAACTATCGATATAATTATTGAAGGAAAAAACAGAGGTATATGGACATTTCACGATCACGATACAAGACGCGTTACCAACAACGGGCTTTACCCGGGTGGAAATCTGTTGGCGCTTGTTTATGAAGATTTGCCAATGGAAAAGAGAATGGTAGAAACGATGCCGGGAATGAAGATGGATATGAAAGAGCGACCGATGAATATGTTACCTAAAGTAGCGCTTGATGAATAATTTTTAATAGTTATTGAGGAGAAGAAATGAATAAAGTTGTAATCGCAGCAATTGTTTTATCTATTTCTTTGTTATCGAATTTTAGCATAGCACAAGTAAATCCCGAAATACAATTAGGCGCACGCGGTGTGTTTTCCGTTAACAATGATATTGCCAATAATGCAAAGTCTTCTGCGATAAATGATTTCTCGGACAGCGGTTTTCTACTGGGCTTTAGACAGAAAATGTATAATGATTTTAGAGGTCAATTTGTTCTTGGGTTTCAATTCCCGGATGCAGACTCTGATCTTGGACAAATATTTTTTCATCAGGTTTTTATCAAACTCGAAGATCAGCACAATATAATTAAACTTGGAAGAAGCAGAGTAAAAAGTTCATTGATCGAATTCGCTACACTTAGAGATGATGATGCTTTAAAACTTACCGATGTGCTGAAGCCCTATTCTAATGGCACTAATACTGAAGACAATCAATTTGGAAATGTTATTGAGTATACTCACATT
>JAHJTX010000321.1 GCA_018829545.1 Bacteroidota bacterium | reverse complement strand
CCCTAGATTAGTTATTATACTTTTGTTAACTTATTGACAGAGCTAATACATTTAGCCATTATTTTATACGTCACTGTATTTGTGAAATTATGCACTAAGTTACTAAATAAAACAGTTTGCCGGATTCACTTTTAAATAATAATATGTGATCCGGCTTTTTAATAGGATATTTTTGGAGGAAATTTGAGCAATAAAACATTAGCAATACTAAAACCAGATTGTGTTGAAAAGAACTTAATCGGTGAGGTTATCTTAAAAATTACCGGAGCAGGATTCAAAATAAAGGCGTTAAAAATGGTTCGATTATCGGAAGCATCATCTGGCGGTTTTTACGAAGTACATAAAGAAAGACCATTCTATAAAAATCTTGTTGAATACATGACTTCGGGAGCATGCGTGCCGATTGCATTAGAAAAAGAAAATGCGGTCGCAGATTTTCGCAAATTGATCGGAGCAACAGACCCTTCAAAAGCAGATGAAGGAACAATTAGAAAACTGTTCGCCGATTCAATTGAAAGAAATATTGTTCATGGCTCGGACTCTGATGAAAACGCTGCAAAAGAAATAGCTCATTTCTTTTCAAGAAAAGAGTTATTAGATAATTTTTCGGAATAATTTTACTATTCATGGAAGGTAATAATATGTCAGTTAAATCATTATTGATTGTTCTGCAAAGTCTTATACTTTCTTTTACGCTAATCTTTGCTCAGGGCACCGGCAAAAAACTTCGTGTTGAAGTTGGGGCAAAAGTATTTATTAATAATCAGTTAGATTTGGTAATCGGTAAAAATATTGGCTTCATCACTAACCATACTTCTACCTTGCCCGGCGGCATTCATCTGGCAGATACACTTGTTAAAATTCCGGGTGTAAAAATTGGCGCTCTTTTTGGACCTGAACATGGAATCCGAGGAAACAATCCTGACGGCGTCGGCATTTCTGATGGAATTGACACAAAGACCGGCGTTAAAGTCTTTTCTTTGTACGGGAAATACAGAAAACCAACTCCTGAAATGCTCGAAGGTATTGACGTTCTTCTCTTCGATATACAGGATGTAGGAGCGAGATTTTATACTTTTATTTCAACGATGTACTATGGAATTGAGGCGGCTGCGGAGAACAATATTCCTATTATAATTCTTGATAGACCTAATCCAATCGGCGGTTTGCTTGTTGATGGACCTATTGTGCTTGACTCGTTAAAATCATTCGTTGGAATAGCGCCGATTCCAATTATTCACGGAATGACGGTCGGTGAACTTGCGCTTATGTTTAACGAAGAACTTTGGATTAACTCAAAGAATAAAGCAGACTTAACAATCATTAAAATGAATAATTGGTCCCGGAATTTATTTTATGACGAATGCGGGATTGAATGGATTAAGCCTTCCCCAAATCTACCTAAATTGGAAAACGCCATCGTTTATCCCGGTATGTGCTTATTTGAGGCGGTGAATATTTCTGAAGGGAGAGGAACGCAAAATCCCTTTTTAATAATTGGAGCGCCATACCTAAATAGCCAAGCAGTTATTGACGAAATGTCCCAGAAAGATTTTACATCCGTCCGCCTCTTCCCTACTGAGTTTACACCCCGCGCAATTCCGGAAATGTCTAACAATCCAAAATATAAGGATGAACTTTGCCAAGGGATTCAGATTGAAGTTGTGAATAGGAATGATTTTAATCCTCTTAGATTTGGAATATCTCTTTTGAATACGATTCACAAATTATATCCAGCCGAATTAGAATTTAGAAGAAACTCTTTGGAAAGATTAGCCGGAACTACATATTTGCGTAGTGCAATACTTAATAATTATGATGATGAGACGATATTTAATTATTGGGAAAACGAATTGAACGATTTTAAAATATTAAGAAAAAAGTACCTTTTGTACTGACGGAGATAAAATGAAGAAATATTTACTATTTGGTGTTTTGGTTTTATTTGTAATAGGCTGCGGCAATGACAAGACAAATGAAAAAACCGATGTTACAAAGGGTAACGAAAAAGCTGAAGAGATTGTAGAATCAGTTAGACCTATTGTCTATAAATTTGAAAAAGGAAAAGCGCTTAATTATAAAATGACTACGATACTGAGTAATACGCAGAGTATTCAGGCTGATACGCTTATAAAAACCGAGATGATACAAAACGCTGTATATTTACTTGAGCTTATGCCGATCGATATTGGTAAAGACAATGTGACGATTCTTGAGGTTTTTGTAAAATCCATAAAAGTCGATGCCAATATCAATGGCGAAAGCATGAAATATAATTCGGCTTTAATTCTAAGTGACCGCGAAAGAAAGTTTTTTGTGGATTATGAATCAATGAAAAAGAAAAAATTTAGAATCACCGTGAATAAATCCGGTAAAATATTGAATATCAGTAATACAAAATCCATTGCCGATGAAATGCTTGCTATTCAAGATAAAGCAGGATCGTTCACAAAAGAGCAAATGGAACAATTTATACAGGAATTAAATTCAGCGGTAATTCGTCCTTTCTCCGAACAGCTTATCCGCGAACTTGGTAAAGAAGAAATGGGTATCAACTCAAGTTGGGAGAAAAAATATAATTCCATGCTTGCAGGATTCAGCATTGAAAATTCTGCTCTCTTCACTCTCACCGGAATTGAGAATAGAAATGGAAAAGAAATTGCAAATATTTCCGCACAACTTTCTGTTACATGGAAGGGTCAAAATCAAGTTTCCGAACAAGGAGTAAATTATTTTTTCAGCGATCCCGATATTTCCGGCAGCGGCTCACTACAGTTTAATCTAGATGACGGGCTGCTGGAAAAATCTCAAACTACAATGCGCATGGGTATGGAAGTTACAATGAGAAGTTCCGATGCAAATCAAATGCCCGTTACCGCAGTTAAAAAAGATATGATTGTTAATTCGACGATAATAGAAAAATTGTAGTGTAAACTTTAGGTTAAGGTTCAAATCTGCAGTTGATTTAATTGAGGGCTGAATCACAACTAAGATGAAGATAGTCTTTGCCTTTTATAATCATTGTCATAATCATAGTCTAGAGAGGCTTCAAGATTAAGAATAAGATTGCGATTAAGAATTCCTAAATCTCGAAGGTCGCTGTTTTTTACCTTCGAGGTTACACATTGAGTAATGGGAAATCTTCAAAGTTGAGATCGCTTCTCCCGATTACCTTGTGAAAAATAGGGGCACGCATCGGGATCGCGATGACGAATATTAAGAATTCCCAAAGTCTAACGTGCAATTTTGGGGACTTTAGACTTCGGGAATTTTATTGAATGATTATGACCAGGAAAATGATTGCAGACTGAATCCTAGTCATGATCATTGTCATAATCATAGTCTAGAGAGGCTTCAAGATTAAGAATAAGAT
>JAHJTX010000320.1 GCA_018829545.1 Bacteroidota bacterium | reverse complement strand
TACAGAAATTGGTGCCATTTTGAAATCCGATGTTCATTATAGATGGAACAAAATTAATACTTGTTAAATGCTTACTAAATAACCAGTTGTAGATGATTTTCCAAAAACGGCTTTTTGCGAGGTCAGTTGTTCTGAATTTATATTAATTTATTCAAAAAAAGATCGATAATGATTTGACATCGAATTGACTCACAATTATTCAAGCCGAAAGAGATGCGAAATTAATAAGTTCCTCATAATTTAAAATACTGAGAAAGTTAAAGGCGGTTAATCAATATTAGAGCAAATGGCGGCATTAATACCAGTTAAAAAAATCCGGATCGAGAATAAAATTTTTCAATAAAGGAGATGGCGATGAACTGAATTGAAATTTAACTTACTATTATTATTGTTTGGCTATACCCTGAATAATATTTGTATTATTATGGATATACCCTTATGATACCAGAGAATAGAAAATTAATAATTGAGCAACTCGGTAAAAAATATGAGCGGTTATCTCAATTAAGTGAATCAGATATACCGTCTAAGGGTTGGATTTATTCGATAAGAACGGCCTTAAATATGTCACTAGCTCAATTGGCTAAACGCTTAAATAAAAGTGTCCCGACAATAAAAGAGATTGAGCAAAGAGAGGAAACTAAAAGTATCACACTGGGAAAGTTGCAGGAGGTTGCCGAAGCGCTTAATTTTAGATTAATATATGCATTGATTCCAAATGAAAAGTCAATTGACGCCATTATCGAAAAACGAGCAAATGAAGTTGCCCGGCAAATTGTAATAAGAACATCTCATACAATGAAACTCGAAAATCAGGAAAATCAAAAAGAACGAATAGAACAGGCAATTAATGAGCACGCCGATAAAATAAATAACGAGTTACCCAGGTATTTATGGGATTAGATTTAGATGATAGCGCTCAGCAAACGCCTATCAATGAAGATGAAAAATCCGGACTGTTGATAAAAACCATATCTACTTTTGGTGAGTTGAATGAGTTTGAGCAGCTAAATGTAGAGAAAGCAATTGAGTGGACAATAAAGGTAAGTTTAAATACTGAGAGAATATTAACTGACGCATTTACTATAGAATTGCATTTCCGTATGTTCAACAATGTATGGCGTTGGGCTGAACAGTTCCGAAATTCAAATAAAAATATTGGCGTGGATAAATTTCAAATTGGAATTGAAATAAGAAACTTGCCGGATGATTGTAAGTTTTGGATTTCAAACAAATCCTTTTCAGAGGAGGGGATAGCAGGTTGAAACAGAAAACATTCACATGGGGAAGCGTGAACCTTACAAAAGAAGGGAGGCGCTATCGGAATACCTTAGAGCTTTGAGACTTGCAGATCAGGGGGAATATTCTTCACTTATGAGTCCACTCTGAAAAGTCATATTGTTATTAACCCCACGTTTTAACGTGGGGATAACAAGCTAAAAACAAACTTTCCCAAACGGGTTTTAACCCGTTTGGGGTTTTTCGGAGTGGACTCACTTATTGAATTTGCAAGGAAATAGCATCTTTGGGGAAACTAAATTGACCCAGCTTGTGAGGTGGACACTTTTTGGACAAGGCTTATAGAAATGTCTTCAATTTAGGTAAAAAACAGACTTTTTTGCCTAAATGAAACGAATTCCTAGCTCTCCACCAAAGCTCAATCGCCCAGATTGGGCTTTTTATTTTCATAACTCTAATTAAAAATCACTTAAATTTTTGAGTCTGTTAAAAAGAATTGTTAGATTTATCCTCGAATTAACCTAATTGGAGGAATTCTTGAAAATTCAATTTCACGGCGCAGCACAGACAGTAACCGGTTCATCACACCTATTAACTATTAACGGTAAAAAGATTTTACTCGATTGCGGAATGTATCAGGGCAGAAGAAAAGAGGCGTTTGAATTAAACCGAAATTTCAACTTTGCATCTGAAAAAATAGACGCAATCATTCTTTCGCATGCTCACATCGATCACAGCGGAAATATTCCCACAATTGTTGGCAAAGGATTTAACGGGAACATTTACTCAACTGCAGCTACAGTAGATTTATGTAATATTATGCTAAGGGATTCCGCTCATCTGCAGGAGCGTGACGTTGAGTGGGTAAATAGAAAAAGGAAAAAGCAGGGCAAAAATTTATTTGAACCGCTGTACGGAAAAGAGGATGCCGAAGAAGCAATGCGACACTTTGTGGGGTTGCAGTATGATAAAACTTTTGAAGTATTTCCAGGCGTAAAACTTACTTTTAGAGATGCGGGACATATTCTTGGTTCTGCCGGCGTTCTTCTGGAGATAGCAGAGAATGGCAAAAATATTCGGCTTGGTTACTCCGGAGATATTGGAAGGGATGATATGCCTATTCTTAGAAATCCCAATATTCTTCGAGACTTGAACTATTTGATAATGGAAAGCACTTATGGAAATAGACTTCATTCGGTTTCCAGCGACGTTGAAGAGGAACTCGTGAGTACAATCCATGAAGTGATTGATCGAAATGGAAAGATAATTATTCCCTCTTTTGCCGTGGGGCGCACGCAGTTACTGGTTTACATTCTCCACAAACTTTTCAATCAAAATCGGCTGCCGGCAATTCCCATTTATGTTGATAGTCCGCTTGCAGTTAGCGCAACCGATGTATTCAGAAATCATCCCGAATGCTACGACAGAGAAACTTATAGAGTGTTTATTGATAACTTTGAAGATCCATTTGGATTTAGAAGATTGACTTACATTAGGGACGTAAACGATTCGAAAAAACTGAACGAAAAGAAAGAACCGCATATAATTATTTCTGCGTCAGGAATGGCAGAGGGTGGAAGAATATTACATCATCTTGCAAATAATATTAACAATCCGAATAATTTAATTTTGTTCGTTGGTTACGCCGCCCAGCATACATTGGCAAGAAAAATTATCGACGGAGAAAAAGAAGTCTCTATTTTGGGCGAGCCGCATCGCGTAAAGGCTCAAGTTAAATCAATGGATTATTTCTCCGGTCATCCCGATCAAAATGAACTACTTGATTATTTAAAATTGTGTCCGAAAGAAAAACTTAAAAAAATCTTTCTGGTACACGGCGAGCCCGAGCAATCGCTTCCTTTGAGAGACAAAATTTTAGCAAAAGGTTATAGAGAAGTGATCTATCCGAAATCCGGCGAAGTGTTTGAAATGTGAGATGGGTTTTAATTCTGTAAACAAAAAAAGCTCGGAAGTCTGTACTTTTGAGCTTTTTATTGTTTTAGTATAAAAGTAGTTGTCGGAATTTATTTTACCACTTTAGCGTCTTCCATGATTAAATCGTATTTGTATCCATAACCGAAATCCTTATCCAAAATAATTATGCCTTCAAAAACTACAACATCGTTTAAATTTATAGATTCGTTTGTAGTTACCATAAGATCATAATTTTCGGTTGACTTTGTGCCGTCCTGAATATGAACCCAATTTTTACTCATTATTCCGTTGTTTACTTTAACTGATTGCCCTTTAACCTTGACAATTTTTCCGGAGTATTTTTCTTTATTCTCAAATAATTCTTTCAGAGTTATTCCATCTTTTACTTTTTCGATGCTTATATCTTTTTGCTCATCGGTTTTAACTCTTCCGTTTCCAATGGCTTCAGATTTATCCCCTTCTAATATCGGCTTATCGCTTATTTCCTGAACGAATAGAATTGATTCAAAAGTTCTATCCAAGTCTTTGCTGGTAAAATTTTGCATCTCCATTGCCACGCCGTAATAAATAACTGCTCCTTCTTCAACCGGGCGCTTAGTTGTTGCCATCCATATTTCTTTGCCGCCGGAAATTCCATTGATGTAAGTGTAACCTGAACCCTGAATAACCTCTTGAACAACAACTTTATTTCCGGAATCGGAATTTGCATTCTCTTCGTTATTGTTTTGACCGCAGGCAATCAGCAGAGTGAAAGATAGTAGAGCAAGTACAATATTTTTTAACTTCAAGTTATTACCTCAATTTTATTTGAATAAACACGGCTGCAAAAATAATAAAAAGTTCTTTGGCATTAGATTGATCAGAGGATTTTTATTTAATTAATCCTTTAGATTATTATCAACATTGAATAATACCACTTTTGAAACATTTCGCTTTATCTAGAGTAAAAGATTTTTCACAATGAATTATTAATTGTATACATTTCCACCACCTTTATTAGAGTTAATATGAAAATAAAATATAGTTTATTTGTAATTCTCCTCCTGTCTTCAGGTCTCATCTCTCTGGGAGTTCTAAAAGATCTTCCGTTACTACAAATAAAAGAACTGCCATATAAAGTAAAAGCTGAAGAGGTAAAGCCTTTGCGTCAATTAGTGAACAAAGATTTGCAAAAAGCGCTCGAAAAGCAATTAAATAAAAATGTATACTGGAAAAAATTAATTAAGAGTAAAAAGATGGCAGTTGGTGTTGTAGATTTGAGCAATCCATATAATGTTAAGTTTGCCAGAGTGAATGGAAATGAGATGATGTATGCTGCATCATTACCCAAAATTGCAATTTTGCTTGCTGCCGAACAAACACTTGAAGACGGAATGTTACAGGAAACCGAAGAAATTAAAGGCGACATGAAAATTATGATTAGCCGTTCCGACAATCAGGCTGCAACAAGAATGATCGATAGACTCGGATACGATAGAATCGAAGAAGTTCTGACTGATCAGCGATACAATTTTTATGACGAAGAGTCCGGAGGTGGATTATGGGTTGGTAAAAGATTTGCATCCTTGGGTGTTCGTCACCCAGATCCAATAAAAGGATTATCTCATGCTGCAACGGTATCACAGGTATGCAGATTTTACTATATGTTAGCATTTGGGCAGCTGGTTAGTTTTGAGAGATCAAAAGATATGTTAAATATTATGACTGATCCTGAACTTCATCATAAATTTGTTGGCTCAATTGAAAAATTGGCGCCTAATGCCAAACTATATCGTAAATCAGGAACCTGGCTCTCGTGGCATGCAGATTCAATTTTAGTGTGGGGGGAAAAGTGGAGAAGATATATTTTAGTTGCGTTGGTTCAGGATGAAAACGGTGAGAGAATTATGAGAAATTTACTACCTGCTGTTGATGAGATTCTGAAGCCAGCTATTTTAAAATAATCCTAAATGTTTATTTTATTTACTAAATTCTTACCTAAGGATGTGCGGTGGAATCCTATTTAATCGATAAAATAAAATTAACGCTCCGTAAAAGTTTCGATTTGAGGGAAGGGGAATATGCAAAAGCTATTCTAATGTTTGTTTACATATTTTTAATAATTACTTCCGTTCTCATTTTAAAACCAACCGTTACTTCGCTGTTTCTAACTAACTTCGGCGTAGAAGAACTTCCCATTGCTTTTTTACTCGTTGCCATTTTTGCTGCGGTTTTTGCAACCATTTATATCCACTACCTAAAAATTTATACGCTTAATAAAATTATCAAGTCAACACTCATTTTATCGAATATTACTTTTCTAATTCTTTGGATTGCGATGCAATTCGGGATTTTTCTTGATTCATCGATATATTTCTTTTATGTGTGGGTCGCTATTTTTGCATTGCTTTCAACCTCTCAGTTTTGGATATTTGCGAACTTGCTTTTTAATTACCGCGAAGCTAAAAGGTTATTTGGATTCATCGGCTCCGGAGCAATTGCAGGTGGAATTTTTGGCGGTTACCTTGTATCTGTGCTTGCGAATTGGGTTGGTAGTATAAACCTGGTACTGATTAGCATTTTTCTATTAAGTTTCTGCATCCCAATTGTTAATTATTTGTGGAATAAGTTTGTTCCTAGCGAAACAAATCATATTCAACATAAAAAGCAAATTTGGCATTTTTCAAACCATCCTGTATCTCTTATACGACAGTCCAGACATTTAACATATTTAGCTGTAATAGTAGGATTAAGCGTTATTGTTGCTAAGTTTATTGATTTTCAGTTTAGTGCAATTGCTTATCGCGAATTCGTAAATGAAGATGAGCTAACAGTGTTTTTTGGATTTTGGTTTTCTACGATGAACATTGTTTCTTTGCTCGTACAAATCTTCGTAACAAGAAGAGCTGTTGGAGTCTTTGGAGTTGGAACTTCACTATTCTTTTTACCATCCGGAATTTTCCTCGGCACTATCGCTCTTCTTATTAATCCGGCGGTATGGTCTGCGGTATTCTTAAAACTGAGCGATGGAAGTTTAAAACAGTCCATCAACAAATCAAGCATGGAATTGCTAGCTCTGCCAATTCCTGTTGAAATTAAAAATCAAACAAAATCTTTTATAGATATTTTTGTTGATAGTGCAGCCACCGGGCTTGGCGGTATTATTCTAATAATAATGACGAGCGGGTTTGACTTGCCAATCGAGTACATCTCGATAGCTACAATCTTCCTCATCCTTATTTGGTTTTATGTTGCTTCTAAGGTTCGCGAGGAATATTTAAGAGCATTTAAATTAAAAGTCGAACAGAATTTGGATCAACCCAAAAAATTTGATTTTGAGAACGAATCGGTTTTGAGTGGAATTATTTCTGTACTTAAGAGCGGCACAGAAGATCAAATTCTGGATATTCTAAGAATGACGAAGCAAATTCAAAATGATTATCTCATAGAGGCGATTGCAGGTCATTTAACTAGCTCTTCAACTTCAATTCGATTGGAGACTCTCAGAAATTTATACTTTTATAAATCACAAAATTATTCAAACAAAGTAACCTTGATGTTGGAAGACGATAGTGAAGCAATTCGGATTGAAGCGTGTCAATACTTATTCGAGCATAATCCTCTTAATTCAATTGAGCTACTGAGCGGATATCTTTACCACTCAAATATCAAAGTGCGTAATGCCGCTTTAGTTAGTCTAGCAATTGAAACAGTCGGCAATCAAGATTTGAAAGAAATACTAAACATCTCTCTGGTAGTTAAACAAAGAATTATTGAATTGGCAAAAATTGATCCAGCAGAAGATCAGGTTTTGCAAAATTGCGCTATTGTAAAAACTATTGGCCATGCCCATTTATCTGAACACTACAACTACTTAATTAGTATGACGAATGATGAATCAAATGAAGTGGCAAATGAAGCCATTATTTCGATGGGAAGAACAACGGAGCCAAGTTTTGTTAACCTCATTATTGCCAAGTTATCCAGCAAAAAAGCAGCTTCCGCAAGTATCACCGCTTTAACAAATTACGGGATTTTAGTTCACGAAGAATTAATTAAGTTATTACTTGATAGTGATAATGAACTGGGGATTAGAAAAAATTTGATTAGAGTTATTGGTGAAATTGGGAATCAAAAATCTGTGCAAGTATTGTTAAATATTTTGGACGATGAAGATTATAGGCTTCGTACTGATTCTTTGATCACCTTGAATAGTCTTAAAATCAAATTCCCTTATTTGGAATTTGACTGGCGCAGGATCGAGAAAAACCTTTATGAGGAAGTTAAAATAGAAGCAGAGACAATTCAAGTATTATTTGTCCAAAACAATATCGAATTATCAGAGATCAGAAGTCAAAATATTCCAAATAAAAACCCACTAATTGAAAGCCGTCGGAGGCTTATACAATTATTGAATCAGCGTCAAAACAGTGGTTTAGAGCGAATATTTAGGCTGTTAGGATTAAAATATCCGCCCGATGATTTAATTAATATTTTTCATGGAATTCAAAGGAATGAACTTGATATTCAGATAAATGCCATTGAATTTTTAGATAATTTATTGGATGAATCGAGTTTAAAAAAGATAATTTTACTAATCATAGAATCTACCATAATGAATTCAATCAGCGATGAATTCATTAGAAAAATAGGGAAAAAAATTCCTTCCGAGTATGAATGTTATGAAATATTATTAAATAGAAATGATATTGAATTAGCTATAACTACTCTTAACGTAATTTCAAAATCTCGTTCAGAAAAATTCAAAAACCTCTTAATTCAAACAGAAGGGCACAAGAATAAGAAGGTGAGAAAATTTGCAAAAAAGATTCATTCAAATTTCGAATCGGTTGATTGAGGTGTTACCTTACCGCTGTCGAATTATTCTGTCAATTTCAGAAGCGAGGTACATATGATCCGTACCCGAATTCTTTTTTAGCACATTAGACATGAGCGTAACAAAATATTTCGTCCCATCAGGATGTTCAATAATCGCCACAGAATTCATGTAATTTTGTTTATTCCCACTGTATTTTTTGCATTCAAAATCCGGCTCAGGTATGCAGCTATAATAACTACCGGATTTAAAATAAACCGCCGCGTTCTTTAATGCAGGTGATTGAGCATAGCGAATTCTCCTATCGGTCATGTACATCAATCGTTTAATCTCTAGGCTCGATTCCTTATCAACAATTTCTCCCTTTTCCAACGCCACAAGATATTTCATCAATCCAAATGGTGATGCAATACTGCCCCCTTCTCCTGGAATAATACGTTTACCTTCTTTTGTAAAAAAACTGCCCAACTGCCACTGTGTTTCAGTTATTCCAATTTTTCTTAATGGATCATTTACAACAGACATCATCATATCCCTTAACTCTGTCTTAGGAGTTTTTTCGAAAAAATTCTTTTCCTCTTCTTCGCTTGGGGGATAATTAATTCCATAATGGCGTAACAAAACTAATTCCTTCCATACAACACTTGCGGCGGCATTAGAACTAACAGAAAGCATGTGATCTGCCCACTCAAATAATGTGCAAACATCTCTTTCTCTCACCAATCTTTTTTCAAATGCCTTTGTCTCGGGATCGAAAATCGGAATTGTATGTGAATTTGGAATTGCCCATCGTCCGGCTCTAATTTTGCTTCTTTTAAGTAAATCTATTCTTTTAGGGAAGGATGCGGGATATATTTTTTCCAGCTCGGCGAACAAGCCTGCAATAATTGCTAACTTACCAATACTTCCCGGCATAAAGGTTCGGTCAGGTTGTCTTTCGGCATAACGCAATTTTTGCTTGGCGGTAATTTCGAGAACACAAATGGAATAACTCTCATCTTTGTTCGGAAATAGCCGGTTTAGCTTATTTTGCAATTCAGCGTCAATCTTTCGAAAATTTGTTAAACTATCTAATCTTGTTCCATACAACGAAAGTTTGATATCGTTAATAGAAAGTAACTGACCAGGGAGTAGTTTTGTATCATTAATTTTGCCTTCAAGAATCAATTGAAGTCTATTTAATCTTCTAATCTGGCTAAATAAATAACCATCAATTGGATATGAAGAAATTATACTTGCTGTTCCAATCAGAAGAAGTATTAAAACAACTGTAATTTTAAAATTCGAGTTCATGATATTCTCCGCTAAAACGATGTACTTAAACTAATTATTCTATTTGCCGGGACTATAGGATTTAATGCATTCAAATATGATGACGACAATCCTGATTTGCTTTCTACAAATGGGCGTACCTGAAACAGCCATATCTTTCCGTCTAAAAAGCCGAGTTCAACATCAAAGGGGCCTTGCGATACAATCCCCGGCATTCCAGGCAATATAATTTTAATTTCTTCTCCGAATTTTTTTAACACAGAAATGTCCTTTTCAGTTAACAGCCGTTGGTTAAAAGTGGTGATAACCTTTTGTGTACCGCCGCTTTTAGGCAATGTGTTGAAGCTATTTTCTCTTGAAGGTGAAAGAAGAGAAAATTGACCATCACGTTTAATCGTATAACTTTCTGCAGCTTGACCATCAACAGCACCGCCTGCACCCCGGCTAAAAGCTATTGTCATATCTTCGGGATTTCCAGAGTTCACTCCTGTCGTTATGAGTACTCCGGATTTATCTACATTAACCGTAGGAATTACCAAGATAGAAGGAAAAACATTTTCCGGATTATTTAAAAATTTTTGTCTCCATTTATAACTTCTTTCTGTAAATGGAGACGCCCAAACTTCTTTTATGCCTGCAAGGATTTTTTCTTCTTCCACCACATTGAATAGCGTAAGATTTAATCCTGCGCCGGTAAAATCTTTTAGATCCTCCATGTTGGTATCACTTCGAATAAATACGGCTGTCTTTCCTAATTCAGTACTAAGGTTGCTGGTAAAGTTTTGTCTAAGATCAAAAACAAACTCAGGTTTTAAATTGATCTTTTTAATTTCCTCTCTCAACGTTTTTAGAATTGCAAAGATCTGCGATTGCATTTCTTCACTCTCTTCTTCTTTTTCCTCAAGCTTTTTTATTTTGCTGAATGAATCGAGTAAAAATTCCCAGTAAGAATTTTGCTTCCCTGGCAATATTTGATTCATATGATCATAGAATATTCCGAATGGTATAACAAAACCATTAACCACATGATCAGGAAATAAATTTTTCAATTCGCCCAAATTCGCAGCTTTTGGTCCGCAAAGTATACCAGAATCTTTTGCCCGTAAATCTTTGAGAGCAACGATTCTGTTAACATTAAGCTGCAATTTATCTACGGGAACATTGATAACCTCCGAAGGTGAACTTTTTTGAGCAAACAAACTTTTTTCAGTTTCATTCATTTCGTTTTCCAGCTTCATTATTACGGTCCCTTTTTGCGAGACGGCAAGAAACACTTTTTGACCTGCAAATTTTAGCAATGAATTTAAATTCTGTGAAGTCAGAATGGCGTTGGGAATACCCAAATTCCTGGCTAATAGCTGAATATGTGATACAAGATTCCCTTCCGAAATTGTTAAAATGCCTGCAACGGGTTTTAAATCCGCCGGCGGTCTTTCAAAAACATAAATCTTTTTAGGGGAAAAAATTATTTTCTCAGGAGAGCCTTTAACAACAACTAATTCTCCAAATGCGAAACCTGGATTTAAACCGCGTATTCGATTCTGATCTTCAATACCCAATACATTATTTCTTAAGCCGGAATAATCCGCCGCGTAATCACTTAGTTTGCCAACAAGATTGCCAAATGGTAATAATATGGTTGATCTTATCATATCATCGAGAAATGTTACTGTCAAAGGTTCAAATTCCGTGAATACTTCCACATCCTTTTTGTAATATGCGTTAATTAAACTAGCCCCCCACTCAACAGCCTTCTTGCTCATTTCAATTTTTTGAACCAGCGATAGGATTGAAATAGAATCTGTGGCAGGCGGAGCTATAAGATATTTAATTGAATTCCATTCCCAATTTTCCAGATATCCGGCTCCAGCTGCAGCTTGGGCTAAACAATAATTCTTTTCCAAGACTGATTTCAAATCATTTGTATTCCATTTTTCAATTTCCCGCTGGAGAACATTTTCTAAAATTAGGGATATTTCAAAAAGATATAATTTTCTTTTTGTAGCTTTCTCGCTTTCAATTGCTTGCCTAATACCAACCAACATTATTGATACTTGCTTTAATTTTTGCGGAATTATTTCAGGCGAAGATTTACCGGAATAATTTGCAATTAATTTCTCCAATTCTACCCTAATTGTAGAATTCTTACCAAGACTGTTGGTATATTTTTTTAGCATGCTTAAATCAACAGGTGGGAAAGCTTTCTTCATTTCAGATATTAATGCCTCAAACTCAGCTGTTTGATCCGGTTTGAATGAGCTTCGATTTTTATCAAGAAAATTTTGTACTAATTGTATATCTGCTTCCTCAGGTTGTCCATGAATTTTAACTCTAATATTCATAAATGATGGGAATAAATCAGAAAGGTTTTTGGAAATCGCACGAACATTCTGAGCCAAATTATCATCTCCCCGGTGAGGAATGCTTTTTAGGCTCATGCGAATGAACATGAATTTTTCTTCTGTAATATTTATATCTTCGAGCAATTTTGTAAAAAAATTATACCCCCAATTTTCTTCATCCTCCGCTTGTAATGAACCGCGGTAGAACTGAGCGAGGCGAATTATCCAGCCATTATCAATTGCGCGTAAATACTTTTCTATTTGATACTGCTTCATTCGAGAGTATTGATTTTCCTCATCAAGAAACTTTTCAAAACTTGTTCCCGTTAAAATTTGTCCAAGAAAAATATGTTCCCTTTCTCCGAGTTTTATTACTTCATCTTTATAAGTCGCACGCATAAATCCGCCAGGTTCGGGGCATTTCTCCTTTGGCCCAACAACTGCACCATCGATGCAAAACCATTTAATTTCCTTATATGGTCCGCGCTCACTTTTTTTAAATTTTTGAACTATTTCAATAATATGTGCCCATTCGGACGATTGCGCTGAATTTATAACTACGGGACAAATAATTAATGCGATTAAAAAAGGTAACATAATTGGATAGATTTTCATGGATTTCCTGCTCTTAAATCAATTTATTGCTATAAAAAAAAGAATACATACTGAATGGTAAAGTACTTTAATATACAACAAAAATGTTGCAAAATCTGTATCCTTTCTTTGAAACATTTCAAAGCTGCCAGCGTTTACTATTTTGTCTTTTAGGTGCGCAAGTCTTACGAACTTTTCATTACTAATCTTCTCTTCTCTAGTCTTTAAAGTAAATCAAATATCATTTCCTTGAACCTGAGAATGAATTGTGTGAATCCACAACAAAAAGATGTAAGGTCAAATTGTTTGATTTTTTAAAAGAAATAAAACATTTGGATTTATAACTAAATGTATTATTTTTCATGAGTGTTTTTTACCTGTCTGTTCGAAGGAATAAAATCAATTCTTTTCAGAAGTGGTTAGTCCTAAAAGCAATCCATTATTTCAATCAAATGATTATTTGGAAAGGTAAAGAATATTTATAATTAAGTATGATTGATCAGTACGTTTCAAAGGTTTTCCTAATTTGGTTATTTGAAGGCTCTGTTCAATTACAATTTTTAAATTTTTTAGAGGAGCATCTGTAATATGGCAGAGCGAAAAAGCGGAACCGTAAAATGGTTCAACAGTTCCAAAGGCTACGGCTTCATTCAGCAAGCTGAAGGCGAAGACGTATTTGTTCACTATCAGTCAATCACTGGTGATGGATTCAAGACTTTAGAAGAAGGTCAAAAAGTTGAATTCACAATCGGCGAAGGACAAAAAGGTCCTCAAGCAAAAGACGTTATTCTAAAATAATTTTTCGCTGACTTTTGTTTTGAAAAGCTCTCCTAGTGAGAGCTTTTTTATTTTAAACCAGAATCAATCTAATCTCCTTCCAGATTTCCACAATTCGTTTATTGAGCAGAGACTTTAATATTCTATTCGATGTAAGTATCTCTGAGAAATTTAATGGTGAGATTTTTCAAAAACTTTCTATCACTCGTCGTAGGCGTATACACAATTACTATTTCTCGATTCGGAAGAAGATCAAAATAATTGTCCGAGAAAAAGCCATCATCAATATTAAATGACAACCACACATTTTTTGCAAGTTTCGCGGATTTGAGTTTTATTTCAAGCTGGTCGTCAATCTCGTTAAGAATAAATCAGCGGGAATACATAGTCACGTTAAAAGATGGGAATTTACCCTCGGTCTGGGAAGAAGTAAGATTATTATTGCCAATTGAGAAAGATAACAAATTGAAAGTAACCCAAGCAAATTAAGGTTCAGACTATGAGTAAAATGACAGAATCAGAAATCGAACTATTTGCAATTGAGTAGCTCGAAAAATTAAGCTATCAATATATCTATGGCCAAAACATAGCGCTTACTAGCGAAACACCCAAAAGAAAATCAATTAAAAACGTGTTAGCGGATTAAAAAATGAAACATGAATAAACGAACAATCAAGTCAATTTTATCCTTTACACTTCTAAGAGCGGTGATGTAAAAGTAGATGTGTTTTTCAAAGACGAAACTGTTTGGCTTACTCAAAAAATGATTGCTAAACTTTTCAATGTAGAAAGTCATACTATTACCTATCACCTTCAAGAGATATATAAAACGAGTGAACTTAGTAAAAAGGCAACTACTCGAAAAATTCGAGCAGTTCAAACTGAAGGAAAAAGGGAGGTTACAAGAAATCTTGATTTCTACAATCTTGATGCTATCATCTCTGTCGGATACCGCGTTAATTCCTATCAAGCAACTCAATTCCGCATATGGGCTACAAAAACTCTCAAGGAATATATCATTAAAGATTTTGTTTTAGATGACGAGAAACTAAAGCAAGGGAACAAAGTTTTTGACAAAGATTATTTTGACGAACTTTTAGAACGTATCCGTGAAATTAGAGCAAGTGAAAGGAGATTTTATCAAAGGATTACTGATGCTTATTCTCTCTCCGCTGATTATGATAAAGATGCTCCGTTAACAAAAGAATTTTTTGCAACAGTACAAAACAAGCTGCATTGGTCATGTAAAAAACTATTTCTTCTTAATTATAAATGTCTTATGTTGTAAATCATTTGTGCGATTTTTTAAACTGAGGTGTTTTTTAAATGAATCCTAAATTCTTTCATCCTGCATTAGAACCAAAAATAATCAACAAATATTTGTACAATATAATATTCGAACTGCCTGGCTTTGTTAAGTTACCTCGCGCAGGACAGGTACAATATCTAGACGGTAATTCGGTTAACTAATAGTTAGTTTGCTTAAAAAAATAAGAGGTTCAAAATGAAATCGAAGTTGTTATCTGTATTTTTATTTTTATCAGTTTCAGTTATAGCACAATCTCCAATTTC
>JAHJTX010000319.1 GCA_018829545.1 Bacteroidota bacterium | reverse complement strand
AGTCAGAAAAGAAAAACAACCGATAACAAAGGCTATACCCAATAAGGGTTTTAGTGGTAAATTGAAAGTAAGTGCAAATTATAAACATTATTAATAAATTGAAACGGAAGTGCTACGTAATCCCTTACTGGGCATAGCCAAACCGTTATAGCCAATGGTAGGACTGAACCAACGACCTCGACCGTCAAAAATAAATTTGGAAGTAGTTGTCTAAATAGTTAACTTTGCATAGTGACTAATGACAGACAAGTAATAGCGTATAAAAACTATTTTCTCGACTTTTATGAGGAACAAGTTGACAATGTTCAACGAAAAATTGAGTGGACGTTGAATCTAATTCGTGTAACTCGACAAGTTCCGGAAAAATATTTTAAGCATATTGAAGGCACAAAAGGACTTTATGAAATTCGAGTTGAAGTTGGAAACAATATTTATCGCATCTTCTCATTTTTCGACAAAGGGAATTTGGTTGTTCTTGGAAATGCTTTTCAAAAGAAAACTCAAAAGACACCGAAACAAGAATTAGAAAAAGCACTTAAAATAATGGAGGAATATCAAAATGAAAACAAAAAGTAACATCACTACATTAGACCAAATACTTGACAAAAAGTATGGTAAAAAAGGACAACCCAAACGTGAACAATGGGAGCAACAAGTTGAAGCGTTTCGACTTGGTGTTTTGCTTGAAGAAGCAAGGACCAAACTCGGTATGACACAAGAGGAATTAGCGGACAAATGTGGAACAAATAAATCCTACATTTCACGCATTGAAAACAATTCTTCCGACATTCGACTTTCGACACTTATGAAAATAATTCAACAAGGACTTGGCGGACACTTAAAATTGACACTTGAACTATGACGAAGGAAAGAACCACTGGCTATAACAGCACCTACCCAAAAGGCGGGGTTTCGTGTTCCAAAGACAGCTTTGTGGTTAATCAAACATTAGTTTTTCAAATCAAGTTTTGTGGTGAAAGTCCCGCCTTTCGGGTAGCCGCCAAACGTTAGCTGTGATTTTAAAAAAATAACAATATGAAAAAAATACTTTTATTATTAACAATCTTGGTAGGCTCATTAACTCACCTTTCAGCTCAAAGTTTGTCAAATATTGATTTTGTTGGACATTGGACAGCCAATGATGAACGAGTTTCAACTGAAATTGTTTTTTGGAAAGACAAATTAGGTGATTTTCAAATGGTTTCATGGGATAAATCAGATGGTGAAATGTTGGAGATATCGAATTTGAAAGTCATCAATAATACCTTGACTGTTACAACAAGAAACAAATCAACTAACTGGGTGATATATCGAACATTTATACTTATTGATGAAAACAATTTGAAAGAAACAATTAAAGGTGATACCAATACAAAAATATACTGGAAGAAGTTAAAATAGAATTTTTGACAGGAATACTTGTATGTATAAAAATAGAAAAACCACAGCTAACAGCGGTTTGGCGTAATGGCGGGTTCAGTGGTAAATTGAACAGTAGTAATTCTAATAAACATTTGTGCTTGGTTGACAGTGAAGTGCTCCGAAATCCGCCACTTCGCCAAGCCGCAACCCGTTAGTGGCAATGCCCAAAAAAGACAAACATGAAGACAACACAAAAATTTATTATTGGACTCTTTGCATTAACTTCATTTTCTTGCGGACAAAAAAGTGAAACAAATAATTCTAAAACAACGACTGACATGCCAGACAAAATTATCACTGCTTATGCTGTTCTTAACTGTCCTATCGACACTGCCTTCAATTACTTTGCTGACAACAACTTGTTGGCAAAATGGCTAACAAGTAAGGCGGACGTAGAAATGAAAGAAGGAGGTAAATACGAATTGTTTTGGACACCACAAGACACCGACCTTACTAATAATAGCACATACGGTTGCAAAGTATTATCATTTGACAAACCACATTATCTTAACATAGAATGGCGTGGCAACGCTGACCAAAAAAATTTCATGAATAATGTTAGACCGCTAACTAATGTAACAATTCTATTTTCACAACTTGACAATTCAAAAACAAAAATAACTTTATTGCACACAGGGTGGCGACAAGACGAAAACTGGGAGACAGCAAGACAATACTTTATTAAAGCATGGACAGGTGCGTTTCAACAACTTGAAAGCATTGTAAATGGGAAATAAGGCACAGCCACTAACACGGGTTTTGCGTTAGTGGGCAGACAGTGCGAATAAAAACATTTGAGCAATAAATAAACAATAGTGCGGGCAGACAGTTAAGTGTTCCAAAAGCCCACCAACGCAAAGCCCTAACCCGTTATGGGCAAGTTTAAAAAAAGACAACAACACAGCGGACAGACAAGAGCACCAACAATTCAACTCGTCACTTCTTGACAATTCCGACTGACAAAAAAATAAAATGTGGAGACCAGAAACCACAAAAAAAACGGCTTAAGGCGGAAAAACTTTATGAATAAGAAAATTTAAAAAATAAAGAGAAAAATTATGAAAAATGAAAAAATTCAAATACCCTGCCCTGGTGGTGGTAAACCCGAAAAGGTAACTTATAAAGACCTTTGCACAAAAAGCAGCATAAAAACCCAAAAAGGTGAATACAAATTCAAGTCTAACGATCGAAGTAAGTTAAATCGAAGTATAGATGATATAGAAAAATATCAAAAAGAATATGAAAATAAAATAAAGAAATTGATTGAAAGCACGCAGACATGTGTTCGAGATTTATTAAAAAATGCAGATGTAACAATAAAGAAATAAGATAAAACCAGCCCATAACACGCAATATAGCAAAAAGCGGTGAAGTGGTTAATTGGAGCAGTTTACTCCCGTTTTAACTTCATCATGGTTTGATAGTGAATCGCTCGCAATCCGCTTCATGCCATATTGCCAACCGTTGTGTGCTATTAAAAGAATCGAGATTACAATATGACAACTAATGAATTAAAAGAATTATTAGACGAGTTTCTCAATCGTTGGCAAATTGAAGATGTTGAGAATATGACACTTCAAGAATATGTCAGTGTTGGAAATAAAGATACGTTTTGTCAATGGGTTGAAACGAAGACAAGAATGCTAGGAAGTATAAAAGGTATGACTTCCATAAAATTCGGAATCTATGAAAGGAAAGACCCGAATAAAAAACCTAAAAATTATGACAATGATAATCGGTATTCTTGGTTACGTGCATATGGGAAAAATAAAAATGAAGTTTTTGAGAATGTAAAAAAAGATGTTATTGAAATAATTAAACTCTCTGAGAAAGGGCAATTTGATAAAATTGATGATATTATTCTTCCTGACCTTTTCAAATGGAAAGTTGCATTTCTATATTCAAATGAACGACTTATTCCAATTTACAAAAGAGATGTGCTTTTTTTAATTGCTGAACATTTTGGCTTAAAGACAAATCGTCAAACAAAAATCTCGGAAATTCAAGAAGTAATGATTTTAAATAAACCTTCTAATCAAAATGTTTACGACTTTATGCGTGAACTCTATGACAGATTTGGAAGGGATAACGAAAAAGATGTAATAACTGGGAAAGCAGAAAAAGGAAGACGAACAAAAAAAGGGAAAAGAAAAGGAACAACCAAGAGAAATACTAAAACACACATAAGAACTGTAAGCCGTTCATATATTGTAGAGCAAAAGCATAATAAAATACAAGAAGCACTTAGAAAAAAACTTGCAAAAAAATACGGAGAAGAAAACGTTATTCTTGAAGAAAATTATGTAGATGTAAAACTTATCCAACCAGATTATTTGGGGTTTTACGAGGTCAAATCCTCATCATATGCAAGTGAATGTATCAGAGAAGCATTAGGACAAATTCTTCTCTATTCATATCACGACCAAGATAAAAGAAAGAAGAAAATTTATGTGGTGGGACAATATCCTGCAAATGAACAAGATTATGGATATATTGAATACATTAAAGAGAAACTTGATTTAGATTTTGAATATCTGAATGTTGAGATTGAATAATAACAGCACACAACACGCAATAAAAAACATAGGGCAGAAAGTGCTAAGTTTGAACAACATAATATTAAATAAACGGCTTGGTAGCTTGATAGGTAGTGCTTCGAGATGCCCTACGTTTCTTATTGCCATCCGTTGTGCGGCATTTGTGTAAATAGTAGGGAATTGAAAATATTGATGTAATAAATATATTAATTTGTTGATAATGAAATTACCTATACTAGATTTGATTTATTAACCGTAAATGAATAGACTATGGAATCAAATATTTTAAAAAAATTCGATTTTCTTCTCGGAGATTGGAAACTAGAATATAGGATTCCAAAAACTGAATTCAGTGATTCAGGTTCAGATAATGGAATTGGAACATTCAGGAAGATTTTAAGTGATACTTATGTTTTATTTGAATACTCAACTAAATCAGGAGGTGCAGCAAAAGGAATCTTTGCATGGGATGAAAAAATTAAGGCATTCAGATATTGGTGGTTTGAGAATTCAGGAAATTTTTCAACTGCCACATGTAATTTTATTAATGATTCGACATTAGCTATGAATTGGCATGATACGTTACTTGTTCAAACATTTGTTAGGGATTCTCAAGATAGGGTTATTTTGAAAATGCAACATCCTGATGACAAATTAGGATATAAATTGATTTTAGAAGTTATTTTGACAAAGAATGAATAAATGAAAAAAAGTATATTGAAATTATAAACGCCGCACAACAATGCATTATAAAACATTTGGCGGGAAGTGCTATATTTGAGCAAAAGAACAATTAATCAGCGGCTCAGCGGTATGATAATTTGGAACTTTGTGGTGCCAAACGTTTCATATGCCAGCCGTTAGCGGTCATTGTAAGTACGGCAGCAGACACAACAATTAAAAGTCATTGGGAGACTCTACCGTGACAGTTTTTCGGGACTGACTTTTGTAACTTGATATTTTATGCGTCATTATTAACAAAATAATTCAACAATTAAATGTAACAATTCAGGCATTAAATCGTCATATATAATATGAATACAAAAAAATTAGAAGGGATTGAAATGGCAATTAACGACATCGACCAGTCACAGCGCAAAGCTGCAAAAGTCGCAGGATTCACTTTCCTGTTCGCGATGGCAATTGTGGTTCTTGCGAACTATGGCATCAGCTTTCGCCTCATCGTCCCGGGCAATGCTGTAGAAACCGCCCAGAACATCATGGCGCACGAAACACTGTTTCGTATCAACATCGCCTGCAATCTGCTCTACCTTATAACCGTAATAGCAATGCTCTCAGCACTCTACGTGATCCTCAAGCCGGTGAATCGGAACATTGCCTTGGTTGCGGCATTCTGCAGGTTGGTATATGCCTTGATGTGGGGTATTACCGCGCTCAACATGTTTGGCACTCTGCGGCTCTTGGGTGACGCTGCTTACCTGCCGGTTTTCAAGACAGATCAATTGCAGACCTTGGCGAGGCTGCACCTCACCGCGAGTTGGGATGCGTACTATCTTGGCTTGCCGTTCTGGGGATTGGCCTCCACGGTTTGCAGCTATCTGTGGTTCAAGTCAAGGTATATACCGAGAGCATTGGCTGTCTTTGGTGTGATCTCGTCTGCATGGTGCGTGTTCTGTGCTTTCGCATTCATCGTTTCCCCCAACTTCCAGAATACAGTTCACCCGGGCTGGTTCGACATGCCTATGGTTATCTTCGAAATGGCATTGGGTCTTTGGCTTCTGCTTAAGGGATTACGTTCATCTGATGTAGCTGAGCCAAATTAAGGAAGCGAGTGAGCAAGGTTAGGCAAGACGCCATAATACACTTGTAATACGATTAAAAGACAAAAAATAAAACAAAAAAATATGGAAGAAAAAAATGAATTCACTCCAAAAAACCGCAAGACTTGCCGGCTTCCTGTATCTTCTTCTGATAATAACAGGCGTCTATATTATTATGTATGTACCATCACAAATTATTGTATTGGGTGATAATGATGCCACTGCTAAAAATATCCTATCTAATGAATTTTTATTTCGAACGAGCATAATTGGTGATATTATCAGCAATACCATTTTTGTGTTTTTGGTATTGGTTCTGTACAGATTGTTCAAACAGGTAAACGAGCATCAGGTTAAACTTATGGTTGCATTTGTGATTGTGCAAATTCCTGTACTTTTTATTATGGAGGCATTCAATATTACTTCCCTTATGATTCTTAAAGGCGAGATTTTGAAAACATTCGAACCTAGTCAGAGACAAGATTTGGCAATGCTATTTTTAAAAATTAATGACTACGGAGCGTTGACATTAGAAATGTTCTGGGGACTTTGGCTGATACCGTTTGGTCATTTGGTTTATAAGTCAGGGTTTATTCCACGTATTTTTGGGATATTGCTCATCATAGCGGGTATAGCTTATATGAATGCCAGTTTTGCTTCTATACTTTTCCCCAGTTACAGTGCTTTTGTGAACCAACCTACGCTTTTATTAGTAGCAATAGGAGAAATTTCAATAACTCTATGGCTTTTAATTAAGGGAATAAAAAATGATATATCAATAATTGAAAAACAATGACAACAATAGTCAGTTTCACATTAGGAAAGGAAACAAAAAAAAAGAAAAAACAACGAACCGCTAACAATGTATATAAAAAATAAGCGAAATAGTAGTAAATTTAAAGCTTCTGGCTCGTATCAAACTTTGTGCTTAACCGAAAGTTTAGTGCTTCGAAATCGCCTACTTTTCATATACTAACCGTTATGGGGCATAAAAAGAAACAGACAACAAAATAGATAGAAATGGAAAATTTATCACATCCATTAGTAATTGCTTTTATCATTTTATGGATTATTGAGTTTTACTTATTTGGAATGCAACGAGCATCTTTAAGAATTTCAAGACACAATAACGTGGAATGGAAAGGAATTGGAGAGCAATTATTGCCCAACTGGTACCCTTTGACATGGATTGTTATAATTGCAAAATATGGATTATTAGTTGCGATATTAATTGTGATTGATTGGAAACTGGCGATTGGACTTTTGGTAATCAGTTTTATTCTCTCGACAATTATTCCTATTCCTTATAGGGTACTTTATAAAAATACATTCAGAAAAAAAGTTGAAAAAATCAAATCAATTGACCAAGAAGCAGGACAATTATTTACTGAGATGTTAGATAATACGGACTTTTAAAATTAAGAAAAATGAAATGGATTATAATTATTGGAGTTGCAATCGTATTTCTCTACTTCATGATAAAAAAAGGAAATGATAAGTTTTGGAAATATGTAAATAAAAATCCATTAGACGCTTATGATTTTTTCGTGAATAATGATTGTTGGTTTGTTATACATCCGAATGAATTTAAGTCGAAACCAAAAGATGGAGACTGGTCTGGACCTTTTTTTGTTCCTGTTCCCGGAATTGGAAGACTAAAAATTTATGGAAAAGAAGATGAATTTGAAAAGAAACAACAAGAATTCATTGAAATGATTGAAAATAGATAATTACGCCCCATAACAATGTATAAAAATAATAGCCGAGACAGTAGTAAATTCAAGGGTTGTAGTCCGCTTCAACTTTCTTGTAACTTGACAAGAAAGTGCCACGCAGTCGGCTACTATTCTTACACTAACCGTTATCGGTTATTTTAAGACGTTGAAGACAGAGACACGGGAGGTAATAAAATTTATCTTTGACACATCTTAACAGTCATTCACGACTGACAAGGACGATAAATAAAAGGTGGATACCAGCGATT
>JAHJTX010000031.1 GCA_018829545.1 Bacteroidota bacterium | reverse complement strand
TTTTTAAGAATTCAAAATTTCCGTGGCAGTAAGTATTCTGGCAAGTTAAGTTCGCATAGCTATAATTGGGTTCTGAAATTGTAGAAACTGCAGAACCGGTTAATTCAACTTCTGCGGGCGAACCATCTGTATGAAGTGCAACGAATCCTTCGCTTCCAGTAACTACAATGTGGCAATCGAAACACAGAACTGTAGGAGCAATAGCTGCATCATAAAGATGAATAGCGTGTGCGCCGACACCTTTTGCAGTGGTTACTGAATTTCCGGATAAATCATTCGGTGGAGAGATCATGTTAGGATCAGCAAAATCTCCGTGACACGTATTGCACGCTTCCGGTCCGGCTGGTTGGGTGTGACACGTATTGCAGCCTTTTCCTGTAACGCCTCCGGCGTAATTAGCGCCGTGGCACTGTTTACATTCATTCAGATCCCAATTAATAGTAGCAAAGATTTGTGAATGAAAATTAGGGGAAGCAGGATCTTCAATACCGCTTTTATGAACAGATACTTCTTGATCGCTAACAATATCATTTTTTATATCGCTGCACGATGCAGTAAAAATTATTAATGAGATAAAGAGTAAATAAGAAAAAATCAATTTCATTTTTTACCTGTAAATTAAATTAATTCCTTAATTATGGCAGTAGCTGCAGAATCCTTGTCCTTTTACTTTTGCCATTGCCGCAGCGTCTGTATGACAATTAAAACATACAGCGCCAAAATCACTGTGCCATTCGCCTTCAACGCTCTTCATGAAGTTTCTTTCATGTGTTCTTGGGTTAGTTCCTTTGATTCCGTCGTTATCTACGTGACATAAAACGCAGCTCGGATCGGCGCCATCAAGATCATGGCAGGATGCGCAGCTTTCAATATCTCTTTTAGCCAATAGTGCGTGTTCTCCACCGCCGCTGCCAACACCGAGAGCTAAAAATGAAGTTTTAGTATGCGATGCAGGAACAAATCCGCCAAGAGCAAAATCACCTTTGCCCGTGCTATTATGGCATTGAGCGCAAAACGTTTCTATCTGATGACATGTAGCACAATCTTGAGTTTTTCCTTTTGCATCAATTCCGTGAGTCATTCTATAATTCAAATCATGCACTATGGATAATTGTTGCTGTTTTGTTCCGTCAACAAAATTATGCGGCGAATATGGAGTGTAGAAACTGCCGCTCTTATTCGATTCGGTAATTTCAATTGTGGCAACGTGACAGCTTTCGCAAAAGTTGTTGTCGTGGCACATCGCGCAGTCTGCATCATTAGCTTTGAATTTGTGAGCGTCCATAAAGCTTACACTTTTGTGATCAAGAGGAATCAAATCCACAGTTGTTATATGGCAGGATTCACATGCATTGGATGCAACGCTGGCATTATTGTGACAGGTATAACAATTATCCATTCCCGGAATAAAACCGGCGGACTCAAAACTATACGCAACACTTTCCAATCCTTTGTGACACGACTGGCATTCCATAGAATTTGATGTAATATGAAATTGATGGTTGAATATCAGCGATGATGATTTTTGAATCAGCGGTTCAAAATCTTCTTCGTAGTGGCATGTTTGGCAGTTGTCGGAATCTTCAACATCATGGCAAACCGCACAAGCATCTTTTTCCGGATTCAATCTATCGGTAAGCGCTGTGCTTTCGCTAACGCCGGTATGACAAGCTACGCAGTCCAAATCCATCTCAAGATGAAATTGATGACTAAATTTGATAACACTTTTATTGTTATCGGGTACAGAATTACTTTCACCGTTAAATGCCGCTAAAAAAAGTGAAAGTGAAATTACCGCAAATAATAAAAAATAAAATTGTTTTGTTTTCATATTCATAGGAGATTTAAGTTTGTGTTAAACCAGTAATTAAGCTTAATCAGCAGCCGTAAGTCATTTTCATAAATCTTATTATTGAAATACTGACCTTGTACATCAAACGATAGTGTTCTAAGCGGTCTTACATTTACTCCAGCTAGAACAGATGTTAGAGTATTTGTATCCTCATCCGGGGAAAGCTTATAACTTGTGAATGAAATTCCGGCAGAAGGAGTTAAAAATCCATCCATAAATGACTTAGCAGAATATAAAGATATAGCATCAAGTTCTCCTGCATAGCCGAATGTTTTTCTGTAACTCACATTTCCGAATTTAGTATTAAGCCCAACAGTTGCTCTCTGCGAATTATCATCTTTGTATTCCACGTTTCCAAATTTACCGGAAAGGGAAAAGTCTTTGTTTACTGTATAATTTAATCCCGCTTCAATTTCTTGAGTATTTCCATAATTAAAAACCGTGAAAATTGAGTTGTATCTTATACGCGGTTCGCGGAAATTATAATAAACATTAATTCCAAGATTATCCGTTGCTTTGTAATTTCCGTTCAACTCATATTTAGAAAGAGTCTCAAAATTAATGTCATAGTCAACTCTGGTGTAAAAGGAAAGAGATTTATCGAATGTATAATCAACTTCCGCAGTAGCAAATTTGAATTGATTGGATTTGCTTTTAATTAACACGTCAATGGGATTATAATTTTCGTCGAGACGGGTAACGGTGTAATCTTCGGATTTATAATTTTTGTCAATGTAAGTCAAAGCAACATATAAATCTTCAATTGGTTCTGCCGATACTTTACCGCCTAATACGTAATTGTTTTTCCAATCTTTGTTGAGCTCCAGCTTTTGATAAGCAGGGACATTTCCTCCGTAGAAAACACTTGCTTGATAGTCCGTGTATTTCAATTTCAAACTTGCGCCGTCATACGTGCCGCCCGCAACACTGTTGAACAAACTTTGACGCCCAACTTTAACTGTTGCCAGACCTAATAAATCTCTCCCTTCAAAGTAGAGATTGTAAAATCTTAATTTGGGATCGTTTACTAATGAGTTAGAAAGATTTGTTTCGTAATTGACTCTTGTGCGAATTGAAAAATTATCCTGGTTAATATTGAGTATGAGTGATTCATAAGCACGGAAGAAAGTTTCGGGTTCTTTGTTCTCATCGAACCGCTCGAAAGAATAAACGGAAGATGATATTCTTCCGTTTACATTCTGGCTAAAAATAGCGATTGGTATCAAAAGAAACATGAAAAAAAATGATTTATTCATCTTATACCTTATTAGCTAAATTATTTTACTGGTTTTGCTGGTTTTGGGTGTTGAATTGCTGCCCAATTCTTATCGAAATCAAATGCTTTGAAAGTAGGGCTTTTTTCATTGTGGCATTTTTCACAAGCGGCTTTAATTTCTTTTGGAGTCGCATTGTGAATCATTCCATTTGCAATTGATTCTTTTCTGTCTTTCATAACTTTTGCGGATTTGTAATCGTCTCCGGCACCGTGGCATACTTCGCATTGAACGCCTTCAGCAGCGTCAAATTTTTTATCGAACATATCAGCAGCTTCGCCATGTCCGGTAGTATGGCAGGCTAAGCATTCGTCTGTTTTTGCAGCAGGAGTTTTGAATCCTTTTTCTTTCGCAATTTTATCTGCTTTTTCAGTCTGAAGAGTTTTAAATGCTTTAGCGTGAGCGCTTGCTTCCCACTTTGATAACTGAGCGCCGGCATCATCTTTTTTATGACACATTCCGCATTTGCTTGCGCCAATATATTTGTGCTTTTTCTTATCGGCTGCATTGTTTTCTGAAAATGTTAGAGCTAAAAAAGAAATTGATACGAGTACTAAAACCGAGTGGAAAATTATTTTTTTCATTTTATTCACCTGTTTATTGATGGAAATATATTTTTAACTTTATTATGAACAGATATGTTTCAACAATGAACGAATTGAAACAATAAATTATCGTGATTAAAAGACCTAAATACCTCTTTAGACAAAACTAAAGAAAAATCAATTACTTTTCCAAATATTTTAATAAAACTAATGCATAATTAATTTTTATTCTGAGGAGTGTTCTATTTGTTTATGAGTATTTGTAATTTCAAAACAAAAAGGTTGCTTTATGGCAAATGTTTATATCGGAACATGCAGTTGGAAATATGAATCGTGGAAAGGGATAGTTTATTCCGATAATGCAAAAACTAATTATCTGCTGGAATATTCAAAAAAGTACAACAGTGTAGAAATTGATCAATGGTTTTGGTCGCTTCATGGAACGAATAAAATTACACTTCCTCTTCCAGAGGTTGTGGAAGAATACAGCTCTTCCATCCCGAATGATTTCAAGTTTACTGTAAAACTTCCAAACAGTCTTTCGTTAACTCACTTCTATAAAAAGCAAAAATCCGAACCATTAATTGAGAATCCAAATTTTCTTAGTTCAGATTTGTTCAATCAATTTCTCAAATCAATTAACTTGCTTCGTCCGAATTTGGGACCGCTCATGCTTCAATTTGAATATTTGAATAAACAGAAAATGCGTTCGATGCAGGATTTTATTGCTCTCCTTTCAAAATTTAACGATGGACGGAGTGATAAATTTCAATTGGGAATTGAAACGAGAAATCCAAATTACTTATCTGAGGAGTATTTTACATTTCTTCAAAATCAAAAACTTGTTCCTATTTTGCTGCAAGGGTATTATATGCCGCCGATTACGGATACATTCAGAAAATTTGGAAAGCTGCTTTCGGATACCGTTGTAATTAGGCTTCATGGACCGGACAGAAAAGGAATTGAGGAGAAAACCGGAGGGGATTGGAGCGCAATTGTGGAACCAAAGGACAGTGAGCTCGAAGAAATAGTAAATATGGTTTTAGAATTGCTCGACAGAAAAGTTGATGTTTATATAAATGTAAATAATCATTATGAAGGTTCCGCGCCTTTAACAATTGAAAAAATAATAAAACTGATTACACCAAAATGACTAGTGACTAGACAATAAAATGCATCTATTGGTATTTACCGCAAATTAACTTTTGGTATTATTTCATAAAAAATTTATTTTGGGCATGTTAATCAAAGGTGATATAAAAAAGTGTTTTACAATATCTTCATCTTAAACCAATCTTATTCACATCTCTCACAGGACAATTCATCAATATTTCAGTATAAATACAAAACAGGAGGAATTTCATGGGTTGGCTTATAAGAAGCATAAATTCATCAATCGGCAAGAAGTTTATTATGGCCCTGACTGGATTGAGCTTAATATTGTTTTTAGCTGTCCATCTCATAGGAAATTTAACTTTGTATTGGGGACCTGAGGCTTTCAACGGATACGTTCAAACCTTAGATGTTGTTAAACCAATTATCAGAGTTGTCGAAGTTATTTTAGCTTTGGTTTTTATTTCTCATATCTTCTATGGTGTTTGGCTCTGGATTATAAACAAAATTGCAAAGGCTGGTAAATACGCTGTTAATGCGTCTTCTAAAAATAGTTCGGTTTATTCCAGAACAGCAATAATTTCGGGAAGTATAATTTTTATTTTTCTCGTACTGCATTTATCAACAATATGGTTTGCGTTTAATTTCGGATACAGTCCGAGCGACGCTCCGCATGAATATTATAATATGTTGATTGTTTGGTTTAAAGATCCAATCTATTCTGGTTTTTATGTGATTGCAGTTATACTGCTTGCATTCCATTTAAACCATGGATTCCAAAGTGCGTTTCAGACGTTAGGCTGGAATCATACTAAATATTTTCCATTCATTAAATTTGTTGGGAGCCTTTACGCTTTAATAATGGGAGTAGGATTCGCTTCATTCCCAATCTATTTTTATTTTTTCTCCGGAGGTAACTTATGATAAATCTCAATTCAAAAATACCGGAAGGACACATTTCGGAAAAATGGACTAATCATAAGTTCAATATTAAACTTATCAATCCGGCAAATAAAAGAAAGTACGATATTATTATTGTTGGAACCGGATTAGCCGGAGCCTCTGCCGCGGCAACGCTTGGCGAATTAGGATACAACGTAAAAGCGTTTACTTTTCACGATAGCGCAAGAAGAGCTCACAGCATCGCAGCGCAAGGCGGAATTAACGCCGCGAAAAATTATCAGAACGATGGCGACTCGATTTACAGATTATTTTATGACACCGTGAAGGGCGGCGACTTTAGAGCAAGAGAAGCAAATGTTCATCGCCTTGCGGAAGTTAGTAATAATATAATTGATCAATGCGTTGCACAGGGCGTTCCGTTTGCAAGAGAATACGGAGGTCTTCTGGATAATAGATCTTTCGGCGGCGCTCAAGTTTCAAGAACATTTTACGCGCGCGGCATTACCGGTCAACAGTTGCTGCTCGGCGCATTTTCTGCTTTGAATAGACAAGTTGGCGCAGGCAAAGTTAAACTCTACAACAGAAAAGAAATGCTGGAACTTGTTGTTGTAAACGGTAAAGCAAGCGGAATAATTACGCGCGATTTATTTACCGGCGAAATTGAAAAACATTCCGCTCATGCAGTTGTGCTTGCAACCGGCGGATACAGCAATGTATTTTTCCTATCAACAAATGCAATGAACTGTAATGGAACTGCAATTTGGCGCGCGCATAAAAAAGGCGCTTTGTTTGCAAATCCATGTTACACACAAATTCATCCCACTTGCCTGCCTGTTCACGGCGAAGGTCAATCCAAACTTGCGTTGATGAGCGAGAGCCTTAGAAACGACGGGCGGATTTGGGTTTCGAAAAAAGTGAAAGATATGCGTCATCCTAACGATATTCCCGAAGCAGAAAGAGATTATTATCTTGAGAGAAAATATCCTTCGTTCGGTAATTTATCGCCAAGAGATATTTCATCCCGAAGCGCAAAAGAAGTTTCGGATGAAGGAAGAGGCGTTAAAGGCGGCGAAGCTGTTTATCTCGATTTTTCCGATGCAATTAATCGTGTTGGTAAGCATTTAATCGAAGAAAGATACGGCAACCTTTTTGAAATATATGAAACAATCACCGGCGAAAATCCTTATAACGTGCCGATGATGATTTATCCCGCTCCCCATTATACGATGGGCGGATTATGGGTAGATTATAATTTAATGAGCAATCTTCCGGGATTGTTCGTACTGGGCGAAGCTAATTTCTCCGATCACGGTGCTAACCGTCTTGGGGCAAGCGCATTGATGCAAGGATTAGCCGATGGCTATTTTGTTATTCCTTATACAATAGGCGATTATTTGGCTGCAGACAAACCGGAATTGGTTCCTACTACTCATGAGCAATACACCAAAGACGAGAAAGAGATCAAAGATCAAATCGCTAAACTTCTTTCAATCAATGGAAAACATACCGTTGATGAACTGCATAAAAAGCTTGGAAGAATTATGTGGAATAATATTGGTATGGGACGTAACGAAAAAGGATTGAAAGATGCGATAAGTCAAATTAAAGAAATAAAGGAAGATTTCTGGAAAAACGTAAAAGTCGTTGGAAACAACGAAGGAGTAAATCAAACATTAGAAAGAGCCGGGCGAGTAGTCGATTATCTTGAACTCGGCGAATTGATGGCTCAGGACGCTCTGGACAGAAAGGAATCCTGCGGCGGACATTTCCGCGAGGAATA
>JAHJTX010000318.1 GCA_018829545.1 Bacteroidota bacterium | reverse complement strand
GGATTAAGATTAAGATTAAGATTAGGATACAGGATAGAGACAGAATTGAATGTAGTTGTTTAAAGTTGATCGAGATATGAGGTTCCGCCAAGTTGTTGCATATTTTTTAAAATCCAATTTGCCCTTGAGAAAATATAAGCAGAAGGAGTTGTAACTTTATACCGCTTTGGATTAGGCAAGACGGCGGCTAATACTGCAGCTTCCCGCGCAGAGATTTTTGAAGGCTTTTTCTTAAAGTACTTTTGGGAAGCTGCTTTTACACCATAAATACCGTCGCCCATTTCTGCAATATTTAGATATACTTCGAGTATTCTTTCCTTAGACCAAAATAATTCTAACAGAACGGTAAAGTATGCCTCAAATCCTTTACGCACAATACTTGCGTCCTGCCATAAAAACATATTCTTCGCTACTTGCTGCGTAATTGTACTCGCGCCTCTCGGTCTCTTACGCTTTTTATTTTTCTCGATGGCATCTTCAATTGATTTTAAATCAAAACCCCAGTGATCTTTAAAAGCTTGATCCTCCGCTGCAATAACGGAAATCTGCATCATTTTGGAAATATTCTCAATTGATGTCCACTCGTTTTTAACAAGAACGGACTTTTCGGAAAAGATATTTTTAATATGCTTTTGAATTATGAATGAACTAAAGGGCAGAGGAACCCACCTGAATAGAATAACCGGAAATATTGTGGCTAGGAAAAAACCTAGAAGGACGTACTTAATTACTCTTAAAATTTTTTGCTTATTCATAAATGCAAGTTAGAAAAATGTACTCAATATTAATCTTTTGGAAGGACATTCTCAATCCCAGGTTAATCTAGCCCAAAACGATTTTGCTCAATATTCTACTTTGTGTGGCATTCGTCATCACACGAACAAGATAAATTACCGGAATTAATTTTTTTGAACGCTTCACGTCCTTCGCTGAATGTAAAATATGCGATCCCCAATGAGCCAACCGAATCAATGAATCCAATCTCGGTTAATTCAAATAATAGACTTGACGCGAGTAATATAAACGAAAGATAAAAACAAGTTTTAGTGCAATTAGCGTCCGCAATAATTGCAGCGGAATTTAATTCTTTGCCTACAACCAATTTTGCTTTCATTAAATAGTACATTGTTAGCACTGAAATGGAAGAAACGATTATACCTATTAAAGTAGTCTCCGGCTTAACATTTAAAATTATGTTTGCAATTGAACCTACAACAAGTCCGGCGGTAAGAATGTAGAAACTTATGCCTGTTATTCTTAGAGCGGTTATCTCGAACTTATCTCTGCAAACTATTTGCGAATACTTCATTCTAAAAACCATGTGGGCAATGCCGATGCCAGAAATAACTTCAACAAAGCTGTCTACTCCAAACCCAAACAAAGCAAGCGTTTCATCATTCATACCAAAATAAATGGAAATTAATCCTTCGGCAATATTATACGTTATTGTAATGAAACTGAGAATGAATGCTTTTTTTAGTAATTGGCTCATGTAAATCAACTTTCTCTTAATTAAAATGGAAAATCATCTTCCACTTCAAATGATGGTTTAGCTTCTATTTTTTCAGGTGGTTTTGCAGCTAAATGAATTTGGTTACTTTCAACGTAAATGGATTTGTATGGAATTGTAGGACATATATATTCACATGCGCCGCATCCAATGCAGAGTTCCTGCGTAATAAATGGAGCTCTTAATTTAACATCGTCATCTATTTCCATTCTTACTGATTTTGTAGGGCAGTGCTCAGCGCAAGCGCCACAATCAGTTTTTTGAGTGTATACAACGCAGTTATCTTTTATGAGAATAACTTTGCCAATTTGAATTAATTTTTTCTCTTCAATTTTAGTTGGAAGGATAGCATCTGTGGGACATACTTCACCGCAAATCGTACAGTCATAATTACAGAATCCGGAAACATTATCCATTTTTGGAACCATCATACCAGTTAAACCGTAATCTAAAAATGATGGCTGCAAAACTTTTGTTGGACACGCGCTGACGCACATTTGGCATGCGGTACACTTTTCAATCATATTAGCGATACTGATAGATCCGGGCGGAGATATTGGTTTTACCCTGTAAACTGGAATTTTATTTTTCACGTAGACATTAATCTTTTCTTGAGCTTTTACGATTAACGAATTGCTGAGAAAAAAAGCGCCGAGTGCAATAATAAAATTCCGCTTCGGAATATCGACGATTTCAATCGGAGATTTAATTTGCTTCTTTGCTGTTCTGAACACTAATCCAATAGTCGGGCAGGAATCAAAGCAATTATAACATGCGACGCATCTATCAAAGTCGATTTGTTTTTCTGAACTATCAATGCACTGCGCTTTACATACTTTTTCGCAAAGACCGCAGCCTGTACACGTCAATTCATCAACATTAATTTTGAATAGGGAAAATTTTGAAAATAATCCGAGCGTTATTCCAACAGGGCAGAGAGTGTTACAAAATAGTCTTCCGCTTATTATTGTCAGAAATACAACTATTGCTAAAATCATAACCGAGAAAGAAAAAGCGAACGGCTGCCATAGACTATAATCAACGGGTTTAATTTCATAATAATCAAAAATCTCCAATACATAGACAAGAATATTATTTGCGAATTCTAATGGTGGGCGGAATATTTGAGTAATTATTCTTCCAAAATTACTGTATGGATCGAGCAGAAGAATTACTATTAACGATCCGGCGAATAACGAAATTACAGTTATCGCAAGAACAGAATATCGCCATATATTTTGGGGCTTTTGATAATCAAATATATCTCTTTTCTTTTTTGCGAATTTCCTTTTGATGAATAAAATCGAATCCATTAAAATGCCGAGTGGACATAAGAATGAGCAATAAACCCTACCATAAAATACCGTTAGTATGAGAATAACAATAAAACCGGCTGCGAGGATGGACGGAATTGAAACGAAATTAATAATTGATGGAATAAATTGAAGCGATAGAACGTAGTCAGAATATTGTGTGTTGAATATGCCATGAATATCCAAGAAAAGCGCTGACAGGAGGATAAAGAAAAAGAGTGCTGTTAGCACCCTTATTCTTTTCAATTTGGGATATATCATAATCTAAACTTTAATTCGGCTTATAGATAGTTTTGAAAGATCGGAAGTTCCTAATTTCATGGATTCTGCAATGCCGATATATTTGACTTCATTTAAGTCTATTCCAAATAATTTTGCAGCGGCGGTATCTGCTGCAACAATATCGGTAGATATAATTTGAGATTTCATTACAGCTACATCTGCTTCTGAAGTTCCCTTTGGTCCATTTTTCATCATAACGTTGTAAGCATCAACAACAGTTAAATCGGGTATTCTGAAACTTGTAAAATCGGCGATACATTGATGAAGATCATTTCGGTGCCAGTAGCGTCTATCCCAAACTATTCCCATTAAATTTTTCATTCCAATAGTTAAACTGGCGCTGCCATGATGTTTTAAAACGGGCACATTAATAAAAGTATCGCACTCAAGTATTAACTCGTGAACCTTTGCATCTTTCAATCTCGATCCTTTTGGAACCTTAACTTCCTGGTAATATCTTTCTTGATTTCCAGGGACTAATTTTGCATTAGAATCTTTTACAGCTTTTTCGATTCCACTGTTCGTGTAACATCTCCTCCAATCATCGCAAGTGTGATCGAACACATACACATCGCCTGCGCCTGCTTGATAGCAATGTTCAACGATTCTTTTAACCAGAGCGGGGTTCGTATTCGCGGCGCGTGATGGAGCGGCATCCCAGCCAATGTTGGGTTTGATCACAACTTTGGCGTTCTTTTTAACAAATCTTTTTATGCCGCCCACAGCTTCAATTGCTCTATCGAACATTAAATCAGGTTCCCCGCCTTTGATTGCGGCTAGATCATAAAACTTTTTCTCATGAGATTTCTTTGTGAGAACTGATAAGTTTGGAAAACCGATAAAGGGAATAGCAGCGCTGGCAACTAATCCCGATTTTATGAATTCTCTTCTTTTCATAGTATTCATTTTGTTTTATTGAACGATTTGGTTCTTCAAGCTGAAGCAAAATATAAATTTATGTTGTTCAAAACAATTAAAATATTGTCGTAATCTAAGTAAGTCACCTTACACAGAACTTGTAGAACGATCCCGAAATTTATCGGGATCATAATAAACAAGCATTTTATCGAGGCTTCACTTCGATCTACAATTAATTTCAAACTTTTGCGTAAGGTGGGTAAGTAAATCATAACCCTAAAAATTGTATTGCAATTCCACTGAGCAAAACCAGCAATCCCGCAAGTAAATGTGTGTACCGTTCAATTTTTTTCATAGGGAGCAAGTCTAATCCCCTTATTCCTAATATTACAACTGTGAGCATTGTTCCAATAGTTGCCGCCGCAAAAATCAAGGTAACCAATATCAAACCAAAAAGACTTTCATTTGCAGCAGGGTACATCAGTATAGGAATAAGCGGCTCGCATGGGCCCAGGATAAAAATTGTGAATAATATCCATGGCGTAAGTTTGTTTGATTCGGTTTTATGATGTATATGAGCGTGGTGAGCACTATGTAGATGTTCATGCGCGTGTGGAGATTCATCAGCATGAATATGAAGATGAGTATGAGGTTTGTTTTGAATTGTTTTCTTAATTCCATAAACCGTGTAAGTAAAACCAAAAGCAAGTAAAAACCATCCGGCAAGATTTCCTCTAAATGATTCAATTTCCGTGAGATCGGTTATCGCAGCTCCGAGACCAATGCCCAAGAATCCCAGCAATACACTGCTTAAGACATGACCGAGTCCGGATAATAAAGTGATAGTAATTGTCTTTGCTTGCGACCATTTGCCCGCTTTTGACATTACAATAAACGGCAGGAAATGATCGGGACCAAGAATAGTGTGAATAAAACCAATTGAAAAAGCAGAGAGAGATAAAATCAACAATTCTTCTGTCATAACCGCCTCAATTAATTCAAGTGTTGTAACTTTCCGTTTTAACCCATTTTAGCTATATTGAATCCAAGATGGATAACAAAATAATAAATTAAATAATATTTACAATTGTGCACGAACTATCGATTGCTCAAGAAATTATAGGAATTGTTGATCAGTACGTAGCGGAGGATAAATCTTCTGTGACAAAAATACGTTTAAAAATCGGCAAGCTTAGTAACGTAGTTGTTGATTCTCTAATTTTTTGCTTTGATGCGATCAAATCCGATAGCAATCTTCAAAATGCGGAATTAGTTGTTGATGAAGTTCCAATTGCAATTAAATGCAACACTTGCA
Organism: Bacteroidota bacterium; assembly: GCA_018829545.1. Taxonomy (GTDB): domain Bacteria; phylum Bacteroidota; class Ignavibacteria; order Ignavibacteriales; family Melioribacteraceae; genus JAHJTX01. Next base: position 4,688 of record JAHJTX010000318.1, on the reverse strand, counting down.
ATTCTATTGAAGAAGTTTCTAATTTTGCCGCATATTGCCCGAACTGTAATGGCACAGATACTGTAATGATTTCCGGCAGCGAACTTAATGTAACTGAAATTGAAATAGACTAGTAATTTATATTATCTGAAGAAATTATAATTACTTCTCAACTGCTCGAATATAAATTGCTTCTTTATATAAGGAATTTAGTAAACCATCCACGGGAGGAATAATGGGAGTGTTAACCGTTGAAAGAAAAATTCTTCAAAAAAACGATGTTATTGCTGCAGAAAACAGAGCGATGTTCTTGCAACTTGGACTTTTCACAATTAATCTCCTCAGTTCACCGGGTTCCGGTAAAACCAGTCTTGTAGAAAAAACAATCGAAGTTTTAAAGGAGAAAGTAAACATGGCTGTAATCGAGGGTGATGTTCAAACTGATCTTGACGCTCGAAGGATAGAAAAGCTGGGAGTGCCGGTTATTCAAATAGTTACAAACGGCGGCTGCCATCTGGAAGCAAATCTCGTTCATGAATCATTTAAAAATTTAATAGCCGATCACCTTCAATTTTTGATAATCGAAAATGTTGGAAATTTAGTTTGTCCTGCGAGCTATGATTTAGGAGAAGACTGCAAAGTAGTTTTAGTTAGCACAACTGAAGGCGACGACAAACCTCTTAAATATCCTGCAATGTTTATAAAAGCAAAAGTTATGATTATTAACAAAATTGACCTTGTTCCGTATGTTAATTGCAAACCTGATGTGATTGAACAAAATGCTTTATCGATTAATCCCGATCTTAAAATTTTTCGAACATCCTGTACAACGGGCGAGGGAATACAAGAATGGTGCGGATGGATTAATTCTAATTTAAGAGTAAGATGATTCAGCGCTCGAAAATAATTGTGCGCGGCGCGGTTCAGGGCGTTGGTTTCCGTCCATTTGTTTATCGGTTAGCTCACGAAATGAAACTCAATGGATTTGTAAAGAACTCTTCAATCGGAGCCGAGATTGAAGTTGAAGGCGAAGTTGATTTGCTGCGCGCTTTTTTGCTCCGTCTTGAAAAAGAGAAACCCGCCATATCATTCATCAGCGGATTGGAATTTTCTTTACTCGCTCCCAACGGATGTTCAAAGTTTCAAATCGTTGAAAGCGAAGAACTGAATGAAAAAACTGCATTTATTTTGCCGGATATTTCCGTCTGCGATGAATGTGTGAAGGAATTATTTGATTCCGCTAACAGACGTTATCTTTATCCATTTATTAATTGCACAAACTGCGGGCCTCGGTATTCAATAATAGATGCCCTTCCCTATGATAGAAAAAATACATCGATGAAAAATTTTGAGATGTGCCCGGAGTGCCGAGAGGAATTTATAAATCCGTTAGACAGAAGATTCCATGCGCAGCCAATTGCATGTGAAAAATGCGGACCATCTTTGCGGTTAATGGACAATAATGGAAATAAACTTTCTTCCGGCAATGATGCGTTAGCTGAATCAATTATAATTATTAATGACGGTAAAATTCTTGCGTTAAAAGGGCTGGGAGGTTATCAGTTAATTATCGACGCATTTAATATTGTTTCAATACTTGAACTGCGTAAAAGGAAAAACCGAGAGGAAAAACCGTTCGCTCTTATGGCTCCTAATTTGGAATATATTAAGAAGTTCTGTGAGGTGAATCAGTTTGAAGAAAGACTGTTACGCTCTCAGGAAACTCCAATAGTGTTTTTAAAGAAAAAGCGCAGTGGAAAAAAATTCAATTTGATAGCGCCCAGAAATCCGTATTTGGGTGTAATGCTTCCGTACACACCTCTGCATCATTTGCTGATGAAAAAGTTAAACAGGTTTGTGATAGCAACAAGCGGAAATATTTCGGAAGAGCCGATGTGTTTTGAGGACAACGAAGCATTGGAAAGATTGGGCAAAATATGCGATTACTTTTTAGGCAATAACAGACCGATATTAAATCCCGTAGACGATTCAATCGCGAGAATTGTAAACGGTAGGGAACTAATTTTGCGCCGTGCACGCGGTTACGCTCCTTTTCCAATGATTCTAAATCAATCCAATAATTCAGAAAGCACAGTTCTTGCGGTTGGAGGTCATCTAAAAAATACGGTTGCGCTAAAAGTAGGAGATAATGTATTTTTAAGTCCGCATATCGGTGATTTATCTAATCTATCGTCATACAAAGTTTTTGAAAACACAATCAGAAGACTACAGCAATTTTACTCAGTAGAACCCAATTCAATTGTTCACGATATTCATCCAGAGTACATTTCAACTAAGTATGCAAAGAAACAGAACGTGAGTACGTTCGGCATTCAACATCACTTGGCGCACGTAATTAGCTGTAAAGTTGAAAATAATATTGAGTGTGAAGTTTTGGGCATAAGCTGGGACGGAACTGGATTAGGACTCGACAACACCATTTGGGGCGGAGAGTTTTTTATTCTTGACGACGAGCATTTTTCTCACGCAGCACAGTTTGAAAAATTTCATTTGCCGGGAAGTGAGCTAGCCGTAAAAGAACCACGCAGAAGCGCCGCTGGAATACTGTATCATTTGTATGGCGAGCGAGCATTTTCTGATAATATATTATCTACTAACTTTTCTGCAAATGAAATTAAAATCCTTAAACAGCAATTGAGCAAGAATATTAATTCACCTCTTACATCAAGCGTTGGAAGATTATTCGACGCTGCTGCTTCCATTCTTGGTATCTGTCAAAATAATAGCTATGAAGGTCAAGCGGGGATGATGATGGAATTCAATTGCGATGATTTGGAAACTTCTTCGTATGATTTTCAATTGGATACTTCGATATATCCAATCATTATTGTGTGGCGGGAAATTATAGAAGGAATGCTTGAGGATATTTCAAATGATATTTCCATTGCAATCATAGCAAAAAAGTTTCATAATAGTTTGAGCGTTATCATCTTAAAAGTTGCCCGCGAAATTGGAATTCAAAAAATTGTATTAAGCGGAGGATGCTTTCAGAATATGATTCTGACTGAATCGACAATCAAACTATTAGAACAAAATAACTTTTCAGTTTACACGCATCAAAGAATTCCACCTAATGATGGCGGAATTTCTCTCGGTCAAGCCGCGGGATATTTTTATAAGCAAGCGCCAAGAGAGCATTTCAAAAAACTAATCGAGGATATTTAATATGTGCTTAGCGGTTCCAGGAAAAATTATTTTTATAAATCAAGACAGCAAAGAGCTTAGAATGGCAAAGGTTGACTTTGCGGGAGTTAAAAAAGATATATGTCTGGAGTGGCTTCCTGATTCTAAAGTTGGGGATTATGTTTTGGTTCACGTTGGTTTTGCCCTTAATAAAATTGACGAAGAGGATGCAATCGAAACTCTTAGAATTCTTCGTGAGATGGGCGACCTTCCTGAAGAAAAGAACGAAGCGTTATGAAGTATTTAACTGAATTCAGGGACCCCGTAGTTGTAAAAAACTTGATCTCTAAGATTAAAAAGATTACAACGCAACAGTGGAAAATTATGGAAATCTGCGGCGGGCAAACTCATTCCATAATGAAATATTCGCTGCAAGATTTGCTTCCAAATAAAATTGAATTAATTCATGGACCGGGATGCCCTGTCTGTGTTACTCCCATCGAACAGATTGAAAAAGCAATAATAATTGCGCTTCGTGAAGATGTTATATTCACTTCATTCGGCGACATGCTTAGAGTACCCGGATCGGAATTGGATTTGCTCAGCGTTAAAGCAAAAGGCGGAGACGTTAGGATTGTTTATTCGCCATTAGAAGCAGTTAAGCTCGCTCAAAGCAATCCGGATAAAAAAGTTGTTTTCTTCGCAGTTGGATTTGAAACAACTGCACCAGCAAATGGAATGGCTGTTCTCGAATCTCATAAAAAAGGTTTGAATAATTTTTCGATTCTTTCTTCTCATGTTTTAGTGCCGCCGGCTATTGAAGCGCTTTTATCTTCAGCCGAGAATAAAATACAGGGCTTTTTAGCTGCAGGTCACGTCTGCACGGTTAAAGGATTTCATGAATATATTCCGATCTCTAAAAAGTATGGAGTTCCGATAGTGATTACCGGATTTGAACCGGTAGATATATTGTCTGGAATATTACAGTGTGTTCTGCAATTGGAACTAGGGAAGAGTGAAGTTTCAAATCAATATTCACGGGTGGTTTCCGAAATGGGAAACTTACCCGCTCAAAAAGTATTGACGGAAGTGTTTGAAGTTATTGATAGAAAATGGCGCGGTATAGGAACAATTCCTAAAAGCGGGTTAGGCGTTTCAAAAAAATATGAAAGCTACGATGCGGAAAAAGTTTTTAACCTTGGAGAAATCAATGTTGATGAACCTGAAATCTGTATTGTCGGCGAAGTACTTACCGGATTGAAAAAACCCCATGAATGTTCCGCATTTGGAAAAGAGTGCACACCTGAACATCCGCTTGGCGCAGCGATGGTTTCTACAGAAGGTGCATGTTCAGCGTATTATCGCTATAACAAAAAAAGGTAATTATGGCTAATTATAAGTTCAGTTTGAATTGCCCTCTGCCTATTTCGAATTATAAAGAAGTTCTTCTCGCACATGGAGGAGGCGGAACGTTATCAAGAAAATTACTGAAGGATATTTTCTATTCGCAATTCGGGAATCCGCATTTACTTGAAGAGATGGACAGCGCCCTGATAAATATTAAT
>JAHJTX010000400.1 GCA_018829545.1 Bacteroidota bacterium | reverse complement strand
TTCACTTCGAAATTCATTATTCCTTGTTCAATATTCGATATTCAATTATCGTTAACATGTTATTACTAACGACTCTCTAAGAGCCTAACTAGGTAATTATTTTTACGAATATTTCAATACCTCCGATTGTAATAGCAAGATTAAACTTACCGGTAACAAGCCATGAAATCATTATTGTATTGAATGTGCCGGTAATTCTATTAGAAACCGCTTTTGATTAAACTCCGATGCAAACGTTCAGTCATCTAATTTTATCCCTTCCTTATTACTACTGACCAATAATTATCAATATGCTCTTTGACAACAATTAAATGTCCTTCTTCTTGCACTGAACGCGGGACATTTTCTATCGGCGGTCCATTATCCAACCAAATCTCAAGTAACTCGTGGGTGTTCATTTTTGCCAATTCGATCTTTGTCTTCACAAAATTTACCGGGCATCCGACACCCCTCAGGTCTTTAAAGACATGTGTCTTTCTGCCTTGCAGTTCATAGATATTCTCGCTTCTCCTCTCAGTGGCATGATCCGTCTCATCTTGTTGTGACGGTTTGCTGAACTCTCCGCCCGGGCAATTAAAATTGAAAGCATTGTCCATGTTATCGTACAACCACCGAACGCGCTTTGTCAGGGCGAAGATACCCGCTTCATGTGCTAGTAATTCATTGAGCTTTTGTGCCCGAACCAACTCGACGATTGTCTTGATCGAAGCATCAACCAATCCCGTATCGATGAAATTGGTAATGAATACTTCATAGACTTCTTTTTCCGATTTCGGTTCGACACCCCGTGTTATCAACAATGTTCGTGCAACATAGAAAACCGCTTTTGATAGAAGTATGGATTTTTCTTCTGACTGTGTAGCCTGCGCGTACTCTTTGAGCGCATCGGCAGTGTTAGCAAAATCCATACTCATCAAATCGAATATCCCAGCCGAGCATTCACCCATGCCCCGGTCTGCAATTGAATATATCTGATCAGACCCCCAATCATAATAATAGTTCTTGTCTTTGTCGAAGTCCGGAACTTCAGCATACTTTTCGCAAAGCTTCAGCATAATATGTTTGCCCTTGTCTCGATAATATTCTCCGAACGAAGAATAAACCTGAAAGTCTTTGCTCGCTTCCCTGAGAAAATCCACGAGGAATGACGGCACATCACGCGCGCCGAGGGTTCCAACTTGTTCTGCCAAATGTGTCTCGTTGTCATGAATTACAGCGCCGGCAACGACTGTATAAGAAGGATAGAGCCGTTCTTTCTTCCTTCCATTTCTTCCAAAGAACCCAATATCTGCCGCCATATGTTGTCCGCAGGAATTTGGGCATCCGGAAATATTGATCCGCACCTTCTGGAAGAGATCGAGATCGACGGCGCTTTTTTCTAGTGTGTCGATTATGGCTCCGGCAACTCCGCGCGATAAGCATAAGCCCAACTGACATGTTGCCGCTCCTGCGCACGAGATCATCTGTCCCAGTATCCGTGGCCGATTTGCACTCGACCATATGTCTCGCAATAAACGATACAGTTCTTTCACACCACGCTCCGGCAAATTACGGACCAAGAAGTTTTGTTCCTTCGTCATTCGCAAAACATATTTGCCGTATGGTTTGAGAAATTGCGCTAAGCGTTTCGACTTGTCTGCTTTCAGGAGACCAATGGGAACGGGCAGAAGGATTGAAAATAGTCCTATCTGTCGTTGAAGAGATACGTACCGTTTCTTCCAGAGTACGTATCCATTATCATCATAAGCTTCACTTAAAGGCTCAGGCCGCGCGTCAGATGTCACAGAATAATTTTCGACGGCAAGAGGAGGATGACTATCTTGTTTGACAAGCTTATATTCCTCAAAAAATCTTTTGAGAAATTCATCGGCTTCGAGACTTTGCCATAGGAATCGCATACGCGATTGGTGCTTACTCTTGCGATTACCATACTTCCAGAACAAATTCTTTACCGCTTTTGCGACATTATACACTTCGCCATCCGGAATAAAATCAAATAGCTTATTCGCTACTTGCGATTTTGCGCCCATACCTCCGGCAACATAAACCCTAAATCCCTTCTTGTCACCCAGTATAGTGGCAAGAAATCCCAGATCGGCAAGAGTTGCATAACCTCGATCAGCAGCGGAGCCTGAGAACGCTATTTTGAACTTGCGCGGGAGATTCCACGAATCCTTTTCAGCAATCAAGCGTGAAGTCAGAGCGATTGCGTAGGGCAAAACATCGAATGCCTCGTCAGCGGCAATGCCGGCGTATTCATCTGCAATGATGTTGCGAACTGTATTTCCGCCACCGCCGCGGCTGGTTAGCCCAACACTTGATAGCGCTCGCGCAATAGTTACGATATTTTCGAGCTTCACATAATGAATTTGTATTTGTTCACGCGTTGTGAGATGGATGATGTTGTCAGCATATTGTTCTGATATGATGCTCACTTCTTCTAATTGTTCGGGAGTAATGATTCCTCCACCGCACCGGATTCTTACCATAAACGTATTTGCTTCACGCTGTTCATAGATTCCAAATCCTAATCTATGGACTTTCAATTGTATTGCTGAGAGCTTTCCATCCTGAAAGTCACGAACAGAGTGCTCTAATTCATCAATATCAGCTTCAAGAGTTGGCGGTAATGTGTAGGTCGACATTTAATATTACCTTTTTATGGTTTGTAACCGAATTGCCCTGTTGTATTTTATATGCTTTCAGAACCGGTTCATCCGATGCGAGGGAGACAATCGCATAAATGATATCAGGGTCATGCGCCAGGCGAATATCTTCATCGGATGGTCGAGCCGGGCTTGCAGGATGCGAATGATATACCGCGATGATATCCAATCCATCGAGTCGCGCTTCCTTCCTCACTTTCAATTGTTCAAGAGGATCGAGTGAAAAATGTTCCGGACTATGATCGACATTCGTCAGGGGATACATCTTCGACACAACGTCGCCTTTGCCAGCCAGATAGCCGCACGCTTCGATGGGGTCAACACTTTGCGCATGGTCGATAATTTGATCTACTAAATCTTGATTAATTTGTATCATTTCTTAATTCGTATTTTATAGATATTGTCTTGTACATGTTCAATGCCGAGAAGCTTAAAACCTTGCTCAGTAGAGCTTTTTGGAATGTTTTCCAACGGCTCACCTTCGGTCACCAACACTTCAAGTATATCGTCTTTCGCCATCTTGGACAGTTGTATCTTGGTTTTTACAAAGGTCATCGGGCAGTGTTCTTTGGTTATATTTAATTTATAGGTTGTCATTTTCCAATCTCTTAAATGAATATTCTATCGCCGCCTTCTGATATCTCTAAAAATTTAACCACACCAAGAACTTCTTTATTCACATCGGGAATAAAATCATTTGTAGTAAGTCCCAAGATCTGCATTGACATTTCGCAAGCGTACAGTTTGACTCCAACGGCAATGGATGCATCAATCAGTTCTTTTAAAGTAGCAACGTTTCTTTTTCTCATCATGTAATTCATCAATTTCGGACTGATATTACAGAAATTCAATCGGCTGAGAGGAACATTATTGATACCACCCATCAGAAATCCGAAGAAACGTGCCAGGAATCCTTTACCGGTGAATGCTCTTCCCTTTTTCTTTTTAATGGCATTCAGACCCCAGAAAGTAAAGAAAATATTTACTTCTTGATTTACAGCGGCAGCGCCTGATGCTAGAGTAAAAGCAGCGGTCAACTTATCAAAATCGCCGCTAAAGCATATAATCGAAAGTTTTTTCTTGCCTTCCATGTTTTTTATAATCCTTAGATTGCGTAATATTTTAGTTATGTTTTAGATCGCAAATCGGTGGTTCATAATCCTGAAGTTCGGTGATCGTCGGGCTCTCGCCGCATATAATGCATTGCTTATTCTTTTTAATTCTCACCGTTCTGAATTCCATCGTCAGTGCATTGAATTGGAGAAGTCGATTCGTCAACAAATCGCCCTTCCCGATCAAGTACTTCAAGCACTCCGTTGCCTGGATTGTCCCGAGCATACCGGCAACACCTCCAAGAATTCCAGCTTGTGAGCATGTTGGGATCGCATTTTGCGGCGGCGGAGCTTCGAATATACAGCGATAGCATGAACTTCCGGGCACATGCGTCATTGTCTGACCGGAAAACCGAAGAATTCCTCCATGAGAAAACGCCTTTCCCGTCAATACGCAAGCATCATTGATCAGAAATTTTGCTGGAAAATTATCAGTGCCATCAATAATAAAATCATAGTCGGCAATAATTTCCATGATATTTTCGGATGTCAACCGAGTCTGATATGGAATTACCTTTACATCCGGGTTCAAAGACTTCAACTTTTCCTCAGCTGAACTCACTTTGAGTCTTCCAATATCAGATGTAAAGTGAATAATTTGACGCTGTAAATTGGACCGATCGACTTCGTCAGAATCGACGATGCCGATTGTCCCAACGCCGGCAGCTGTGAGGTAATATGCTGCTGGTGCGCCAAGTCCGCCAACGCCTACAATGAGCGCTTTCCCGTTTAGGAGACGCGCCTGTCCTTCGATTCCGACATCGGCAAGCAATAAGTTCCGACTGTAGCGTTCGATTTGTTCTTCCGTAAATTCAATCATAACAATTCCAGAGCTTGTGAGATATCAGCGAATAAGTCTTCTATATCTTCAATTCCTACTGCCAACCGCATCATCGTTTCTCGAATTCCCATCTCTGCTTTTAATCGCGCGTCATATTCACAGAATATCGTTGAAGCCGGATGAAGGATAAGCGTTTTATTATCATTCAGATTGGTTGCGCGACGGATGAATTGAAGTTTATCCATAAATTGAAAACATTCTTCTTTTGAATTCAGGTCGAAGGTCAGCAAAGCCCCGCATCGATGTCTGAACTGCTTGCGTGCGATTTGATAATGAGGCGAATCTTCCAATCCTGGATAATTCACACTTGCTATTTTCGCGTTACTATGGAGATATTCTGCGATTGCAAGAGTATTTGCACAAGAGGCTTCGGCTCGCAACGCCATCGTTTCCAAGCCCAGGGATTGCAGATATGCGTTATGAGGCGAGAGGCACGTCCCTAAATTTCTATAGACTTCTTTCCTCAGCTTCGCAATGAGCGCTGCATCTCCAAACTTCTGTGCGTCATCCGCAAGTTTCGGATTATTTTCCCAATCATATGTTCCATAATCAATGATTAATCCGCCAACCGATGTAGCGCCACCGGAAATATATTTAGTGCTGGAAAGTACTTCAATATCGATTCCCAGAGATTTTGCGTTGAGAAAGAACAAGGGTGTAATGGTTGTATCAACAACGACGAGTATCTTGTGCCGTTTGGCAATAGCCGCAAGCTGCTCAATATCTGCCACTTCAAGCTGTGGATTTGTAATGGTCTCAAGGAAAATCGCTCTTGTTGTTTTATCAAAAAGATTTTCAAGGGTTTCCAGTTTGTTGAGATCGGCATACTTCACTGTTAACCCCCATGGTTTCAGCGTCCGCTCAAAGAGAGAATAGGTATTGCCAAATAATCGTTTCGTGGTAATTATCGAATCTCCGCTTCCGGCAATTGTGAGGATGAGGTTGGAAATCGATGCCATTCCCGATGAAACGGAGAGAACGCCGAATGCTTCCGTGATAGCGAGAACTTTATTCTCAAAATGCTCAACGGTCGGATTACTAATTCGAGAATACATGTGACTGGATTTTCTTCCCGTAAATGCATTCTCAATATCGGCCGCCGAATCGAACTCGAAGGAAGCAGAGTCGTACACCGGCATCTGTAACGAACCATGGGGATCCTTTTTCGCAAATCGTGTATGAATTGCACGTGTGGTTATTCCCGACATCTTAATGTCCTCCTCCCATAAAGTAGATCAATTCTATTCTATCGTTTTCTCGAATGAGCGTTGTTCCATACGAGGTTCTCTTCAGTACTTCATCATTGATCTCCACTACGATGGTCTCTGGTCTTTCGATCTTTTTTTCCTTCAGCAATTCCTCGATGGAAATTTCTTTTGTGATATTTTCCGATTTCCCATTGATGACGATAATCATTTTTTATCCTCTTCTGTTATTGTGTTGTATGATACTCACCGTACAATAAAAAACCTCTTCCGACTTTATAGATGGGAAGAGGTTTTATTGAAAAATTTCCTCTTTTCTCATCTTTCCACAACATTCAACCGAATAGCCGCGTTGTAGCAGGATTTAGCACCTGACATTCCAATTTTTATTGGAACCGGTTGCTAAGGCTTCGTCGGGCCTGTTCCCTCAGCCTTTCTTGATAAGAGATTCTTATTTTTTCTAAGGTTACATTGTCTCACAAAAAAAAGAAAAGGCCCTTCGATATTGCTACTGAAGGGCCTTAAGTAAAACTTGTACTAATTATTCTATCTCAAAACCCTCCAATACAGCAACAACAGATTGCCGTGCTTGTACATTTACACATACAAGAATTGTTTTGAACCATATTATTTTGAAGAGTTTTCATAATTGTATTAAATCAAATATACATGATTGAGAACCGTTTGTCAAGTTTAATTTCTCAATTCCAAAATAGATCTCACCTCCGATATAGAAAGCAAAAAAGTCTCAGGTTTATTGATAAACAGAGGTTATCTTTGGAGAAAAATAAATTTCGGAGATAATAACGTATGTTGAAAAGACTAAAGCTAATAAAGATAACTCGAAGCAAAGAAAAACTTAGTAATCGAATCGGAATTCCATTAGTTAAAGAACTGATCGGTGTATTTAGAATACGAGAAAAGATAGATGAGGTATTTGGCAGACCGGGAAACAATCGTGGTATATTGGCAAGCGACTACTTGATGACCATAGTTTATATGTTCATCGCTTTAAGATTTTTTATGGTTACAAAATCTTCCATACTGACCACTTTTTTTTCTCCTCTTTTTCTCAACAATAAATGTTTTTACTGCCCAAATAAAGAGGAATATTTATTGCTTCTCAAGTGGTCAATTTTCAGGCGGAAAAGTGGTCAGTTTTCAAGTGGAAAAAACAAGCCTGTTCGCTCTACTGATAAATCGTTATAAACGGAGCTTCGAAAAACTCTATTATTTTCAGTCTCCTTTGCTTAATCGAAGCTTCGCTTCGATCTA
>JAHJTX010000317.1 GCA_018829545.1 Bacteroidota bacterium | reverse complement strand
TTTTAGGTTTCTCTAATTTTTCCTTATCTCTTCTAAACAGTTTCAATGTATAATTAATTCCCTTTTTATCGCTCTTTTTTTTAAAATTTTCTTTTTTAATTTACTTTGTGTTTTTGTGACTTGGTGGCTGAATAGTAACAATTTTTTTTAAATAATTTCTGGTGTTCGTTTTTCAGTTTCAGTTTGCTGTTCGGGGCGGACGGGTGAAAAGCCACGCCGTTTACTTGTTGCCTATATTTTCCACCGCGTATAAAGGGTATACTTCGACTGCATCGTAAACCGAAAAGTTTTCATTCGATATCCGTATTCCTCTTTGTAGATTTTTATCCTTTAAAAACAGAAAGAGACTTTGCATCGCTCCTTTTGTACCGGATTTAACTTCAATCGGCACAATTTCGTTTGCAACGGTTATAACATAATCAACCTCGGCATTGCTGTTTCTTGCATCCCTGTGCCAATAGTAAAGTGACGGATTCTGATAGCATGAAGTCATTTTTATTAATTCCAAACCTACAAACTGCTCGGCAACATTTCCTTTGTTAATTGCATCAAACTTTTTTGAGAGAAGAAAATCCGCGAGGTCAAGTCCCATTATGCGCTGGAAAATACCGGTATCAAACAAAAGCATTTTTTGCTTTTGTGGATTTGCTTCTGCACCCAAAGGAAGCCCGTTCGAAGAGCTGTGAGTTATGGGAACAACGAGTCCGGCAGTTATTAGAAGTTGCAGCGCTTCTTTAATCTGGTTGTGATTTGCCTGCGAACATGCTTTTGAATAAACAAACTTTTGCCCAGCCTGGGAAACAACAGATTGAAAAACTTCACTTAACCTGGTAACCGGGGTACGCTTTTTATATTTCGCAAAATCAGTCTTTATCGAAATAATTAAATCATCGAGCAACTGCTGGCATTTATGCAGATTGCCGGTCTCGATATAAGTTGCAATTACTTCGGGCATACCGCCGAGGCAAATGAATTTTTGTAAAAGTTCAATCGACCTTGCATGAAGAATTTTATTCATTTGTTTTGTTGGATTTGCCCGCCTAATATTTTCAAGTAATTGGTGTTCTCCGGCGCCGTCAAGATATTCTGAAAAGCTCAGCGGGTACATGAACATTGATCGTATCCTGCCAACGCCAAAAGTCGGAATTATGGAAAGCGCAAACTCCAATAACGAACCCGCAGAGATGATATGCAAATCCGGCATCTTTTCATAAAAGAAGCGGAGCGATGCAATAGCCTGTGGACATTCCTGTATCTCATCAAGAAAGAATAGTGTCTTGCCCGGAACGATGTTCGTTTTGTAAATAGCCGATATATTTTCACAAATGGAAGCAGGGGATAGATCATCAGCAAACAGTGCTTTCAAGCGAGGAGTTTCTTCAAAATTGATTTCTATAAAATTTTCGAAAGATTTCGCGAATTCCCGAATGGTTTTTGTTTTTCCAACCTGCCGGGCGCCTCTAACAAGGAGTGGTTTGTGTGCGCTTTCTATTTTCCACTTTTCGAGCTCAATATCTATTTTTCGTCTAATATACATACATTCCTCATAAATCCAAGCCAATATTACCGGAATAATAGCATAAATCCAAGGCAATCTTGGGTGAAAATTTGCATAAATCCAACCCGATAAATGAACTCACTCCATCATTTCTAACTCGATTTCCCTTTTCGGGAACATCTAAATAGCTCACCTTACGCAAGAATGTAGGGCTAAACTCCGTTTCGCCCCTTAAATGAATAAATTGAAGCGAAATGCATGGGCGATTCAGAGAATCGCCCTACAATTTCCGGTATTTTGCGTAAGCTGAGTAAATAACTTACCTTACGCAAAAATGTAGGGCGAAACTCTGTTTCGCCGAATAATTGAATAATTTGAAGTAAATTGATTGCACGATTCAGAGAATCGTTCTACAATTTCATTCTTTTGCGTAAGCTAAGTACATAATATATTAAAGCACTGTGGATGTTTCTGAAGAAAATTAATAAGACCATATTGATTCGGTGCCATCGTTGAGAGGGAAGCGTTTAATTGTGCTAATTCTCCCGCGATACATTCTTAGATTCCGTTGAATATCTGCTGAAAATGTTCAGTCGATTTAATTACCGACTCGAGTGGTTGTTCAACATCTCCTCGGGCAAATATTAAGCAAGCAGCAAGAAAATTTTCTGAATGTATGATCGCAGACAAATTATTTCTAATCTATTTTATACATGAGTCTACTCCAAAAAAGCAAATAAACCGTTAAAAGAATCACAACTGAGTTTAGCTAATCCTCGACTTAAGTCGTGGATTAATAACAACTTAGAGAATTGGTGAACCGTTTCAACGGTTTTCAATTCTTTCTCAAATTCGATTTAAGCACCTTTTTGCGGTGGACTCATACATAGTTACTCTACCAGATTCTTTGTTTTCGAAAGGAACGAACTCTTTATTGAATCGACCCATTTAAGTGAACAAAAAACCAAATCGGTAAAATAAAAGAGCAAGATAAATAATACATATTGCATCATGTCTGTTAGATTAACAGGTCCTTTGAAAAAAGCAACGTGTTTTCGCTGGTTGCAATTATTGATGCAGACAAATAGGGCTTTCTCCGTAGTGAACGATCGTTAGTGCAAACGGCGGGAAGAACTGCTAGAAACGTTGAAGGCATTGTTATTATGTATGCTGCAAAAATAACTGAGTCAATGAGAAAAACAATTGAAGAAACCACTCGCCGTAGAAAATTACAGGAAGAGTATAACGAAGTAAATA
>JAHJTX010000316.1 GCA_018829545.1 Bacteroidota bacterium | reverse complement strand
TCCACTCTGAAAAGTCATATTGTTATTAACCCCACGTTTTAACGTGGGGATAACAAGCTAAAAACAAACTTTCCCAAACGGGTTTTAACCCGTTTGGGGTTTTTCGGAGTGGACTCAATTATTGCAATTATAAAATTAAGTGAGTGAAAATCTTCTGTGAACCAAATGCCCAGATAGGAGCGAATCGGAGATTCGCTCTACAAAGACATTCTTAAGGTATCAACTGGATACTTTCAACTTTTTATTATCCTTCACAATCAGCCACAATAGCGCCGACACCGCAAGAGAGACTCCGGAAATTATAAAAATTAAATTTTTATCAACTGCTGATTCTATGAATGATCCAAGAACTAAACTCACGAATAATTGTGGCAGTACAACAGATAGATTGAACAGTCCCATAAACAAACCCATACGAGTTTTATCAACCAATTCGGACATAACAGCAAATGGTAAGCTTACAATCGCTGCCCAGCCAATACCGGCAACAGCCATGAAGATGTATACATTCAGAACAGAGTGTCCAAAAAATACAATTCCAAAATAACCTAAAGACATAATTGCAACCGAAATTAAATGAGTGCGAACTCTTCCTATTTTTTCGGTAATCGGTTCAAGTACAAATGCGGGCAATATCGCGCCGACTGCATTTAAAATTAGAAATGAAATTGCGAGAATCATTCCGGTTTCTTCTGCTCCCGAAGGAGAAAGGTTTTGTTCAACAAATCCAATCATGTAAACAAACATTGTTTGCACGCCTATCCATGAAAACGAATGCGCAAATAATAATTTTAGAAATTGATTCCAGTTTGTAGCAGTCGATTTTACTTCATCGGCAGCAGAACTTGAGCTTAATTCCCGGCTTTCTTCAACAAAGAACATCGGAACAATTGAGAATGCAAGCACAAGTATGGAACCTGCATAAATTAAAAAGTAATTACCCATCGTTGCGCCGACTGCATAAGCGAGCACTCCGAAAGTGCCTGATATAGTCTGCATCCAGGTGTAACCTTTGGTTCTTGCAACTCCTTCGGAGGTAACATCCGCAATAATTGCGCGGGTGGGATTGAAACTGATATTTATTGCTAAATCCAAAGTTAAAGCAACCGCAACCGCAACTACGATTATATTCCCAACCCCGAAAAAGCTATCAATTTTATCTATGTTCGGAAGAGCAAGTAACATTAATGCTGCTAATGCTCCACCGATAATAATAAAAGGTCTTCTTCTTCCCTTCCAAAACCAAACATTGTCACTAATTAAGCCAATTATCGGCTGACCGATAATTCCAGCAAGCGGACCTGCAGCCCAAACGAAACCAATTTCATGTAAATCAAGTCCGTATTTTGTTCTCATCAGCCAACTTAAAGCTGCAATCTGAATTGAAAGAGCAAAGCCCATTGCAGTTGCGGGCATGCTGAGAATAACGTAAAAGAAGTTCGAAAGTTTTTTCTGAAATTCTAACATGTAATTACCGTTAATAGTTTGGTGAAAAAGTTAGTTGAATATTTCCCGCAAAAAATATGTAATTAAAAAATACCAGCAAAACTATTTTTATTAATCATCTTACTTTTTAGGCGCTTCCAATTTATTCAGATTATAACGCTTTCTGGTGTGAGGGTCTAAATGCAATTTCCTCATTCTAATTGATTCAGGAGTTACTTCAACCATCTCATCTTCATTTATAAATTCCAAAGATTCTTCAAGAGTGAATTTAATAGCAGGGGCGATGTGCGCTGCTTTATCGCTGCCCGAAGCGCGCATATTTGACAATTTTTTACCGCGCTGAACATTTACTTCCATATCGATATCTTTATTGTTGAGTCCAACTATCTGCCCTTGGTAAACCACTTCGCCCGGATCGATAAAAAATCTTCCTCTGTCTTGAAGCAAATTAATTGCATAAGCCGTCGAACCGCCTTCATCCATAGAAATTAGAACTCCGTTTCTTTCATTCCTTAACGAACCTTTTAAATATTCATATTGATAAAATCTGTGGTGCATTATTGCCTGACCGGAAGTTGCAGTTAGCATTTTATTTCTTAAACCCATTATTCCGCGTGATGGAATGTGAAATTCTATTCTGTTCAAATTTCCTTTTGATTCCATCTTTACCATTTCACCTCTTCTCTGCCCAACCATATCAATTACTCTGCCCGCATTTTCAGAAGGTACTTCCACAACTAAAATTTCAATCGGCTCGGCTTTTTTGCCCAAAATTTCTTTATAGATTACTTTTGGCTGCCCGATTTGAAATTCGTAACCTTCGCGGCGCATATTCTCAATTAATATTGAAAGATGAAGAATTCCTCTTCCTGAGATTTTGTACGAATCCGGTGAAGAAGTTTCGTGAACTCGCAACGCTACATTGTGTTCAAGTTCTTTATAGAGTCTGTCTCTTAAATGTCGTGAAGTGACATATTTTCCTTCTTTCCCATAGAACGGCGAATTGTTTACCATGAAGGTCATACTAATTGTCGGCTCATCAATAGCTATCAGAGACAGCGGCTCGGGATTTTCCATATCCGCGATTGTATCACCGATATCAATATTTTCAATTCCAACAACGGCGCAAATATCTCCGCAATCAACGCGGTCAGTTTCTTTTCGTTCCAGCCCTTCGAAAACAAATAACTGCTTAATAGCACACGCAGTTACGGAGCCATCCCTTTTTATTAACGCGAGTTTATCGGACAATTTCAATTCTCCGCGGAAAACTCTCCCGATACCAATTCTACCTACATAATCATTATAATCCAGAGTAGTAACCTGCATTTGGAGTGATCCCGGTTCAAAGCCCGGATTTTTTATATGCTCGGCAATTGTCTCTAAAAGCGGATCTAAATTTTTCCTCTTATCTTTTAGATTCTTTACAGCCCAGCCGGCTCTGCCGCTTGCAAAAACGATTGGGAAATCTAATTGGTCTTCGTGTACGCCAAGATCAATGAATAAATCATAAATTTCGTCGATTACTTCTTCGGGTCTAATATCGGGTCTATCAATTTTATTTATCACCACAATTGGCTTTAAATTCAAGTGCAATGCTTTTTCGAGCACAAATCTTGTCTGAGGCATTGGTCCTTCAAATGCATCTACGAGCAGTAAAACTCCGTCAGCCATTTTTAAAACACGTTCGACTTCCCCGCCAAAGTCCGCATGACCGGGAGTATCAATCAAATTGATTTTAATTTTATCGTATGGAATACTTATATTTTTCGAAAGAATTGTAATGCCGCGTTCTCTCTCTAAATCGTTTGAATCTAAAAATCTTTCTCTAACAACCTGGTTCTGCCTGAATATATTTCTCTGTTTTAGCAATTGATCAACTAATGTCGTTTTACCGTGGTCTACATGTGCAATAATTGCAATGTTTCTTATATCGCGCAAAATATCTCCTAAATTTTAAAATTGAGCACCCAATTAACGAAAACATGAGGAATATTCAAACTGCTTAGAAGCAAATACTTGCATCTAACAGTCAATAAAAATAAATTACGGTTCTTTATTTTAAAATTATGGCAAAAACCGAAGAAAAAAATATTACCGTAAACCGGAAAGCGCTTCACGACTATTTTGTGGTTCAAAAATTTGAAGCCGGAATTGTGCTCGTTGGTACTGAAGTTAAGGCGCTTCGACAGAACAAAGCTAATCTTGTTGATTCATACGCGATGATTCAAAACGGAGAGGTCTGGCTAAACAATTGCCATATCGGTGTTTATGAACATGGAAACATTTTTAATCATGAACCGAGGAGAAGAAGAAAACTCCTGTTGAATAAACGTGAGATCCGTAAGATTAAAATAAAATCAGAAGAGAAAGGTCACACTTTAATTCCATTAAGATTATATTTCAAGGAAGGAAAAGTGAAGGTGGAACTTGCTCTGACTATTGGTAAAAAATCGTACGATAAACGCGAGAGCATCGCAAAGAAAGATTTTCAAAGAGATTTAGAACGAAAAGTAAAATATTAACGGAGCCGATATAATTGAGCGATAAAATAAAATTCCCTTCCATCAATGAGCAGATGGATATTTACCGGAGAGGAAGCGTTGAAATAATTCCGGAAGAGGAATTAGTTAAAAAATTAGAAGCCTCGTTAAAAAAAGGATTTCAATTAAATATTAAACTCGGCTGCGATCCAACAAGACCTGACCTTCATATCGGGCATTCTGTTGTTTTAAGAAAATTAGCTCAATTTCAACAATGCGGGCATCAGGCAATTTTAATAATCGGTGATTTCACTACTCTAATTGGTGATCCCTCGGGCAGGAACTCAACTCGTCCCCCGCTGACTGCAGAAGAAATTAGTGAAAATTCAAAATCATATTTTGAGCAAGCCTCAAAAATTCTTGATAGAGAAAAAACAAAAATCGTTTATAACTCCGAATGGCTCGGCAAAATGAAGTTTGAAGATGTGATTCGACTTTCTTCAAAATATACAGTTGCGCGAATGCTTGAGCGGGATGATTTTACGAATAGATTCAGAGCCGGCGTACCAATTTCCATGCACGAAATTCTTTACCCGCTCGCTCAGGCAATGGATTCTGTGGCGATTAAAAGCGCCGTTGAATTGGGCGGCACGGATCAGAAGTTTAATTTATTGGTCGGTAGAGATATTCAAAAAGAATACGGGATTGAGCCTCAGGTAATTTTAACAATGCCGCTACTTGTTGGAACGGATGGCATCGAAAAGATGAGCAAATCACACAATAATTATATTGGCATCAGCGAGTCGCCAAAAGAAATTTACGGTAAAACACTCTCGATTCCGGATTCGATTATTTATAATTACTATGAACTTGGAACCAACGTAACGAGCGATGAACTTACAGAAATAAAAAATGCGCTGAATAGTGATGCAAGTAATCCGCGAGATATTAAACGGGCACTTGCAAGAAAACTCGTTGAAATGTATCATTCGAGTGATGCTGCAGTAAACGCCGAAAACGAGTTTGATAAGATTTTCATTAATAAAGGAATTCCCGAAGATATTCCTATATTTAAACCGGAAATAAATTTAAGCAATTTGAATATTGTTGATTTGATTGTAAAAGTTAAATTCGCCGCTTCAAAAGGCGAAGCAAGAAGACTTATTCAACAAGGCGGTGTGTCGATTGATGGAAATAAAATCGACGATATAAACACTTTGGTTTATTTTGATACCGCGCAAATATTAAAAGTTGGAAAAAGAAAGTTTATTAAATTATCTTCAAACTGATCTAGGAGGTAAATACATTGTATGTACCCAAAAATATTTTCTTCACTAAAGGCGTAGGACGCGAAAAAGAATATCTTGCATCGTTCGAGGCTGCACTGCGAAATGCACAGATTGAGAAATATAATCTCGTTTCAGTCAGCAGCATTTATCCAATCGGCTGTAAAAAAATTTCTGTTGAAAAAGGAAACGCTCAGTTAACTCCAGGACAAATAGTTCATGCAGTTATCGCCAGAAATTCTACCAATGAACCAAACAGGCAAATTGCAGCTTCCATTGGCGTTGCTATTCCGAATGATAAATCAATGTATGGTTATCTCTCTGAACATCATCCGTATGGCGAAACTGCCAATACTGCCGGCGACTACTCCGAAGATTTAGCCGCTACAATGCTTGCCACTACTTTAGGAATTAAATTTGATCTCGATAAAAGTTGGAACGAAAGAGAACAGTTCTATAAAATGTCGGGCAAAATTGTTCAATCATTCAACGTTACACAATCTGCACAAGGCAATAAATCCGGACTTTGGACAACAGTTGTAGCCGCGGCGATTTTGATACCGTAATTTTAATTCTTGTAGAGCGAATCGCTGATTCGTACAAAAGGGCGATTTAGCAAATCGCCCTAAATAACTTTTTTTGTTACTTCGAAATAAGTATCTGTCCAATAGTAAAACTGTTCGAACACGTTGTGGGCGGCAACTGCAATGCGGTTGAAGTTTGGCGGCAGTATTACGTCTCAATTATTCAGATATGTAGAAGAAGGTTAACTCGTTTGTTTACAATAATTTGTGATCTGTAATAAAGGATAGCGGGCATCAGGTAAAATCCATTTTTGTCAATATATTAAAATACTTGAAACGTGTCCTTGTTTTCTTAAAGAAGACTGTATTGTATATTCATAAAAATGCCGCCCACGTGGGCGGGCGGCATTAGTGTATTTTACAGGAGTAAGAACACAGAGAGTTTTGGGTTTATTTAATAAACAACATTTTCATCACTCGAGTAAAATCTCCGGTTCCGTCAGAGGAAGTTGCGCTTAAACTATAAATATAAACTCCTGTTGGAACAACATTTCCGAAGGAATTACGTCCTTCCCAAACAACCTTTTTGTATCCGGCGTCTATTTCATTATTTAATAAATCAATAACTTTTTCACCTAAAATATTGAAAATAGACAATCTTACATTTGAAGGTTTGGGCAGCGCAAAATTAATAGTTGTTGATGGATTAAACGGATTTGGATAGTTTTGGCTGAGTGAATATACCTCCGGAATTTGCAGTTCATCAACGCTAACAAATTTCGGCGTTTTAAATGAAGCTGTATCACTCGTTGTCGTCTCAAAATCGTCGCTTGCTTCTACAAACCAACTGTATTCGGTATCATATTCAAGAATATCCTTACCGTTGAATAAATATGTTGTATCCGATAAACCAACAAT
>JAHJTX010000315.1 GCA_018829545.1 Bacteroidota bacterium | reverse complement strand
TTCTAACACATTCAGAAATTGTATCAAATATTTTTTTGAAGAATGGATCATTTCCCTTCATCGTCGTAAAAACTTCCTGTTCACATCCATTCCAAATGATGCTGTTAATAAAAAATTCAGCATCGGAGTCAGAGGTAATTTCAGAATTCCAGTTTTCAAGAGAATTGCAAATTCCCAATTTTCCATTACCGGAATTAATAAAAAGAGGTGTAACGGATTTAACGGCTAAATCCATTATAGCAGAATCATATCCTTCGGCTATTGAACTAACGTTTTTTTTTGCTTTTAGAAATGAACAAGCTATTTTGATCGAAATTTTAACGAAAGATTCCAGCCCTAAACCATTTAAGTCGTTATTCCTAATTTTGTTTACAATATTTAAGGGTTCTTTTAAAATCATAAATGAGTTTAAACTAAAAATTGCGAAAACGGTTACGCCAGTTTCGTACAGGTAAAACCGTTCAGTTATGCGCTGTCTTCATCTATTAACCAACGACTTAACAGCCTGTGTTAAAATTGTCGCTGTCACTTCGTTCCCGGTTTGTCGGGGGAGAAGTCTTTGAATATTGAAAGATTTCTTCCCGCTTTGCGGGATTTCACTCCTTCCTGACTGCGACAGGCAGGCGAAATGACATTCCAGAATTATCACGCAACACTTAAGAGGCTTTGTTAAAATGTGATCACAAATTGGGAACTCACCCTAAATCCCTCTCTTAAAAAGAGAGGGACTTTGAAAACAGAGCGCATTCGCCCCTTCTCTTTGTAAGAGAAGGGGGCAGGGGATGAGTTCAGTACCATATCAAATGATTTTCAAACAACACTTAAGTCGTGAGTTAATCACAACTTAATGAACCGATTAACCGTTTTTACCTGTCCCTTTGGGAACCGTTTATTTGCTTTTTGGAGTAGACTCAAAGATTAATATACCGATAAACTATCCGGCTTACTTGCTTGTTTTCCATCCCATTTATCTAAAGGAACAAATTCTTTCCCGGTCCAATATTT
The DNA here is from genome assembly GCA_018829545.1 of Bacteroidota bacterium. Classification (GTDB taxonomy): domain Bacteria; phylum Bacteroidota; class Ignavibacteria; order Ignavibacteriales; family Melioribacteraceae; genus JAHJTX01. The sequence continues at coordinate 3,328 of JAHJTX010000315.1, read as the reverse complement.
AATCTGGTTACGTAACGAATTAGAAAATTCCTTTGTGCTCGTATATGGCGGACTTAGTAATCCCTTTGCGATAACAGAATCCCGTAGAATTCGGAATTCATCACCTATTACAATATCGGAAAATGAAAAATCGGGATTAAATCTAACTCGAAATTCATCATTACTAGATGGAAAATCATCTTCCAATAGCTTAACAAATAATATCTCTGGCTCGCCCGAAAAAGAACACCTGGTTGGAATATTGTATCGGCGCATCGCGAATATAGAATTATAATCACTTTTGGGAAGCAAAATATAGTGTTCAAACTCGGCAATTTTAAAATTAGGAAACCTATATTTGCCCACCGATGGTGATCGTCCTTTTAATTTGTCCAACTCAATACTAAACAAAACCGATCTTTCAAAACCGTTATTAATAATTGCACCAACAAGTTCAAGGCGTCCGTCATTATCAATATCCTTAATAAAACCGACTAAATAAGTACCTGGATTCCATAGCGTATCCCCAATAGGAATGCCGTTATATCCTAATCGTAATATAGCGGAAGGATAATAATTATAGTGCTCTGCTGAAATAATTATTTCGTGAAAATTAATAGGATGATCATCACTCATCAGCTTAATTTGATAAAGATTTTCAAAAAAATCATCCTGGTCTGAAATTATTCCTTCGAAACGGTAGTCCCAAATCTCCTTCCGGTATTTATCAATACAAAAAAGTTTATATCTGTTTTTAGGGTCTAATACTATTTTTTCCCCCCAATTCGATATTAATACTTCATTAATGCCATCGTTGTTTATATCAAGTAGTTTTATGTATTTAGAAACATTATAAGCACTGCTAGTGGTGGTTGTAAATAACGTATCCCCCATTTTATTACTAATAAATGCAATATCGTTTTTAAAAATAATTTTATCGGGATTATCATCAAATTTTTTATAAAGAAAAATAGATAAGGCAATTAAAAAAATTAGAAGAATACTAAAAGCAAATTTCGGGTTATATGCTTTTTTTGCACCCCAAACTAAAATATTCTGTTTTTGGATATTAACTAATTTTCGGTCATCGATTATGTCATCAAGAGTTTCAACGCCAACTATTTTAAGCTCTCTTTTAGGAAAATCTTTTTTCAACTCCATTAATACTTGCTGGGCATATATTTTATCAGGTTCGGGAACAACAAATACATTTTCTGTACTAAAAAAAACATTATGTGTTTTTGATTTTACTATGGTCTCTGAAACTGGTTCTACATTTCCATTCTTATTAATACTGCCTGTTGAAATAACGCCGGATGGAATTGTAAAAATATTTCTGGCTTTATAAAAAAGAAAAAGTTCGCTTATAAGCGTAATTGTCAATGCCACACCAAGCGAATCCCCAACATACTCGCCATACTTATTTTTAAATTTAATTATATAATTATTTGGTAAGCTAATACGCGCATAATGTTTTACGAAATTTTCCGCAAGATCAATTGAAGTGATAATTTGATTCTCTAAATCTTGATTGTTCTTTTGTAACGCGGGAATAGTATCATAAGTTGATTCTGTTCCGCTTCTATTTTTCTGAATTATTATGCTGATGCTTTCAATCAAACCAAGGTTGCCGGTTTTGTCTGCGTTAATTTCCATTACAGGGAATTTAGTTTTAGTCTTACCGGTTTCATTATTTATCTTACCGTTAAGAGCATCAATCAACTCTTTTAATTTGCGTTCTATCTCCGCAATTCCGCTTAGCAAATCCTCTTTTTGCTGATTGATATTGATACCGAGCTCGTCTGGTGTTGAGTAAAAAACGTGGGAATTGAGCAGTTTTTTAGCAGTTTTAATAATGTTTTCCGTAAAGATTGGATGCACGCCCATTGGTGTATATAACCTTATCGCTTCCAAATAATCCGGGATTAGTTCCAAAGAATAGCTTATTAATAACGAATATTCTTTTATCGCCAAAATATCATCAAAATAGGATGATAAAATTACAAGCGACTGCCTTGGCGATTTTGTATCCGCCAAACTTTGAAGAAGCTGATCCTTTCTATGTTCTAATTCAAAAATATTCATAACTGAAAGGAAATTTAACAAATAAGTTACTCACTCAAAACTATGAATTATTTGCCACGTGATTTTCCACCTTCTTTACCCCGCCATTTATAGCGGGGTAAACAGTTGCAAAAACAATTAAGGCTTCAGCCGGTAATAGGGCCTAAATGCCGGGGTTACCTGGTAATGAAATGTGCGTAATGTGAATCAATAATAAATTGTTGTGCTGTTAAAGATTATTTGAATAATTCAGAATGGCTTCCAAGTCTTATTAGTATAAGTTCGTCATCTTTTATTTTGTAAAGTAAAATAAAATCCGGTTCAACGTGGCAATCCCTTTGATCCCTTAATTTGCCAGAGAGTGCATGATCATTATAATGCTGCGGGAGTATCTCTCTTTTAACGATTTTGCTTATAACTAACTTCAATTCATCAAGGTTTTTGCCCTGTTTGAGAGCCTTTTTATGATCTTTTTTGTACTGCGTTGTTATTTTTATCTTTAACATCAACTTATTAATTCAGCAAACAATTCTTCGACATCGTTAAAGGATTCCAGCTTATCACTATTTTCAAGTTCTTTAAGTGCCTTTAGGGTAACTGTATTAGGAATTTCGACCTTAAAAGGAATTCCTCTTTGCAAAACTACTTGTTTATAGAACATAGTAATAGCCTCAGAAGGCTTTATGCCAATTATGCTTAGAATTTTTTCTGCTTTTCCTTTTATATCTCCGTTAATTCTTGCGTGAATTGTTGCGTTTTTGCTCATTTTATTCCTTAATAATTCATCATAAAATTTAATCAAAAGCAATGTAGCACAAATGTTATAAATTGTCAACACAGATTGACAGTACTTAAAAAAAATTAGTACTCTTTTGAATAAAATATTAAAATTTATTGAACACAGATTTTATAGCAAGTTTATACCCTCCATCACATTTTGATTTGCATATGAGAATTAGCCAGCCAAAAGACGGGGCGCGTTGGGTTGTTTTCAAATCCTCGTGAACAAATAAATCTTAAACGCCAAGCATTGAAGAAGTTTATCCTTTCTGTGTTCTAATTCAAAAATATTCATAGTTGAATCAAATTTAATAAAAAAAAATTCATATAACTTTTTCAAAAAGCAGCTTTTTTTGAGTATTTACTTTAAAAGAAGAAAGTTCTACTCGATGGATGTGTACTTATAATTAAAAATAATTTCTAAGGAAAACAATATGATAAATCTTTACAATTTTACAATGCTTCTTTTGGCATTAATATTTAGCGCAAGTTTACTTTTTGGTCA
>JAHJTX010000007.1 GCA_018829545.1 Bacteroidota bacterium | reverse complement strand
ATCTTTTTGTCTAAAAGGGCAATATGTCAAATAACGATTCTTATTTTTAATGAATTTATTGTCAACTTTATTTTTCACTTGGTTGTGGAACAATAAAAGTGAAATTGCCAAGCAACCAACCATTTATTGCTCACTTACTAATAAGTGGGCTTTTTAGAGAGAAGTCATACTTCAATTTGATTAACAACCCCGGCAAGAGTATATTACCCACTATTTTTTACACAATAAATTCTTCCAATGATAAATAAAGCAAACGGCATATTAAATAATATATTCGGTTACAAAAATTTCCGTCCTTTACAAGAGGATATAATTAAATATATTCTTGAGAAAAAAGACGCGCTTGTTATAATACCTACCGGCGGGGGCAAATCTTTGTGCTATCAAATTCCAGCATTAATTTTTGACGGACTTACAATTGTAATCTCCCCTCTAATTTCATTAATGAAAGACCAGGTTGAACAACTTCAAGAATTGGGAGTTGGCGCGGTTTACTTAAACAGTTCTCTTTCAAAAGAAAAATATCAGAAAAATACACAGCTATTAATTGACGGAAAAATAAAGTTACTTTATGTAGCGCCTGAAACATTATCCCAGGAAAGAACAATAAATTTATTGCTTTCATTAAATGTTGAGTGTATTACAGTTGATGAAGCTCATTGTATTTCCGAATGGGGTCACGATTTTAGACCGGAATACAGGCAAATTCTCGAAATTAGAAATAACTTTCCTAAAGCTGTATGCGTCGCTTTTACAGCGACTGCAACTCCCAGAGTTCAAAAAGATATTAACGAGAGTTTAAAACTTAACAGTAAAAACAATTTCATCGCGAGTTTTAACCGTGAGAATCTCTACCTGGAAATAATTCCGAAAACAAACGGAGTTGAGCAAACCATAAAATTTTTACGGCGTTACCCTAATCAATCGGGAATTATTTATTGTTTCTCGCGTAAGCAGGTTAATTCACTTTACGATGATTTGTTGAGTGCAGGTTATTCCGTTCTCCCCTATCACGCTGGACTTTCCGATGATGAGCGGCAGAGGAATCAAGAATTATTTATTAAAGATGATGTGCAAATTATTGTAGCGACTATAGCTTTCGGAATGGGTATTAATAAATCCAATGTAAGATTTGTAATACATTTTGATCTTCCGAAAAATATAGAATCATATTACCAGGAAATCGGGCGTGCGGGAAGAGACGGGCTGCGTTCCCATTGTTTGCTCCTTTTCAGTTACGGCGATATTCAAAAACTCCGTTATTTTATTGACCAAAAAGAGCCAAAAGAAAAACAGATTGCCGAAAGACATCTAAATTCGCTTCTTGATTTCGCTGAGACCGGCATCTGCCGAAGAATACCGTTGCTATCATACTTCGGTGAAAAATATCAAAATAAAAAGTGCGGAATATGCGATAACTGCAATTCAACAGATAAAGATTTGGTTGATGTAACAATTCCCGCACAAAAATTTCTATCGTGTATAAAACGTACTAACGAGATTTTTGGAGCCTCGCACATTGTTGATGTACTGCGCGGTTCAGGGTCGTTAAAAGTCATTAGCAATGGACACGATAAAATTTCCACATACGGAATCGGACGTGAATACACTAAGAAACAGTGGATGTATTTATCTCACCAGTTTATACACCAACAACTTTTAAATGCCGATAATGATTTTGGAAGTTTAAAACTCACCGAAAAGGCTTTCGAAGTTTTAAAAGGCAGCCAAAATGTTTTAGGAAAAATTAAAGAAGATTTTGAAGTACAGGATGAAAAACAAGCGGCTGAAAATTACGATCATTTATTGTTCGCTACACTACGTAAAAAAAGAAAAGAAATAGCAGACGAGATGAGACTTCCGCCTTATGTAATTTTCTCAGATAAAACACTTTCGGAAATGGCGACATATTTCCCAACAACAAAAGTAGAGATGATTCGTATTCACGGATTGGGCGAAATAAAATTTGAGAAATACGGACAAATATTCTTAAATGAAATTATAGATTATTGTGAAAAGAATAATATAAAATTAAAAGTAAATGAAGGTAGACCTCCCGCAAAAAAGCAAACACCCATAAAAAAGAAAAGTCAGAATTCAACCGGAGAACGACGTTGCTGATAGGCGGCGCCCCAGAACAAGGATGCTGCTTTGAAAACAACTGCCGAAGATTTAGTCCCGCCACTGCGGGATGCTTAACTTTCATCGTAAGCACAGTTTGCAAGTTTATTAATTATTACGACAACTTTAAACAAGTTAGCCGAAACGGAATAACTAACTCTAAAAATTCAAAAATGACGGATGCGAAAACGGCGTCCGCTTTATTAGCGGGTTATATGGCGGTCTCATCTTAACAATATCATCTTTTTTGTTTCTGAATAACTGCCGCTAATCATTCTGTAAAAATATACACCACTTGGTAAATTACTTCCATCAAATTCAACCTCATAAATCCCAGCCTGTTTATACTCACTTAGTAATGTTTTTATTTCTTTTCCACGTATATCATAACCTTTTATCAGTACAACTTCTGATTTAGGAATTGAGAATTTTATCTTTGT
>JAHJTX010000314.1 GCA_018829545.1 Bacteroidota bacterium | reverse complement strand
GATTTCACTAATTTCATGGGAGCAGTGATTGACGATGGCGCTTTCAAAACAATTACCGAATATATTGATTACGCTAAAGAAGCAAAGGACGCAGAAATTATAACCGGCGGCAACTACGACGATTCGAAAGGATTTTTCATTGAGCCGACAACCATAGTTACAACTAATCCTCAATTCAAAACAATGGAAGAAGAAATATTTGGTCCCGTTTTAACAATTTATGTTTACGAAGACGATAAATTTGACGAAGCGCTTGATCTGTGCGACACCACTTCCCAATATGCGCTTACTGGAGCGATTTGGGCAAAAGACCGTGCGATGCTCGTTAAAATGGCAGATAAACTTAAAAACGCTGCAGGTAATTTTTATTTTAACGACAAGCCAACCGGAGCAGTGGTTGGGCAGCAGCCATTCGGCGGCGGCAGAGCATCCGGCACAAACGATAAAGCCGGCAGCGCAATGAATCTGCTACGATGGATGAGCGTACGAACTATGAAAGAAACATTCGTCCCGCCGACAGATTGGCGTTATCCTTTCATGGATGAAAAATAAAATTGTTCTAAGTCGCTAAACTAAAAAGCATCCTCATTCCGGGATGCTTTTTTTACAAACGAGAATTCGCACTATCAAAACTAACAATAAGTTAAGTATTGTTTAAATGATCACATATCCTCAATATTGATTCTTGCTGTTTTTTTCTCATGGAAACTGCTCCTCCCGTTGTGATGGGTCTAAAAAATTAGTTACTGCAAAGATAAAGTAACCGGAACTTGCGCGGCGATAAATTGACAATTTATCTGCTTGCAATGTATTCGTGCGTTTAATACGACTATCAGAGGTGAGCAGGTAGACTAAGATTATGCATAGTCCAGGAAATCACATATGAACGATACTGATTCAATTAGTATTCAATCAAAGGGAATTGTTAGAACAAGGCTGCATGAAAAAGTTTATGGCAATCTCGAAAAAAAAATAATCACCATTGTTGCTCCTGCCGGTTATGGCAAATCTACTCTTTTAAGTCAATTCCTCTGTGAGTCTAAAAAAAATCATGCAATTATACGAATTCCTGAAGCATCTAATTTTATATTTCAATCGTTCATAAAATATTTCATCAATTCTTTATCAAACTGTGAACATTGTAGCGGGTTGGTTTTCCAAAAGACAAAAGAATTTTTAGCCGGAAGTCAGAGCGGTGATTCCGATAAAACAGATTTAATTATTGATTCTGTTCAAATAATTTTATCCGAAATGGAGCCAAAACTAAACAGTGCGTTTTACACTGCGTTTGACGATATACAGTATCTTAATAATCCCGAATGGCTGGAGGATTTTATAAAATATTTTTGTGATTTTTCCGGAGTTAGAATAAAGTTAATTCTTTCGTCAAGATCTGAACTGCCTTTCAATCTAATCGGCTTTAAATCCAAAAGAGAATTGTTTTCAATGACCATCTCCGATTTGAAATTCGACTTGCGGGAAATAGAAGAACTGGCAGTCGGTATTTATGATATCAAATTAAGCGACAAAGAATTAAATTTCTTAAATAAAAAGTTTGAAGGTTGGATAACCGGCTTGCCTTTATTTTTGCAGGAATATGATAGTTCCAATAAAGCTGGTGTGGATGATCACAAGATAACGGATTTCGTATATGAATACTTCGCGGAAATTGTTTTTTAGAGGTCAGTAGATAAATTCATATATTTATATTCAAAAAAAAGGATTATTATAGAATTATTTAAAGGACAAAACCTCTTAGAGTTTGCTGAACGCTTCAAAACAGATAATATTTACAAAGAATATTTGGCAGAAATAAAGTGGAAGGAAGGCTTTACATGTGTTAAATGTGGTCACAAAGCAAATCAAATTCGTAAGGATTATTCAAGAACGTGTAATAGTGTTTTTTTCCACTTGAAAACTGACCACTTTTCCGCCTGAAAATTAACCACTTAAGAAGTAAAAAATATTCCTCTTTATTTGAGCAGTAAAAATATTTATTGTTTGAGAAAAGAGGAGAAAGAAAAGGTGATCAGTGTGGAAGATTTTGTAACCATAAAAAATCTCAAAGCTAAAAACCCCGATATGTCACTTCGGGAAGTTACTGTGCAACAGAAGTGCATTAAGAAATGCTCGGATATATAGGAATAGCGGATAAGAAGCTTGTGGAATTAGCAATAAATAAACTGCTGAGATATTATACTGACTTTAACTATGGAACCGAAGTAAAATCACCTAAAATTAAGTTTCAGAAAAAGGAAACGGTTGTTATTGAGAGTGAGAAAAGGGATAAGATACTTTCAGAAATTGGGGTGAAATTTACGAAGGAGTATTTTAGGAAGAGGTATAATTTAGCGGATGATGATTTTGAAATTAGCAGACAAACTTCAGCGTTCAGCGGTCAGTAAACAGTAGGCAGAAGGCAGTAGGCGGCAGTCAGAAGACGGTGTTCTATGTTCCTAGACAAGTTCTGGAGACAAAGAATTTTTATTGACTTTAAAGCACACAACTCTTAATCTGAATTCACAGTATCAATGGAGTTTTTAGATGCTAAATATTTTCCTCTTTTCTTGCCTTTCTAAAACTGAAATCGGTTCCGGGGTTATTATTAATAGATGTTTATCGAGAAAACTATTC
>JAHJTX010000313.1 GCA_018829545.1 Bacteroidota bacterium | reverse complement strand
TCCAGCCGTTTCATCAAAATAATCGTCTCCAATTCCTATGCTATCAGAAAGATTAAATTTATAATTATACTGAAGCGAACCTTTCTGCTGAACGAGTTTTCGATTCCCAAAGAAAGTTCCATTATTAGCTAGGATTGAATATCCAATATTCTCACCAAAAGAGCCTTTAATTTCTCCTCCAAATTTAATTATTGTTGCTGAAGCAGCATTCTTGGAACTATTATCATAATGACTCAATTGTTGTACATCACCAATAAAATTTACAAATAAACTGAATTGAGAGGAATCATAATATGAATAAAGATATTTTTCATTCTCAGTTAAAAAATAGGATGGTTGAAAGTCAGGAAGAAGGTTTGTCTTTTCTATTGCATAATTAATATCGTAACTAAACTCGTGAAGAAAATCAGAAAGAAGATTTTTATCGATTTCACCTAAGATATTTTTCTTTTTATGAATTGTTACAAGATTTTTTGCGACAAGATTTCTTGTCTTTGGGAGATCGAATGATGAATAATCTTCCAAAACACTCATAGTTTTCATTCTTTCGAGAAATGGGTAAACAACGTGATTTATTTCCACAAAGCCTGTTTGTGCAAATGCGATTGTTGAATACAATGCTAAAACCAAAATTAGTTTTTTCATTTTATCTAACCTGTTCCCATTCCTTGTTAAAGGATTTTTTTCTTAAGACGACGGAAATACTGTTTAATAACCACGTAAAGAAAATATGCCAATGCCCGTATCTGCGGTAACGGCGCGGGGATTCGTGAATGTCAATATCATGGCAGAATAAAATTTTACCGCGTGTCCGCAGTCTTTTAAATAAATCAAAGTCTTCACCTGCTGCAAGATTTTTATTGTAACCTTTCTCTTCGAAAAAAACCTTTTTACTAACAACTTGACACTCTCCCCTGCCCATCCCCATTCCAATTAGGTTAAGCCAGTGGAAATAGTAATTATAGAATCCCAAGAATAATTTATCTTCGAATTTAGATTGCACCGGATCAACAATTACATCGCAAGTCATCCCAATATATTTTCCGTTCTCAAATTCACTTCTAATTTTGCTAAAAAGTTGAAACGGCGAGGAAATTTTCACATCGCCATTAAGAAATATTAAAATTTCTCCTTCTGCCTTTTCAGCCCCGAGATTACGTCCTTCAGCTATATTCTGCTTATATTTTTCGGTGTGGACTATTACTTTGTCCGCATTTGCTAAAGCAATCTCAACTGTATTATCGTTGCTGCTGCCATCCGAAATAATAATTTCAAACTCGAATTCTTTTCGTAGCTCTTCTTGATTCAACTGATTTAAAAGAACGGGTAATAATTTTTCTTCGTTAAGTGTCGGAATAATGACGGAATATTTCAATACAAGTTCCTATTAATAACTTAAAACAAAAAATGCACCGCCTTGAGTTACTCTAATTCCAGGCATTGGGAAATGCCAGTAATTAAAAGTACTCTTAAAAAATTGCCAAAATCCACCATAAAGCGGAAGTGTTTCCATATCATAATCAAGTGCAATATAAAATTCCCTTCTTCCTCCGCCTACTCCATCAAGATTATCAACTCCCATCCCACCGGCAATCATCAAAAATGATGGCCAATATTCAGCCGCTTTTCTAGGGAGTAACTCCTTAACTCTAACGCTCATCCAATATTTCCAGCCTTCGTGATCATCGATTATAATTCCACCTTTATGCTGCCCGGCAAGAAATTTTGGAGAAGGATAGTAACTTGCCTTAATTAAGAAATTCTTCATAATGGGGAAATAATATTGACTTATGAAGAACCCGGCGCCAAGTACGTTTGCAGTCGCATCTCCGGGGCTGAACCCCCATTGAGGTCCGAAGCCGTCTTCAATCTCAATAAACAACTCAAATGCGAGCGCTGTCAATCCGGAAATAACTGTCGATTCTTCTGTCTGAACATTTGCTGCTTCTAATGCTCCGGCTAATGCATGAGCAATTAAATTTGTACCATAAAAATGCCCTAATTTATCCTGCCACAAAGAATAATTCCAATCATTAATGATTCTGAATTTACTATCTTGCTCCTGCCACCATGCATTTGCTTGATAAATATGCAATCCGGTTCCAACCGCTAGTGTTAATCCGCCGGTGTACGCGAGAAGTGTGTAGTCTACGTTATTCTTCAGAGGGTCGAATTCACCAGAATGATTATTTGTGGAATTGAGGGAATTTGGTATAACAGAATTAATCGCGAATAGTGGAATTTTATTAACGGAAGAATTCAGAGAATCCCCATCTGCAGATTGCAGCATCCCAAATATTTTGGGAGCAATTAAGAATATTGTTAAAATAAATAATCGCATAAAATATTAATTGAGCCGGATTTACCGGCTCGGAATAAGTTATTTTGAATCTTTCTTTTCAGGTCTCATCTGTGGAAATAAAATCACATCTCTTATAGTCGGCTGATTTGTAAGGAGCATTACCAATCTATCAATTCCAACACCCAATCCTGCAGTCGGCGGCATTCCGTATTCCATCGCGCGAATATAATCATGATCAATTTGGTGCGCTTCATCGTCGCCGGCTTCTCGCATCTCAGATTGACTTTCGAAACGTTCTTTCTGATCAATCGGATCGTTCAATTCACTAAACGCATTACAGATTTCCCTTCCTAGAACAAATCCTTCGAATCTTTCAACGATGCCATCGATTGTTCTGTGTTTCTTTGCAAGCGGTGATAATTCAATCGGATAGTCGGTAATAAAAGTCGGCTGAATTAATTTATGTTGAACCGTAAGTTCGAATAATTCATCAATAAGTTTGCCTTTGCTTTCCCCGCCTTTCAAATCAATGCCGCGGTCTTTTACGGCTTTTACAAGCTCTTCTTTTGATGCATTCAAAACATCAATTCCGGTATACTTTTTTAATTCCTCCACCATAGAAATTCTTTGCCATGGCGCTTTGAAACTTACTTTATGACCTTCAATGGTGAAGTCATTTGTGCCAAAAACTTTTTCACAAGTGTTGTTAACCATCTTTTCAACAAATTCCATCATCCATTCGTAATCATGGTAAGCTGCATAGAGTTCGAGCATAGTGAATTCGGGATTGTGAGTTTTATCTATCCCTTCATTCCTAAAATCCTTTGAAATTTCGTAAACCCGGTCAAATCCGCCAATGATTAATCTTTTCAAATACAATTCATCGGCAATTCGCAAATATAAATCAATGTCCAGAGTATTATGATGAGTTACAAATGGTCTAGCCGCAGCGCCGCCGTAAAGAGGCTGTAAAATCGGCGTTTCAACTTCCAGAAAATTATTTTCATCTAAAAATGTACGAATAGCAGATACAATTTGTGAACGCTTTTTAAAAACCTCTTTTACCTCGGGATTTACTATTAAGTCAACGTATCTTTGTCTGTAACGCAATTCTTTATCTGCAAACTGATCAAAAATAACCTTTTCGCCTTTTTCATTCGTTACTTCTTTTGCGATAGGAATTGGTCGTATTGATTTACTGAGCAGCTTCAAACTTTTAGCGTGAACGGAAATTTCACCTGTCTTCGTCTTAAAAACATAACCGTCAACTCCAATAATATCCCCGATATCCATCAACTTAAATGCTTGATAAATTTCGACGCCAATTTCATCGCCGCGAAGATAAATTTGAATTCTTCCAAGTTTGTCTTGAATAAGCACAAATGAAGCTTTCCCCATTCGTCTGAGTGCCATTATTCTGCCGGCAACAGCAACGTCTTTTGATTCATACTTTTCGTAATCACTTTTAATTTCGGTTGAATATGAAGTAACGTCATATTTGTAAGCATAAGTTTCAATGCAGTTGGTATTTAACTCGTGCAGTTCTTCTAATCTTCTAGTCATCAAATCATTTATATCTGATTGAATCTGGTTATCCAAAACTCCTCCCATTTTCTATTTTATCATGCTAATAAATTTATGAATATCTTTTTCTCTAAGCTGAATATATTCACCGAATTTCATTCTTGATGCATTGAAATCTCCATATCTTTCCCGGTGAAGACTTTTAACGGTATATCCTAGCGCTGAGAATATATTTTTCACGAAATGGTTTCTACCTTCTTCGGTAGTAACAGAAACACTTTTAAAATTGTTTTTCTTCGGAAAGGAAATGGTATTGAATTTACTCTTCCGGTTTTCAATATAGATTCCTTTCAACAGTTTGAACTTATCTTCTTCTGATAATTCCCTATCTAAAATGACTGAATATTCGCGAGGAATTTTATTACGCGGATGCATCAGTAAATTTGCAAAATCACCGTCATTGGTTAAAAGCAGAGTGCCGGTTGTGTTGAAGTCTAATCTTCCAATAGGAAAAATTGCTTCGTGAGTTGCAATTAAATCAACAACAGTTTTTCTGTTTTTTTCATCCTTTGTAGATGTGATAACGCCTTTAGGTTTATTCAATAGAAAGTATACTTTTCTAGCTGTTTTGATTATATCTCCGTCAAAACGCACCATGTCATTGTTTGGATCGACTCTTACAGAAAGATCTGTTACGGTTTTTCCATTTATTTGGATTCTACCTTGAACTATGAGTTCTTCGGCTTTCCTGCGGGATGCAATTCCACACTCGGAAAGATATTTATTCAGTCTCAGATGTGTCATCGTCTGTTGTATTTGTTTCGTTTTCAATTATTTCTTCCAATTCATTCATCATAATTTTTCTCTTCTGCTCAAGAAAGTCTTCATCTTTCATAATTTCGTCAATCTCTCTTGGTCTTGGAAGGTCTTTAAGTGCATTCAATCCAAAATACTTAAGAAATTCATCGGTTGTTCCATACAGCAGCGGTCTTCCAATTGTTTCCGCTCTTCCCTTGATCGTAATCAAATTTTTCTCAAGAAGAGTATTCATCATGTAATCAGAATTTACTCCCCTGATTTGCTCAATTTCCGGTTTTGTAATCGGCTGCTTGTATGCAATTATCGATAAAGTTTCCAATGCCACCTGGCTGAGTCTTCTTTTACTTCTGACGGAAGACAAGAACCCGACATATTTTGCGTTCTCCGGAATAGTTGCATAAAGGTAACCGCCCGCAACTGCAATAATTCTGAATGCAATATCATTTAATTTATAACGCACATTTAACATTTCCACGGCTTTTTCAACTTCTTCGCTCGTAAGAGGAATTTCATCACCGTCAATCTCTTTGATGGCTTTAACGATTTCCGACCCAGGTAACGGATCATCTGAAGCAAAAATTAAAGATTCAATAATAGATTCGTAAATTTTATCCATCTAATTCCACTTGATAAATAACAAAATCGTTAAAATTCACCGATTCGCGTAACCCAATTTTCCCCATTTTAATTAACTCAAGCATCGCAACAAATGTCACAATTATTCTAATTTTTTCTCTCATATCAATAATAAGTTCAATAAAGCTCAACTCCTTCAATGTCTTAACCTTTTCAAGAATAAGATTAATCTGCTCGTCAATGCTAACGCTTATTCTCTCGATTGTATGCACCGGTTCATGCGGTTTTTGCTCCAAAGCATGCTTAAAAGCTTTAATTAAATCATAAATTGTAATGTTTTTCAAAAGAGTGTTCAGTTCAACCGGAGTTTCTTTTTCGTCTGCATCAAAATTACCTCTATAACTCAACATGCGTTGATTAGACTCAAATATCGAAAACTCTTCAGCCATTTCTTTATACTGTTTGTATTCCAGAAGCGCCTGAACTAAATTAGCGCGCGGATCAATTTCTTCTCCCTTTTCATCAGTCATTTTAGGGAGCAGCATCCTGACTTTAATCTGCATTAGCGTCGACGCCATTAGAATAAAATCACCTGCAGCCTCAAGGTCTAATTGCTCCAACAGCTTTAGATATTCCATGAATTCAGTTGTGATATATGAAATCGGAATATCATAAATGTCCAGTTCATCTCTTCGAATGAAGAAAAGAAGCAAATCCAACGGACCTTCGAAATTTGAGAGTTTTATCTTATACAAATTTAACCTAGCTTCATTGCTTTGTGGACTTCGTTCATTGTGCTCTCTGCAACCAATTTGGCTTTGCGCTCGCCGTCTGAAAGAACATCTTTAACAAAATCGAGGTTTGCTTCAAGCGAACGCCGCTTTTCTATTATTGGAACAAGAAATGTGTTTATATTTTCCGCGCATTTAAGTTTGCAGTCAACGCAGCCTAATGCTCCCGATCTGCATCCTTCTGCAATTTCTTCTGTTTCTGAAGGATTAAATTTATTATGGTAAGTAAAAACCAAACACACTTCCGGACGACCGGGGTCATTTCTTCTTAATTTTTGAGGATCGGTCTTTGCTTTTTTCAGTTTCTGATTAACAATTTCCGGCGCATCAGAAAGCAGAATTGTGTTATTCAATGATTTGCTCATTTTTACATCGCCGTCTAAACCCGGAAGTCTCGCAAATTTTGTCAGCTTAGGTTCAGGTTCGGGGAAAACATTTCCGTAAAGAGAATTGAACTTACGCGCAATTTCTCTGGTAATTTCAACATGAGGAACTTGATCGTCTCCAACCGGAACCGCTTCACCTTTGTATAAAAGAATATCTGCAGACTGCAAAATAGGATAGCCGAGATGACCATAAATTATATTATCAATATTCAAATTCCGCACCTGCTCTTTTACGGTCGGATTTCTTTCGAGGCGTGCGGCAGTAACGAGCATCGAAAACAATAGATGCAATTCAGTATGTTCCTTAATCTGCGATTGCCTAAACATAGGACTTTTTCCCGGGTCTAATCCAACGGCGAGCCAATCAATCAGCATTTCGACTGAATTATCATAAATTTCGTTCGTATTCAAACTTGTGGTTAAAACATGATAATCCGCAATCAAGTGGTAACTTTCAAATTCATTTTGAAGTATTACCCAATTTTCTAAAGCTCCAACAAAATGCCCGATGTGTAATTTCCCGGTCGGACGCATTCCACTAAGAATCCTCTTTTTTGCCATATTTTCAACATTTTATTAAGGTTTTTAAACGAGCGAAAGATAGTAAAAAAAAATACTTTTTACCTCAGTATTTACCGTTGAAACAAATATGGTTTCCAGGTAGAATCAATTCGTCCGAAAGAAGTTGTAAGAAACATGATGTAATTCGGTTTGTAAGGTTTTGTGAGCAATTTTAGACCAGCTACTTCTAGCGTATTATCGCCTTTTCTATTATTGCACGGCAAACAAGCGGAAATTAAGTTATCCCACGTATCCTCGCCGCCTCTTGCTCTTGGAATGATGTGATCAACAGTTAAAGGAAGGTCTCCTCTTCCGCAGTATCCGCAAATGTGTTTATCCCTTTTAAAAATATTCTTCCGCGAAAGAATTATACTTTTATGAGGTATCTTTCGATATCTATTGAGCCGGATAACTGTTGGCCAGGGAAATGTACTCCGACTTGTATGCAAAATTTTTGTGGTACTCTTTGCAACTAACTCCGCTTTCCCCAAAAAGATTAGAATTATTGCTTTTTTTACATTACAAATTGTGATTGGTTCATAACTCTGGTTAAGCAACAATACCTTTGCATTTAACGCGCCATTTAACTTGCTACTTTCGAAGACTGCCTCACATAAAAAATTATTTGGAAATTATTCCTCCCGCCAAAAGATATCCGGAAGCATCATAAAGAACAACCGACTGTCCGGGAGTTATTGCACTTTTTTCTTTATAAAAATGAATACTAAAACTTTTCTCGTCCGCTTCAACTACTTCGGCTAAAGAACCTTGATCCGAATACCTGATTTTAGCCAGAACTTTTGACCCGACTTCAAGTTTTTCCACACTTACAAAATTAACATCTTCCGCTGTCAAATCCTTCTCTAAAAGATCTAATTTATCGCCTAATTCAATTATGTTATTAGTTGTATTAATATTTTTTACATATATCGGTTTACCGAGCGCTATTCCTAATCCTTTTCTCTGACCAACCGTATAAAAAGGAATACCTTTATGTTTTCCAACAACTTCACCTTTGTAAATAAAGTCACCTTCTTTAATTCCTTCAATAACGTCGGGAATGCGCTCTCTTAAAAATCTCTCATAATTATTATCAGCGACGAAGCAAATCTCCTGGCTATCCGGCTTTGAAGCAGTTTTTAGATTAAACTTTTTTGCCAAATTTCGAATTTCTTGCTTTGTGTATTTTGCGAGCGGAAATAATGTTCTGCTCAAACTCTCCTGTGTAAGACCCCACAAAGCGTATGTTTGATCTTTATGATCATCGGCGGATGTTTTTAAACAATATCTATTTGTTTCTTCCTTATACTCAATATTAGCGTAATGCCCGGTAGAAACATATTTTGCATCAAGTGAATCTGCTTTTATCAATAATTCTTCCCACTTAATTTTTCTATTGCATACCACACATGGATTTGGCGTTCTTCCGCTTAAATATTCATCAACAAAATTTGTTATTACTGCTTCCTCAAATGGTTTTGTAAAATCTACGGTATAATGCGGAATACCAAATGAACTTGCCACGTTCTTCGCGTCAAAAATTGCGTCAAGGGAACAGCAGCCGGATTCGTGTTTCGGCGCGCCGCCAACTTCCATAAATCCCCAGGTTTTCATCGTGATTCCTATGACTTCGTAGCCTTCTTCATGTAGTAATGCCGCTGCCACGGATGAATCCACTCCTCCGCTCATTGCAACAATTACTCTTTTCTCTTCCACTTAATATCCTTTCATGCTATAGCGATAATAATTCTTAGTTACATCGCTTTACTTATTATATATTAACATGTTATGTTGGTTTATCTAAAATGCGAAAAACTACCATTGCTCAAGTGCCTTTTTATCAATTCTTTCAATAACAACTTTATAGATATATAATGCCACCGCTGCCACAGCCGCAATAGCAGCAAAATAATACCAAATTACGTGCGCATCGGTATAATAGGCTGCCTTTTGTAATTCCGTTAATCCAGCCGGCAAAGTTTTGGGATCAGGGCAATATGCATCCAAAAGAAAACCTGACATAATAAAACCAGCCAATGCAGAGACAAAAGAATGCAAATGGCTAAACCCCATGTAAACTCCCTCCTCTCCTTTTGGAGCTTGAAGAGCAAAATACTCTAAAAATCTTGGAGATATGAAACATTCCGCTAGCCCCTGAATTCCAATTCCGATTATCATCATCACTGTTATTGGATGAAATACTATGCTCCCGAAGAAAGTTATTTCCGGACCTGTGATAGCTTCAAGCGATTGACTGAATGCCATCGCAATACCGGATATCGGCATTATTACCATTCCGATGAGCATTGCAGTTTCAGCTTTAAACTTTTTGAACAATTGTGTGATAGGAACAACAAAAATCACCACAACCAATGGATTCACATTTGCTAACCACTCCGGTTTTGCCTCTACTCCTAATAAACGAATAACATATTTAGGCATGGTGGCATATAACTGATGCTGAATTATCCAAAATCCTGAAACTATTAACGTTAGAATAACTAATCTTGGCGTTGAAAGAATTTTATTGAGAGATATATAAACATCTTTAATGGTTTTTGTGACAGGACTGGTATCCATCGGCTTGAAAATGAAGAGTGCAAAAAGTAATGCTAAAAGTGACATTCCCGCGGAGAAAAAATTTACGTATTCAATTCCAATTCCCTGCCTTATGCTTGGTACAACGGTTTTTCCGCTGAATGCTCCAATATTAACAACCCAATAAAACAGAGAAAATCCGCGCGCTTTATTTGCATCGGAAGTAGTTTTGGCAACTGTTCCCGTAATTAATGGTTTTATGAACGATCCGCCTATTAGAACTACCGATAGGAAAACAATAACTAATATTTTTGAGTGGAATATTCCAAGAAAGAAATATCCTATTGTTAAGAATCCAAAAGCTAAAATTAAACCGTTTTTAAAACCAATTTTATCCGAGATTGCTCCGGCAAATGGAGGGAAAAAATACAAAAGTGCGAAGAAAATACCGGCTACTACTCCTGTTTCCTTATCTGTAAAGCCTACTATGTCTGTCAAATAAAGAGTCAATACAATAAAAAAACCATAATACGCCGCCCTTTCGCATAGTTCCATAAAATTGGCGAGCCAAAATTCTTTCGGAAATTTCCAAGATTCTTTTTGTTCAATAGTATTCATCAGTAACCTTTTGCAGTAATGAGAAAAAGAAAGGATAAATCTAATAAAAATGTAGTTGAATATTTAGTGACTTATTACGGTGCTATGATTTTCCGTAAATCAATTTTCGAACCCAATTAATAAAACCAATATTGCGTTCGATAACTACGGTTCGATTTGATGCTTCGAGGTGTTTATCAATTTCTTGAGCTCTTTTTAGATCAGTTTCACAATCTAAAAGTAATTTGAAATGATCCTTGAAAAGCGAGACTATTTTCTTAATGGAATCAGGTTTACTACTATCTTCGGGCAATGTTGCAAGAGATTGCAGTTTGCTTTCATAATCAGTTAGAGTTTTGAATTCTTGAATAGAATAATGAGCGATATTATTAAACTGCCATGCGGCAATATCAGGTCTGCTCAATTCCATAGAAATCTCACCGGCAATTAATAGCCAATGTTTAATAGTATCTAAATTGCCTTGCTGTATGGCAGCGCTTACATTTTGCTTTGCTTTCTTGTAATTATTCCATAATTCTGAAATTGATTGAATTTCTTGAGGAGCTTCATTATTCATCTTTTCTAATTTGTTTTCAACTTCTGCCGACGATTCTGTATGATGCTCCTCGATGGAAACTTCATTTTGTATTACGGTAGCTTCGTCCTTTTCTCGTTGCCGATCGCAGCCAACCAAAAGAACTATTAATGAGTAGATTCCTACCAATAGATAGATTTGAAAATAATTTATTTTGAAAATCCTTCTCAATTATTCTCCAATTCCAGTTGATATTAACATTTTTTCTGTATGAGCCTCTGCAATTTTAAGATGATCGGCCATAGCGATCGTTGCCGCACCGGCATCTCTATTTTTAATCAGTTCATAAATCTTGCGGTGCCAAATTACAGCAGATGATCTCGCATCTTCGATTGTTGCATAAACCGTAGAATTAATTTCCGGAACCAATTTATAAATGGATTTTAGCAGCAAAGGCACTACGCTGTTCTGAGAGGCTTTTGCAAGAAGCAAATGGAATCCCATATCAATATGAGCTAATTGTTCAAAATTTGCGTCAGATGATTCAAGCTCTCTTATGTTACTTTCAATATTCCTTAAATCTTCTTCGTTACGATTCAGCGAAGCAGAATAAGCAATTGCCGGTTCAAGAATTTGTCTTGCCCTAACAATATCAAAAGCATAGTTGCGCCCAAGTTTCTGCTTTAAGTATTTTTGAATAGAGCCGGAAACATTTCCTGATGATAATTCATTAACGAATATTCCCTTCCCTTTATAAACAGTAATAAGCCCTTGTGCGGCTAAAGTTTTTAATGCCTCGCGAAGCGAAGTTCTGCTTACTCTAAATTGTTCGCACAATTTCATTTCTGAGGGAATTTTTGAACCAGGCGGATACTTGTTAGATAAAATAGCATCCTCTATTTGCGATGCAATTAATTTGCTGATAGGTTCACGATTTTGAAGAGGTTTGAATATATCCATTGACAAAACACCAATTTTTTAGACTACAGGGTTACTAATATATTGATTTAATGTCAAGAATTTGAGAGACTATTTAAAATATTATTTTGTTTTCATTATGAAAACACCGTCCCAATCTTCGGGTGGTGGATTTTGGCAATAAATTTCACAGCGGTCTAGATAAACCTTCGATGGACCATCATCCGGTAAATCTTCCAAAGAAGTAATAAATAGCGGTTTCGCTTCTGCAAATTTTTTCTGCTTAAACAGATTCAATCCAGTGAAATAGTTCTGAAGTGAATCATATTGCGCCTGCGTGAATGGATCACTTTTGTAACCAAGCAATTGGTAAACTACAGTTGGTTTTGTTCTGCCTTTAACTGTTATGTTATCCAATTCACGTACTAAAAAATGCTCTTTTACGTCTTCGTAAGTTGTTTCACTGATCATTAAATAAGTGCCGTACTGCTTATTAGCTCCTTCAAGTCTTGACGCTAAATTTACTGTATCGCCCATTACGGTATAATCAAATCTCTGAACCCCGCCAACGTTTCCAACGACAACCTCACCGGTGTTAATTCCAATTCTTACTTCAATTGGAGGAATACCTCTTTCATGCCAAATCTCTTTTAGTTTTTCAACTTTCATTCTCATCTCGAGAGCGGCTTTGCAAGCCAGATAAGCATGATTTTCCAAAGGAATAGGAGCGCCCCAAAAAGCCATCACAGCGTCACCGACATATTTATCCAATGTGCCTTGATCATCTAAAACAATTTGCGTCATCTCACTTAAATATTCATTCATATTGCTAACAAGTTCTTGGGGTGTCATTTTCTCTGAAAACGTGGAAAAACCTGCGATGTCACTAAACAGAATGGTCAAACGCTTACTTTCACCGCCAAGTTGTAGTTTATCCGGATCAGCAATTAATTCATCTACAAGCGCTCCACTTACATATTGACTAAACATTCCTTTAATCACTGTGTTTTGCTTTCGCTCTCTAATAAAATTGTATGCAAAGCTGCTGAAATAACCAAACCCAATTGCGAATACGGGTGAAATTATTGATAAGAGAAAATTATGCTGAATGAAGAGGTAAATACCCAATTCATAAACGCCGTATATTAAGGATACAAAAACCGGAGCCGTGAGTACTTGCAGGAATAAGTGATACTTTACTTTTCTTTCAACCATGGTTGAAGTAAGAAAAAAAGAAAGAAATGTGATAAAGAAGATTAACAATATTTCTTCGAGCCTGGATTGTTTTGCGATAAAATCTCCGCGAATAACATTCTGAATTGCATTAGCATGTATTTCAACGCCGTATAAAAGATTATCTCCTTTTCGCGTACCTTTAGAGAATGATATTGGTAAAATGTCTTTATCTTCCGGCATGGTAGAACCGATTAATACAATTTTATCTTTAAAAATATCCTGATATAAAAGTCCGTAATCCGGGTCATCCCAGGTATTCACATCAATTTCCATCGAAAGTTCATCGGTAGTCTTAAAATCTTCATCGTCAAGAACATCAATGAATTTATAGTGAGGGAAACTTCGGAAAGAACCATAATAATTAATTAGTACTGATGTATTATCGAACTTTGGGATTTTTTTATCTCCAAGAAAGAAATAATCATCCTCTCTTCTAACTACGTTTGCTGAAGGCAGACCGTAATACTTATTTAAAGTTGCATAGCCGAAGGTTGGAACATTTTTCTTCCCCAAAGTGAAATGGACGTACGGCTGATATCTTCTATATACTCCATCATAATCGCTCGTCACATTAACAATACCTACTGAACTATCGGCGGAATAAAAAATACTGCTGTAATTTTCATCCCTTTTTTGAATTATACCTTTACTGCTTTCAACATCTTCTAAAAGAGATTCGGTTTCAATATTTGCTGTTCCTGCTACAACAACAATTCCTGTTTTCTTTATTACATCGGAAAGCATTTCATCGTTTTCTATAGAAAATCTGTCTTTGTTCGACATGACAAAGTCAATACCCACAGCTTTTACGCCTGCTTCATATAGATTTTCTGTTACCTTCGCAAACAACGATCTTGGATAAGGCCAGCTATTATATGGCGCTGGAATTTGGTCGTAGGTCTCTTGCGTAACTTCGAGGATAATCACATCAGCTGAATCTTTAATTGCCAACTGCCCTCTTTGTGAGAATCTATCATCGATAAAATTTAATTCCAATTCTTTAATTGGCGCAATAGTAAAGAAAATATCCTGTGTAATAACTATAACAATAATAGAGGTAATAAGGCTCAAAAGAGCCTTATTAATTAAATTTCTCGATTTTTTAAATCTATCCGCAAACGCTGACATTAAATATCGTATCTAAGGGTAAGTCCTGAAATACTATTAGCTGATTGACCTGAAATTGTGTAGAACCTAATCTGCATGATCAGTCTTAAGTTTTTCATTGCTTCATACTGTCCGATAAAGTCAAATGATTGTCTTTTGTAATCTCCAAAACTCGGACTCAAATACACAGCAAGTTCTAGTTTATCATCAAGCATTTGATATTTTCCGCCAAGAGATAACATTGTGTAATTGTATGGTTCAGTCGAAATTTCGCTTTTATAGTAAGTTAAACTCAAAAAACTCGCTAGATCAGAGTTCCAAAAACTGTTAACAGAGAGAGAAAGCGAAGTGTATTTCGCATCAGCGTTGATCAGACTGTTATCTTCTCTAGTTGATGTTGATACATTGAATGATGCATTATGACGAATCTCTGCAATAAAATTATAGGATAAAATCGCCGAAATTCGATTAGTTATATCATCAGTCGAGAACTCGCCGAGCGTATCGATATCGTTGTAATTCTTGAATGTGCTGTATCCTAAAGTAAGATTTGGGAAATTATTGCGCGGGAAATATGAAATAGATGAATTCATAGTTTCGAAAAATGTAGTCATCTGCTTTGTTTCCTGCAAGTTATCTTCCAACTTTTCATACCCAAACAATAGAAATACCCTATTATCGAATAAGCGGATTCTATCACTCACATTTAGACCTTTTACGTCATTACGTACAAAATCCTGACCGAATGATTGATAGTCATTTCCTCTATAAATATATGAAGCTCTCACGCTATTATTAAAGTAAGAAAGCTGCAGTTCTGCTTCGGCGCCAAGTGAAGATAGTTTCTCTGGGTTGATCGGTCCAATAAATTGATTGACCGTCATAAAATTTCCTAGCAAGTCCCTGAGCGTTTCAAATTGATCTCTATCCCCGCTAAGAGAGCCGTCATCGGATTTGAAAAGAGAATCTAAATCCTCATCTGTAAATGTTCCTTCAGTAATGTTTGAGTTGTGCAAGCTGACTGACGCTTGAGTCTTGAAAATAATATTCTGATTATCAAAAGCTAATTTTAAGTCCGTGCCGGCAACAATATTTTCTTTCGGGGTATTTAATTCAATTGAATTCTTGTCATCAATTGCATGAAGGTAAGTAAACCCTAATTGAAAATTTTCTCCGGAACCGAATGATGGGCGCACTGCAAAAACTTCCCTGTTGTATGTACCTAAATTAACTTTTGCATATGGGTTTCCGTATTTAGCAGAATCAACCTTAATAATATTTTCCCCAAGCGCTGATATGCTGGGATACGTTTCTATTATTGAACCTTCTAAACCTCTAGCAATTTCGCCGAAGGTTGCATTAATATTAAAATAGCCTAATTCCAGCGCGCCGGAGACGCCTCTAACCCTTTTTCCGTCCATTATCATATCGGGAAATCTTGGGTAAGTATCTCCAACTCTTAATCTTAACCATGTGTTGTTTATTCCGACTGAAAATCTATGCTGAGGCTGCAATTTTTTATCTTCTTCAGAGGTTAAATAAGCATAACCACGCAACTCCCAATCACCATAAGATCCATTTGCATTAGCGGTTAAATTATTATACCAGATAGCTGCGCCGCCGAAATTTTCATTTCTGGATTCAGCTTCAACATTTGCAAGATATTTAAATTTAGTGGATAATGAAGTGTAATAATCACCCTGCGCAGCCTGGAAATTCGATTTAATCTTGTGGTATGATTTTCCCTCTTTATCAAAAACTTCAATGTTAAGATTTTGAGCGCCTTCTTTAGCCACTCCGGGGAAATTATTTGCGTAGAATATTATTAAATCCCCTGCAACTAAAGCCATTTTCGAGATATCAACACCATTTAATTCAATTTTTGTTTTGGATACATCCACGTTTTCAGGCGCTTTTATAAATGATATAGATATGAACATATCCTCAAGTGGCACTAATTCACCTGGTGCAGGACTCAAAACAACAATTTCTTTATCTTTTTGAGATACGGCGGTTACCATAATCTGAAGCGGTTCTGCCATCGATGGGTAACCTTCCGGGTAAGCAACTTCCTCTCCGGTAGTCTGCTGTATTATCACATAATAAGTTAGAGTGGGCACCAGTATTTCATCACCCGGAATTACTAATGTGGCAGAACTTCCTATTAGTTCCATCTCCCTTAGTTTAAATTCAGAATCACTCAAATTCCTATAAGCCATGGTAACGCTATTAATTTGAGATACCTGTTTAAGATCAACTCGTACGCTGAGAGGCTGCCCCTCTTTCGATTCGCTAAAGGTAACTGCTGATACTATTTCGCTAATTTGTGAATATGCTGTTTGAGGTAGTACCTGTAATAGTATAAGTATGATAAATACTTTCACAGAAATTAAATTTTTTATCTTCACGCTTAACCCTCCCAGGTTAATTAGTATTATAATTAATTTCCTTGTCCTAGTGGTGGATAATAATCAATTTCCAGAATTCCTTCTCTAGTTCTTATCTTAATAGTTTTTGTTTCGGTTTGTTCTGTTTGATTATGCTGTTCCTGTTCGGAAGCTGTTGTCTCAGTAATAACTATATCGCCTTTCTGGTTAATATTGGCTGTTTTCCCGCCCGGCAAATCGCCGCTCGAAGTTTGTGTTGTTATTCCTATTAAACCACGTCTGCAAGTTATTATTGTGGTAGTATCTGTTACTCCAATAGAACCCGCAGTTCCGCGGATTGAAGCCACTGCTGTAGGTGTTGTGAACTTAAATTCCTCATCTTCCTGCTTTTGAACATCGAACCCAATCTTACCTTTTTGAATGAAAGTGTTTTTACTTAATTTCTGGTCAACATTTTCACCATAAATATGAAGAATAGAATTTTCCCGCACTCTAATTAATCCGGACCCGTCTGTAAAAAGAACAAGAGCAAGCGATTTATAACCTGTTCTAACCTCTTCCCCATTTTTTAGCGGTATTCCTGTTTTTGCCTCTTCCCAAGCGCCTTCTTGTCCGGATCGGTGTGTTACGTCTTTTACAATTTTTTTAACTAAGGCAACCGGTGTATCATCCGGTTCTGAATTCGAAGCCGTAATTGTAGTAATTAATAACAAACTTATTATTACAGCGCTTATGTATGTTAGCTTTCTTTTCATTTTATTTCACCCATTATTTTAATTTGATATATAACGAATATCGATGATTGCATCAGGATTACTCTGAAAATACTGCAAAAGAGCCTGGAATTCTTGGAAAGAGATTATCGAGCCATCACCTAATGTAATCCTAATCTCTTGGAAATTGATCTGACCATTTTGAAGCATTTCCATTATTCTTTGAGCTCGATCGATATCATCCGACAGACCGGCATTTCCAGAGCCAAGATTTAGTTTCAAATCGTCGGTAAGTTTAGATAAAACGTTAATCATATTTTGTGAAAATGCCGCTTGAGAAGCTGCATTATCTGATTTTATGAAAAAGTTAACAATATTGCTTTTAAGTTCCTCACTCCCTGAGGGATTAGGAATATTAGCGATTACGAGAAGAACTATTTCCTGCCCGGGCAGCCATTCTCTATCCAAAAATTGCCTAAGGTTTACGGAAGTATTCGCACCAACATTTTTATTATTTATTATCGGAGTGCCTGTATATAAAGCTTCCTCAAGACTGCTCATAACATTTCTTCTTATGTTAGCTCTGATAGTATAATTAGCTGCTCCTATCACGGGAGACCAAGTAGCCAATACAGCTCCAATTTCTTGTGTGCTACCGGTGTTTGGCTCTAAAATAGTTAGAGTTTGTGCTGGATTACTGAATGTGATAATTTTTTCATCGAAAACATCCACAAATGCTCCAGTTGGAGAAGTTAACTTTACAATAACTTTATACGTTCCAGTTGGCTTGCCTTTCGCCCTGTTCTCATCAACAAGTTCTGAATTCTGTTCGCTCCAATCGATTTTAATCTCATCCGAACCAGCGAAAGAATTATTATAAAACGTTCTTGACTTGAAAGGCTTTGTTCTCATCTCATAAATATTACTAAAATTATTTTCACCGAGTTTTTTCCAATCGATTTTCATATGGAATATTACGTCTACATCATTCGGCATAATTATAAACTGCATCACACGCGGTGAGCCTTTTAGGTCTTTATTTACCAAAAACGAAGCCAGATCAATCGCTGGCAGCGGTTCAAAGACCACTAACTGCAAGCTTACCTGTGCGTTGTTTACGCTGGTAAACAATAACATTAACGCAAGTAGCTTAATTAAAAAAAGTTTTTTGAACATATCAACACCTATATATTACTTACTAATATCTTGAATTATTAATTTCAGGGACAATCTATCTATAATAAATATTTTTCGCAGTGACAAGGGACAAATAACAAAATTGAGTGATAATAATCAAATTATTTTTTTGCTTAAGTCAGCTAAACATAATCATAATTATGACATTAAAAATTATTCTTTTGATATAATATAGCAAAGCAAGTGACATAATGCTCGGAATGACTCATTGTAATTTTTAAGGATTTATCTTTACTCACAAATTTTTGCAGTTGCCCATGCAAATTAGCTTTTGGCATCCCGTTTTTCTTATTGTAAATTTCAATGTCCTTCCATCTGAATCCTTTGCTCCATCCGGTTGCCAATGCTTTAGCAATTGCTTCCTTTGCCGCAAATCTTGCCGCCAAATGCTGATATTTATTGCTTTTTGATAAACTATAATCAAGTTCTGTTTGAGTGAAAATCTTATTTAAAAATAGATCACCGAATCGGTCAACGCTCTTTTTTATCCTTCCAATCTCAATTATATCTATTCCAACGCCTAAAACCATATTAATATCCTGCAGCTCCGCCGAATCCACGCGGATCGGTAGCGCCTAATTTTATTCCGTTTTCGTTAATTATTATTCCCTCTGCCCTTCCTAAAACAACTTCTGTTCCCATCAGTTGACCTTTTTCAATAAGTATATCGCGCACATCCCTGCTAATACAAAATCTCTCAAAATCAATTCTTTCCGGAAACCATTGATGATGGAATCTCGGTTGATCAATCGCTTCTTGAATATCCATCTTAAAATCTACAACATTAATTATTACTTGCAGAACAACTGTAATTATTGTCGATCCACCCGGTGAACCAATTACAAGAAATGGCTTATCATCTTTAAGTAATATTGTTGGGGTCATGGCGCTCAACATTCGCTTACCGGATTGAATTGAATTTGCTTCACCGCCAAGCAGACCAAATTGGTTGGGTGTTCCAGGCTTAGCGCTGAAATCATCCATCTCGTTGTTCATTATAAAGCCGGCGCCGTCTACCACTATTTTATTTCCATAATTGGAATTAATTGTTGTAGTTGCACTGACTGCATTTCCATACGAATCTACAATGCTGTAATGGGTTGTCTCAGTACTTTCATTTGAATTCATTATTCCGGGTGAAATTTCTTTTGACGGAATTGCAGTACTTTTTATTGTTGACGCAATTTCTCTGCCGTATTCTTTAGAAGTTAGCCATCCTTTTGGCACCGGATAAAAATCTTCATCGCCAAGATATTTTGATCGATCGGCATAAGTATGTTTTAATATTTCAGAAACGGTGTGAATATAATAGCTGCTTCCCCAATCATTTTTTTCAAATGTAAAATTTTCAAGAGCATTCAATGTTTGAACAATTGCAACGCCACCGGATGATGGCGGTCCCATCGAAATGATGTCATATCCTCTGTATGAACCGTTGATGGGCACTCTTTCAACTGGAGAATAATTCTCTAAATCTTTGTGAGTTAAATACCCGCCATTTTTCTTTGATTGCTGAACAATTAAATCTGCAACTCTGCCGCTATAAAAGCCATCTCGCCCTCTGTCTCGAATAAGCTTTAATGTAAGCGCAAGGTCGCGTTGAATGAGAGCGTCGCCCTCCTCGTACTTTCCGCCATCCTTTGTGAATACTTTTTTTGAACTCGCGTATTTTACAAATTCCGAATGCACGGCAGCAAATGAAATAGCCATTCTGTAACTTATTTCAAAACCATTTTGCGCTAAATCAATCGTAGGTTGAATAACATCACGAAGCGGCAATGTTCCATATTTTTCCAGGGCGTAAAGAAGACCGGCTACGCTGCCGGGCACACCGGAGGAAGTCCACCCTTCGGTGCTTAACTTCGGATCGAACTCACCGCTAGAATTGAGATAAATATCTTTATGAGTTGCAGAAGGAGCTTTTTCTCTATAATCAATCGTTGTATTTTTTCCGTCTTTAAGATGGATAACCATAAATCCGCCACCGCCAAGATTACCCGCGGATGGATGTGTAACCGCTAATGCAAATCCAACAGCTACAGCTGCGTCAATTGCGTTCCCGCCCTTTTTCATGATTGCAACGCCAACTTCCGATGCGATTGAACTCGCAGAAACAACCATTCCGTTTTTTGCTCTTGCAGGATCTTTTGAAGCAGAAAGCAGTAAAGTAGCTGAAAGCAAACAGATGAATACTATTTTAGAAAATATTCGCATCAACATTAATTCCTTGGTTCTTAAGCTGTTCAACTAAAATTTTTACTAGAGTTCTTAATTCCTCGATTGCGGTTTTCATTTCAGGAATAAGTTTCTCATCGTACAATAGTTTGCCGAGATTGTTCTTCTCGGATTTTGTTTCATCCAGCGCCAAATTAACTTTCGCTGCTAAGTTGTCAGATTTTTCAATTAGTTTTGTAATTGCGTCTAAAGCATTAATTATTTTAGGGCTAGAATCTTCCAACAGAGCATTTGAATTGTTTAAAAAACTATTGCCCGAAGTGAATATTTGATTAATTGTCTCTTCGTTCTTTAAGATTATTTGATTGACTTTATTAGTTAATTCCGCAAGAGTACTGAGCGTATTTTTGGCGTCGGCGTAAAGTTCTTCGTCTGTAAGAATTTTGTTCATTTCTGTTAAACTAATTTTAATCTCTTTAATTACATCCACTAAATCATTTTGGACAGAACTAAGCATAGCCATTGCCGTTGAGATATCGCCGACAAAATTGCCCGACTGCACTTTATTGAAATCGATTGGGACATCGCTCTGCCCAGGATCAATTTCAATTTTTTTACCGCCCATTAAATCAAGCATCATCACAGAAAATTTTGCATCTTCTTTAAGTTCGGCGTCTTCATCAATACTTACGAGCACATAAACATTTGCGCCCTTGAGCGAAATATCTTTCACAAATCCTTTTCTAACACCGTTAACGGCAACTAAATCATTGTTGTTCAATCCCGCAACAGAACTAAAATTAATAGTGAGTAATTTTTCGTTAGAATAGAATGAAAAATTCTTTGCCCAGCCTAAGACCCAGAAAAAAGCTATCAAAGCAACAAGTACAGTTACTCCGACTTTTACTTCAGTTTTTCTTTCGTTCTTCATAATCAATTATCGCTTTTTTAATTTTTTCGAATTCTTCTTTTACAATTATGCTGTCATTAAAATATTTTCTGAATTCATCCAAGGTTGTTGATGGCAGCTCATCAATGAAATTATCTTTAGTTTTGCCAAACTTTTCTTTTAGACCATCAATCAGCGAGTTTAGTGAATCTTTATATTCGTTCGGATAAATTTTGTCGATCTCTCCGCTAATTTTATTCTTTGAGAAATCAAGAACTAAATTCTTTCCTTCTTCTAATAACTCACCGCCATATTTTTCTAAATAATAATAGCCTATTCCAATAATAATTGCCAAGAGTATTATAGATTTAAAAAGACAGCCGAATTTTTTCATCAAACAGAATCGTCTGTAATTCTTTCGATTAAAACTTTGTTTATTCTTTTATTTATAACTTCTTTCACTGTAAATCTAAAATTCTCATATACAATTTTATCTCCTTGATTAGGAATTGAACCGGCAAGCATAAAAAGAAATCCGCCTACTGTTTCAAAATCATCTGTCTCCGAGTCAAAATGATAATCAAATAAATCATTCAACTCGTCAATTGGAACTTTTCCAAGAACGAGATATTTATTCGCATCCAATTTTGTTATTTCTTCTTCTTCAACATCGTACTCATCTCTAATTTCGCCAACGATTTCCTCTAATATATCTTCAAGAGAAATTAACCCCGCCGTTCCGCCATATTCATCAACAACAATTCCCATATGCATATTTTTTGAGAGAAACTCTTTCATTAAATCGCTGATTAATTTGGATTCAGGAATGAACATCGCCTGTCTTGCAATTTTTCTTAGGAAGAAATTTTTGCGTAAATGCTCATCGCCAATGTATGGCAGCAAATCTTTAGCATATATTATTCCGATTATATTATCCAAACTTTCGCTGAATAAAGGAAGCCGGCTATGTCCGCTATCGGTAATTTTCTTTATAACTTCATCGTAACTTGAATCGATAGGAATTGCAACTATGTCAACTCTTGGCGTCATAATTTCGCGTACAGAAACGCTTTTGAAATTGACAAGCCCATGAATTATTCCATGCTCCTCCTCTTCAATAACGCCCTTTTCAATAACTATATCGGCAAATTCGGACAGTTCGCTAGAATGAATTGCCGTTTTAGATTTATCGAAATGAATTTTTGAGGCAAAATACTTTATTAAATCTGTAATAATTTTTGAGACGGGATAAATAATTATGCTTATCCAGTAGAGTGGAAAACTCACAATTTTAGCAAAGCGGTAAGGATTCTTTGACGCCCACACTTTTGGCGTTATCTCACCGAAAATTAAAATAATTATGGTTAGTAATACAATTTGAATGACAAGCATCAAATCAACAGAAAGCCCAAAATATTTTGCATATTGAAGCGCCATGGATACAGAAATAATTGACGCTGCGACATTAAAAATTGTGTTGCCAAGTAGTATGGTAACTAAAAGCCTTTTGGGCGCTTCTAAAAGCAAAAGTATATAATCTTTTAATATGCCGGTTTCGGATTTAATTTCCTTGATTTTTTTAGAATCTAAAGAAAAAAGAGCAACTTCAGAACCAGAAAATAAAGCAGAAAACATAAGCGAAATTAACAACAAGCTAAGATTGTAATACCAGTCTATTTCCAAAAAATTATTTATTCCTCAAATTATTCAACAACTCAATTATCGTATAAAAATCTATGCGAAAATTTAAAACGGAAGATCATCATCCGGATTTTGAGTATCAGCGCTCTGTCCACCGCCGCCGGGTTCAGATTCACTATTTGAATATTTTTCCTGACCTGAATCGCGACCTTCAAGAGGTATAATTCCATTGCGCTCGGCTATTACTTCAGTAATATATTTTTTAATGCCAT
The DNA here is from genome assembly GCA_018829545.1 of Bacteroidota bacterium. Classification (GTDB taxonomy): domain Bacteria; phylum Bacteroidota; class Ignavibacteria; order Ignavibacteriales; family Melioribacteraceae; genus JAHJTX01. Next base: position 49,837 of record JAHJTX010000313.1, on the reverse strand, counting down.
CTTTATCCGTGTAATCGCGCTTGGAGATTCTACCTTCAACGTAAATTTTTTTTCCTTTCTTTAAAGCATCTTTGTAATAATCGGATAATGCAAAAGCCACAACATTGTGCCATGTAGTTTCATTTACCCAATTGCCGTCTTTCCCCTTATATCCGCTTGTAGTTGCGATAGAAAAGGAAGTTACCGCAGTATTATTTGTTGTAAATCTGTGCTCGGCGTCCTGCCCTAAATTGCCAATGAGCATTACTCTGTTTAATGAAAATGCCAAGTATCCTCCTGGTTAAGTTTATTATTAAATGGTGTACAAAACTTATGATTTATAAATTAATTCTCAATAAAATAATCGTGTGTTTATATAGACAATAAAATATAAAATAATACAGGTAATTGGAATAAGAAGATTATCCAAATCTCCAGGACAAAGCGCTTCCACAATTGCTGCGATAAAAACAAAAAGTAATATGGTCGATAAATTGATGTCGATTCCTAATGGACTCATAGCTTATTTACCCGGAACGATAAATGAATCTTTGAATTCTTTTTTGAGCCACAAGGCGTTGCGGACATCCTCGGCTTCTTTTCTTGTTCTAAAAGGAGTAAGCTGAACTACGTAAAGATTAACATCTTCACTGTAATGGATATTCATTTCGTAATTCAATTTGCTTTTGTTTTCTTTAATGAATTGCGCGGCTCTTTCGTTTGATGTAAATGCGCCAAGTTGTACAATAAATAATTCTACTTTTTGCTCAATAAATTCTATCGGTTCAATTGCAGGTTGAGTTTCGACTTCATCTTCAACGGCTTCTTTTACGGGAGTATCTACTGTTACATCGTCAAAAATATAAACCTGCTCGCTTGTTGACGCTGTGTCCACAGTTTCTTTATTTTCTATCTGTTGCGCTGCGCATCCTATTAGAAATAAAGAACACAAAATAATTATCGATGTGTTTCTCATAATTTATCCTGGAATAATTAAAGACTGTTTCGAATCAAACGATCCGAAACAGCCAAAGGATTCTATTACCAATATGAAACATTTTTTAGCGCATCAAGATCAACATGAATATTCAATTTTTCGAAATACTGCTTTTTTGAAAGCGGAAGACTACCGGGAATTGTAGCAACATTTACTAATGGAATAGCGGCGGAAAAACGTTTATTAATTTCTTCAATAAATTTGTTCGCAACTACGGCGTATCCTTGACTTGATGGATGAACTCCATCCAAGCTAAACGTATTTCCGGAGATAAATTCGGTAGTAAATTTAATTCCGTTAACGTACATACCGCCCATGGATTTTTCTAAATCTTTTACTTCATCAAAAAAAGTGTTCATATCAACAAGTATCCAGTTGCTCTTTGCTCCAGCAATTCCGGCGATTGTGGTATTAAAGCTGGTTACGGCTGCAGTTACTTTTGCCTGCTCCGATTCGTCAAGTACAAACACATCAGGAATTGGATTTTGAGGATGGAGTCCAAATGGTTGATTTGTATCAATTCCTGGAGGAGGTGTAATTCCATTATCGGTGTAAAACTTTCCTGTAGATTGCCCTAACAGACTCGCGTATGATCCTGCTGGGAGTGTCATTAAAACTTTCCCTGTATAAAGATCAGTCGGTTGTGCTAATCCGGAAGCTACAATTTCTCCACTTTTTTGATAGAATAAACCCACAACGGCTGGATTTGCATCCATGGCGCCTTGTAATCCTAAACCAACTGCAGGTCCAATTGTAGTAAAATAAGGAATGTTTGCAACGTCAGGAATGTTAGCAACAGCAACTTTTGCATTAGTATCAAGCGTAGCGGCTACTAAATTAAAAAGAGCGGTAAAGTTTGCTGTTTCCGTAGGAAGTTTTCCCGTTAAATCGGTTCCCTTTGTTCCGCCGGAAGTGGCATAACCAAGAACGTCGTTATTCCCTATCCAAAGAGTAATGAACGTTGGCTGCAACAGATTTGCCTGTTTGATTACGGTTTTACCGAACGCTGCGTCTCTTAACACAACAGAAAAGAAAGGGTTTCCTCTAGTAACATATTTTGTAGCAAAATCTGTTGAATCCACTAAATCGTATAAAATTGCTCCGGGAATTCCCAAATTATTATATGGTTTAGAATAAGTGGAATTCTTTGGTGTTCCTTGTGTTGCGTTGCTTTCCAAAACTACGTTAGCAATTTCACCGCTAACTACGACCAAATCAGCGACTTGTAATCTTCCACCGATACCTGGATCAGAAACTAATGGCTGAACTAAACTAGTATTAACCTGCTGAGCTATTAAGTTTGGATATGAATATTCCTGAGCAGATTCGAATAAAGAAGAACTTTGGTATCCCGCTGTTAAGCTGTTACCAAGCGCAACATATCTGCTAAAATCGGCTGTGCCGGTATTTGCTGCTTTAGGAGCAGTTAAATCGCTTCTGTCCTCACACGCCGTAAAGACTAGAATTGCTCCAAAAGATATTGTCAAAATTATTTTAAATATATTTTTCATTTAATGTTTCTCCTGCCAAATTAAAGTTCATATGATAAATTGATTCCAAGAAGATGAGCATACGAGTTGTAAACTCCGTTAAATTTTGCGGAACCCTGTGTATATTCGATTTCCGAGTTGTCAATCTCTCTCTCGTTAAATCGTAAGAACATATAAGCAACGTCGAGAGATAATTTTGAAGTGATTTTATATCCGAAGCCGAAGTTGAATCCTAATCGATCTGAATCCGGTAATGTTGGATCAACTTTTTCATCGTCCACGGGATTTTTATCATATAATAAACCATATCGCAAATCTAAAACGTCATTAAACTTATATTCCGCTCCAAATCTAGCAATGTAGGTATTATTATAATTTCTTACGCTTGTTGAAACAAGTTTATCGCCACTTGCATCTTTTACATCATTAAATGTTACTTCCAATTTATCATAACTTGACCAGCCAACAAACTGCAAATCTGCAGAAACTGTTAATTGTTCTGTAGCAAAATATGCAAGTCCCAAAGTTATATTTTGTGGTGTTGTTAGCGGAGCAGTTATTTTACCCGTTGGCAGCAATTGAGAAAATTGAGGAGGAGCGGCTGCTTTTGCATCGCCTTCAAAATCGAAATTAGTTTCACTTCGATAAGAGAAGCCCAAGGACAAATCATCAAATGGAGTAAAAAGAATTCCAAGCGTAAATCCCCATGCAGTTCCATCTCCTTCTAATTCTATTTCGGCATCGCCTGCGAATGGTTCGAGAGAATTTTTACGCATAATTAAAACATCGCCATACGCAAAAACCAAACCGGCGCCAATTGCGAAATTATCGGAAACTTTATAAGAGATAGTTGGAGTAAAGAAGAAAGTTCTAATCTCAGTTTCTATTGCAAGATATCTGCCAACCCAATCCGGGTCCCATTTTGTTCCAAGCCCGTATTGATTGTTAACTCCTATTCCTATCCCCAAATCACTATTCACCTGATGAGTTACATAGAAATTGATAGGATTAAAAATCTGATCTTCAAGTTTAGTTTCTGTAATTGAGGGAGATGGTCCTCTGAAAGAAGCTTTTGGCTGAATTAGAGTAACACCTGTGTAAAATCTTGTTCCGCTAATTTGGTAAAGACCTGCAGGATTATAATAAATTGCTGAGGGATCATTTGCTATCGCCGTAAAAGCGCCGGCTAAACTCATTCCTCTAGCGCCATGCTCATTTATCTGAAATCCTCCACCATACAGGAAAGAAGTAGTGAGCATAATCAGTAAAAATATCGGTATTATCTTTTTCAAGACTGGTTCTCCTATTATTTGTTGAAAGTTATTAGTGAATATAAAAAAACTAGAGTAAATAATAAAACAAATTATTTATTCTATTTTTAGAAGTTTAGCGCCCTTTTCAACGGAACTGCCTTGATTGATATAGATTTCTGAAATAGTTCCAGTTGCTGTGGACTTGATAGAATTTTCCATCTTCATCGCTTCCAGAATAAGCAATGGTTCACCAAATTCAACTCTGTCTCCAACTTCCTTAAATATTTGCAACACTAAACCTGGCATTGGCGCTTTAATAATGTCATGATGAGAGCTTTTTACTTTGTTCTTCAGAAATTCGTCAGCTTTTTCCTGAAGTTTAGTTTTCACGTTTGCTTCAAAATAATTTCCCGCAATCAGAAATCCCAAAGTGCCGTTATCCCATCGAGTCAGAGTGACATCGTAAACTTTACTGCCTGCTCTAAGCAGAAAGCAGTGATTGTTTACTTTCGAAAGTTCAACGTCGAAGAATTTTCCATTAAACGAAATGCGGTTTTCAGATTCAACTTCAACGCACAACTTTTTATCTGAATTCAATTGAACTACAAATTCGTTATTCATCTTCAGTCCACTTGTTGTTCTGAGAAACTTCAATGCTGCGCGGCTTGAACTGGTTTTCTTTATGCCGAAGAAGAGACGCGACTATTGCAGATATTTCTTCAAATTCATTTGACCCTTCATCATTAAGCGCACTAGCGCAATTCGGAATAAATTCCTGATCGATAAAATTTATTGTGAATGATTTATCAATAAAAGTTTTGTGTTTAAGAACCCACAAACAAAACGGAATATTTGTAATCACTCCGGCAATTTGATATTCTTTTAAAGAACGCGACATCCTTTGAATTGCTTCATTGCGGTCTTTGCCCCATGCTGCCAGTTTAGAAAGAAGCGGATCGTAGTAAAGCGATACTTCTGATAAAAGGTCTATGCCTCTATCAACTCTTATTCCAGGTCCGGATGGTAGACTATGATGAAGAATTTTTCCGATGGAAGGCGCAAAATTATTTGCAGAATCTTCCGCATAAATTCTGCATTCAATCGCATGACCGTTAATTTTAATCTCTTCCTGCGAAAAAGAAATCTTATTTCCGAATGCGATATTGATTTGCTCTTTTACAAGATCAATTCCAGTAATCATTTCCGTAACGGGATGCTCAACCTGAAGTCTGGTGTTCATCTCTAAAAAGTAGAATGTATTATTCCGATCCAAGAGGAATTCAATTGTACCCGCGTTGTAGTATCCGCAAGATTTAGCCGCGTTTATAGCTGCGGCTGTCATCTGCTCTCTAATCTCGTTTGTAATTGAAGGAGAAGGCGATTCCTCAATTACTTTTTGATTTCTTCTTTGGATTGAACATTCTCTCTCAAAGAGATGTCTGTAATTACCATGCTCGTCAGCAATAATTTGCACTTCGATGTGTTTTGGGTTTTCAATAAATTTTTCAATGTAAACATCATCATTTCCAAATGCTTTCAACGCTTCATTTTTTGCTCTGTTGTAAGCTTCCTTCAATTCATCCTTTTCAAAAACACGCCTCATACCTTTTCCGCCGCCGCCGGCAGAAGCTTTTAGCATAACCGGGTATCCAACTTTTTCGCAAGCAATTTCTGCTTCTTCATAAGTATTTAATACCGTTTCCGAACCAGGAACGACAGGAACATTATTTTTTATCATCAATTCACGCGCGGAGGTTTTTATTCCCATCAATTCAACAGCTTTGCTTGATGGTCCAATAAACTTAATGCCGCTATCCTCTACCGCTTTAATGAAGCCGGCGTTCTCCGATAAAAATCCGTAACCAGGATGAATTGCTTCTGCATTTATTTTTTTTGCGAGCTCAATAATTTTTGGAATGTTAAGGTAGGATTCGCTTGCAAGCGCAGATCCTAATTGATAAGCTTCGTCTGCGGCTCTTACGTGTAAAGAGTTTTTATCAGCCTCCGAGAAAATAACTGCGGATACAATTTGCATCTCCCTGCACGCTTTAATAATTCTTACGGCAATCTCGCCCCGGTTAACAATTAGGATTTTTTTGAACATTAATTTCTAATTTAATTCAACAATTGTTATTCCCACTCCGCCGAATTCAATTTTAGCGAAGTGGTAATTCTTAACAGCAGTGTGAGCTTTTAAAACATCTTGAACTAATTGTTTTAAAACTCCGGTACCTTTTCCATGAAGAATTTCAATATTAGATTGACTTGAAGCGTAGGCGTCGTCTAAAAATCTGATTATTTTCATTTCAGCCTCTTCAGGTTTTTGTCCCCTAATATCTAATCTCTGGCTTTTAATAGGTTTAATATAATGAGAGTATTTGTCTTCTCGCAGAATTTTTTTTAATTTTTTTTCATGCAATAATTGCTGCACATTTACTTTCAATTTTATTGAACCTGAACTAATAAAAGCAATGTCTCCGTCGAGACTTATAATTTCCCCAGTTGCGTCGGTGTCCTTTATCCGAATGTAATCGCCAATTTGCGGAATATAGTTTTCCAGTTGAGCAAGAGTTTTATTTGCTTTTATAAATTCTTCGTTTTCCTTTTTAAGAACGCTGATAATATTTTTTTCGTTTTTAATTACATTTTTCGCCGCATTGGATTCTTTAATATTCTTAATCGTCTGTTCAACTCTTTTATTAACATCTTTAAGATAAGTGTCGGCTTTGGTTTTCACATCAAGTATGATCTCTTTTTTCTCATTTTCAAGTTTCTTCACTTTAGATTCATACAGATTTGCTAATCCTTTCAATCTAGTATTTTCTATTTCTGCGGACTTTAATTTTTCCTCAAGTATATTCGATTTCTTTTCGATCTCCACTAGAAAATTTTCAATCTTGGTTTTGTCTGAATCGATATAATTTTTAGCTGATTCAATAATTTCTTGGGGCAAACCAATTTTATTTGCTACTTCAAAAGCGTAACTACTCCCAGGCTTTCCTTGAATAAACAGATAAGTCGGCGCAAGTTTTTCTGAATCAAACTTCATTGATGCGTTTTCGAATCCTTCAAGATCGTTGGCAATCAACTTCAAGTTGCCGTGGTGAGTAGTTGCAAATGTCAAAGCCTTTTGACTGTTCAGATTTATTAAAATTGCAGTTGCTATGGCAGAGCCTTCCACCGGATCTGTGCCGGTGCCAACTTCATCGAGTAATACCAGCGTATTTCCATCAGCATTTTTGATAATAAAATTAATATTTTTCAAATGTGAGCTGAATGTACTTAGATCATCTTCAATCGATTGTTGATCGCCTATATCAATTAAAATGTTTTCGAAAATATGGAAATTCGAATCCGGATCAGATGGAATATGCAGCCCCGATTGAACCATCAATGATAGTAGTCCAACAGTTTTTAATACAACAGTTTTGCCTCCGGCGTTCGGTCCAGTTATCAAAATTACTTTTTGATTTTTAACTTTTACGTTAAGCGGAATAGATAAATCCCTGCCCAGCTTTTTAACCAACAACGGATGCCGCGCATCAATAATATTTAGAGGAAGATTTTTATCTATAGTTGGAAAAGAGCCAATAATCTCATTGGAATAATGAGCCTTTGCAAATATTTTATCGAGGTTAGAAACAGCTTCCTGCGATTGGATTAGATTGTAACTGTCTTCGCCGATTCGGGCGGTAAGAGCTCGTAAAATCCTTTCAATTTCTCTTTTCTCTGCAAATTTTAATGAAAGAATTTCATTATTCATTTCCAATGTTTCTTCGGGCTCAACATACACTGTTTGCCCCGTTGCTGATTCTGAGTGGATAAATCCTCTTACATGACGTTTATGCTCAGCTTTAACGGGTAAAACAATTCTTCCATCACGCTGGGTAATATATTCTTCTTGAACAAGATAGGATTCGCTTAATCTCTTCAAAATTACATTTACAGTTTTTCTTAAGCTCTCACTTTTCTCAATTATTTTTTTTCTAATTTCTTTAAGGTCGCTGCTGGCGTTGTCTTTAATTTCGCCAGATTCCGTGAATATGCGCGAGATTAAACCCTCGAAATTTTTATTTACAAAAAGTAATTCGCCGTAAAGTCTGAATAACTTTGATTCGATTGCATTGGTTTTTAGGAATTGAAAAAGTATCCGCGATGATGAAGCCAAATTTAAAACATCGTGGATATCTTTAATACTTAGTATTGTGCCTTCAATTCTACTCCGAATAAGCTGCTCCTGCAGATCTGGCAAATACATGATTGGAATTGAATGCTGCTTAATAATAATTTCTTTTGCTTCATCTACCAATTGCCCGCTAAGTTCAATTTCCTGAATTGAATCAAGCTGATGAATCTTTAATATTAATTTTTTACCGGTTTCCGTTGAAGCATATTTTGCAATAGATTCTAATATCTTAGGGAATTCCAACTGCTCTATGGTTTTTGAGGAAATCATTTTAATCGTCGGATTGAGTTGTATCAATTACGCTGGAGTCTTTTTCTTCGATAAAATCTTTTATAAAATCCTCTGCCTTAGAATTTGAGCCCATTACAAATTCAATGCTGTAAGGAATAATGGCGGCAGCTTTTTGATACAATAACGATTCATCGCGCGCTTCAGCAGAAGGAATTTTAAAAATGTTCAAAAAGAGGAGGAATCCGCTAATAAGATATATTATTTGAAGTGATCCGGTAATTCCGCCTAAAATTTGATTAAAAAATTTATTCACTTTATCGAGTGGATGAATGACACGTTTTAGAACTGAGGCAATAAAAATTGTAATAATAAAAATGACTATTCCCGCAGCAATTTCAGCTAAATAAAGTTCGTGGTTTAACATTGGCGAGATAAATTCGCCCAGCTCATCCGAAAATGTTAATGCGAAGACAATTCCTAAAATTAAACCAAGAAGACCAATAATTTTCCGAACAAGTCCGTCCTTGAAACCAAGTATAAAACCAACTGCGACAACTAAAATTATTATATAGTCAACGTAGTTCAATTGCCGCTCAGTAATTTATCCACCATCTCTTTAACTTTTTTACCGTCTGCTTTGCCTTTAAAAGATTTTGCAGCGACTGGCATCAGTTTTGCGAAATCTGCCTTTGAACTGGCGCCGACTTCATGCGCTATTTTTTTTATTTCATCGAACAATTCTTCGTCACTTAGCTGCTTTGGCAGAAATTCATTAATAATCTCCAGTTCATGTTTTTCTTGATCCACCAATTCAATGCGTCCGCCTTTTTCAAATTGTTCAATGGATTCTTTACGCTTTTTTGCCGCTGACGATAATAAATTCAATTCATCTTCGGGCGAAAGTTCTCTGCCCGCACCGCTTTTTTCAAATTCCAGAATCAACGCCCTAATCGAGCGAATTGTGCTTAGGCGTACTTTATCGCCGGATTTCATTGAAGATTTTAAGTTATCGTTGATTTTTTCTTTAAGTCCCATTGCATTCACCCTAAAAAAAAAGGCAGGTCGTAAAAAAGAGCCTGCCTTAAATTTCAATTACATTTTCTATTTTACTGCTTTAGCATTGCAGAATAATTTATTCTTCTTGCATCCGCTTTTCTGAGTTCCTGCTGAATATCGGTCACAATTCCCATGCTAGAATTTTTATCAATTCTAAGTGAAACAATCACGTTTGGTAATTCAACTCTCTTTTTATACATAATATCTTTAACTTCTTCTAGTTGAACGATGTTATCGTTTAACTGAATTCGTTCATTGTTGCCGACGTAAATGTAAGAGATAAGTCTTTTATTTTCTATCTTTTCAATTGCTTCTGCTTCGGGCAATTTAAATTGAACCAAAATGTCAACTTCTCTAAGAGTTGTAGTTACCATAAAGAACAATAAAAGCATGAATACAATATCCGGCATGGATGCTGTTGGAATCTCCTGCTTTGTAGCAGCTCTTTTCTTTTGAAATTTCATGCGTTTCCTCTAATGTTTATTTAACAGATTCCGGTTCAGCAATCGAAATAATTATAGGTATTTTTTCTCTTAATTCGTCCATTTGCTCTTCATTCAAATCCAACATTCTAACGCCGAAAGTAGTTTTTGAGTAGGCTTCTTTAACTTCTGCATAAGCCGCTTTTACCTGATCTAACGCTTGAATATATAGATTGTAATTCGTTTTTCTATCTGTTTTCACAGAAACAATTAGCTTTTTATTCTTTGGCAATTCAATCTTGCTTTCAATCCTTGGAATCAGTGTCTGCCTAATCTGCGGAATGGCAATAACCTCTTTATTAAGCAGAACATCTCCATTCTCGTTAATTAAGATAGCAGCCATTCTATCTTTCGATATTTCAGCAGTAATCTGTTCATCAGGCGGAACGTATTCGGGCAGACTCAAGCCGATTCCAGTGTCAACATCAATAACCGTTGCAACCAAGAAAAACAGTAGCAGAAGGAAAGCAATATCCGCCATCGAACTTGTAGGAATTTCCGCTGTTCTTGTTGAACCCTTTTTAATCTTTACCATGTTTATCTACTTTTTAATTGAACAAGGTTTATTTTTTCATTTCGTAAAGTGCATCAATAAGTTCAATTGAGCTTTCTTCCATATCCGCAACTAATTTGTCAATTCTAGCAACAAAGTAGTTGTAGAATAATTGAAGAATCATTGCAGTAACAAGACCAAATAAAGTTGTAAGCAACGCAACGGAAATACCGCCAGCAACGATACCTGGAGAAATTTGAGCTGCTTCTGCAATTGCATCAAAAGCTTCGATCATACCTTGAACTGTTCCGGTAAATCCAAGCATCGGAGCAATAGTAATAAATGTTGAGATCCAAATTAATCCTCTTTCCAAGAATCCCATTTCGATTGCGCCGTAAGCCATAATTGCTTTTTCAGCAGCGTCAACGCCATCATCAGCTCGCAATAAACCAGCATGGAATACAGAAGCGATTGAACCTCTTGTGTTTTCGCAAACTTTCATTGCTTCGTTTACGCCGCCTTTTGTTAAAGCATCTTTAACGTCAACGATGAATTTTTTGGTATTCATGCTGGCGCGTGTAAGAGTCCACATTCTTTCTATACTAAACGCTAAACCTAAAACTAAACTTGCTAAAATTGGCCACATGAAACCGCCGCCCGCAACAAATTTTTGCTGCAGATAAGTTAATACGCCGGTATCCTCAACTTGAGCAATAACATAAGTTGCGAAACCAAGAATTTCTGTAAGTTGCATACGGGTTAACCTCCGAAATTATTTATTTAATAGAAATGTTATCGAAAAAATACTCAAAAAATATTTGCCAACATTAACCATTTAGCCGACAAATGTCAATATATAATTTTACCTCTATGTGCGATTTAACCATCTATTACAACTTTTTGATGGTGTTCATAATGAATTAGAAATATCTAAATATTGAGTCCACTCTGAAAAGTCATATTGTTATTAACCCCACGTTTTAACGTGGGGATAACAAGCTAAAAACAAACTTTCCCAAACGGGTTTTAACCCGTTTGGGGTTTTTCGGAGTGGACTCAAATATTTCCTGCGAAACTTAAACAGATTTAAATGCTTATCAAAATCTAAAATGTATTATTCAAAAAAACCAATCAATTTTATATTTATTGAATAAACTTAAATAAAGCTCCGACAGGAAAATGATCGCTGAAACCGCCGAGATAATTCCTCCCGCCAAAAGTTGGTCTGAATGTACCTTTGTACGATCCGGTTTTTGTTAGCGCAAATTCAGGTGAAATTATCTCGAACGAATCGTTTACATATTCAATCCCAATTCCATCTTCGAAATTCTTTGATATCAGGATTTGATCGAGCATATTCCACCTATCTGCAAATTTGTAAGAGCCTTTTCCAGTCGCTGCTAAATCCTTTGATAGATTTCTGATTAATTTGTTTTCTCCGTCTGCTTTTTCAACAATTTGCAAAGATGTATTTATTGGCTCATCGTTAAAATCGCCGAGAATTATTATATGTTCATTGGGCTGATTTTTTTTAATTTGCTCTAACTTATCTTTAAGCGTCTCAGCGGCTATAATTCTACCCGGCTCGGATCTTTCCTGTCCCCCGCTTCGTGATGGCCAATGATTCACAAAAACGGAAATAATTTCATTCTTATTGTGTTTTAATCTTACACGCAAAATATATCTTGTCTGCCAGCCGTCTTTTAATTTTACTTCGAGTAATTCTTTCTCAATGAATGTGAATTTATCCGCGTTATAAATAAGTCCGTTGTCGATTCCGCGACCATCAAGCGATTCTTTATAGACTATTTTATAATTTCTATCGCAGAAATGTTTTTCCAACAGAGTTTTAAGCAAATGTTCGTGCTCTACTTCTTGAACGCCCAAAATATCTGGACCGCGAAGTTCATTCATATATTTAATTACACGCGACAAATTGTAAATTTTCTCAGTGAGTTTTTCCTCAGTCCAATTTTTTGCTCCGTTTGGCGTAAACTCTTCATCCTTTGTGTCTGCATCATCAATTGTGTCGAAAAGATTTTCAAGATTCCACGTTGCAGTGTAAATGTACTCTGTGTTTTGCGAATAAGTGTAAGTCGCAAGATTAATGATTATAATAATCAGCGGAAGAAAGTATTTTTTGGCGTTCATTGATTTCCAAATTTAAGTTATAAATTGTTATTATGGTTTAGTGTTTCAAGATACTATAATAACTTCACCTCAAATTTATGAAAAAGTGATAAATATATGTCAGATAAAAAAAAATTTGTTATTGTTGACGCGTTGGCTCTTGCATACAAAGCGTATTTTGCATTTATTAATCGTCCATTGAAAAATTCTGCGGGAGAATCTACCTCAGCGGTATTTGGATTCACAAGTCAATTACTGAAAATAATTGAAGACACTAATCCGGATTACCTTGCGGTAGCATTCGATTCGAAAGAAAAAACTTTCCGGCACGAGATGTATGATCTCTACAAATCTTCACGCTCCCAAATGCCTGATGATATGATTCCACAATTGCAGCGGATTAAAGATATTGTCTCTGCCTTCAATATTCCGTTGTATATAATACCTGGTTATGAAGCTGATGATATAATAGGAACAGCAGTTTGTAAAGCAGAAGAGCATGGGTTAATATCATACGCCGTTACTCCTGATAAAGATTACATTCAATTAATAACAGAGAATGTTTTTCTTATTAAACCTGGCAAATCAACGGATGAGATAGTAATTGTAGATAAAAAATCCGTTGAAGAAGATTTGGGAATTTCACCTGATCAGATGATTGATTTTCTTGCGCTCGTTGGAGATAGTTCCGATGATATTCCAGGTGTTGCAGGTATTGGTCCCAAGACCGCCGTTCCGCTCTTACAAGAATTTAGATCCCTTGAGAATCTTTATGCTAACATTGATAAAATTAGCAAGAAAGGAGTCCAGACTAAATTAGAAGCGAACAGAGAAAATGCCTTTCTTTCAAAAACGCTGGCAACTATTGTAAAAGATGTTCCAATAAAATTTGATTTTGAAGAAGCAAAATTCACCGAACCGAATTTTGAATTGCTGCTGGAAATATTTAAAGAACTCGAATTCAAAAATTACGGCGGTAAAATTACCGCTCTGTTTAACAAAGCACAAAGTTCTGAAAATGAAACTGCACCGGAAATTGAAGTAGAACATGAACGAAGATTCGACAAATCAAAAGTAAAATATAAATTGATTAGAAATAATGAAGACGCCCGAAAATTGACATCACTCCTTCAAAAACAGGGGCTAGTTATTTTTGATACCGAAACAGATTCACTGGATGTATTGAATATTAATCTTGCCGGTGCATCATTCTGCTTTGAAGCCGGAGAAGCGTACTTTGTGGCTGTTAATCCCTTTATGGAGAGAGGTGATCTTTTCGCTAAAGATCTAAACGACAGATTGAGCATTGATGAATTCAAAGAAATATTTACTCCATTTTTTGAAAATGAATCGATCAAGAAAGTTTGCCAAAACGGTAAATATGACATCGCTGTTTTAAGAACTTGCGGAATTTCAGTCAAGAATTTTCATTTTGATACTATGCTCGCAAGCTACATAATTGACCCCGATCAAAAACATGGAATGGATGCGCTATCGAATAAGTATCTCAATTATAATCCTATTCTACTTTCAGAATTGATAGGGACAAAAAAAGATGCATCTCTGATTTTCGAAGCGGATATTGATTTTCTTTCAAACTATGCTTGTGAGGACGCTGATATTACCTTTCAGCTTTATGAAAAATTGAACGTGCAACTTTCAAAAGAGGCAAAATTATTAAAATTAGCACATGAGGTTGAGTTCCCTTTAGTGCCGGTGCTGGAGGATATGGAAAGAACAGGAATCCGTTTGGACGTTGATGCGCTTGCTAATTTTAGTGCAAAATTACTAACTCATATTGTAGAATATTCAAAAGCGATTTATAAAATTGCGGGAGAGGAATTTAATATAAATTCAACAAAGCAGCTTCAGCATATTTTATTCGAGAAATTGAATTTGAATCCCACAAAAAAAACTAAAACCGGATTTTCAACCGATGCTCATTCACTTGAAGCTCTTCTCGGACAAAATGAAATTATTCAGCTTCTTCTTGATTACAGACAGGCTGCAAAATTAAATTCAACTTATGCGGAAGCATTGCCAAAATTGATTGATCCTAACACAGGAAGAATTCATACTTCGTTCAATCAGACTGTTGCTTCAACGGGTAGACTTTCGAGTCTTGAACCAAATCTTCAAAATATTCCTATCAGAACAGAATTGGGAAAGGAAATCCGCAAAGCATTTGTTCCAGCGGATGAATCACACGTTTTAATCAGTGCGGATTACAGTCAAATTGAATTGCGAATAATGGCGAGCATTTGTGGCGACGAAGGATTAAAAAAAGCATTCATGAATAACGAAGATATTCACAGAAGTACTGCAGCTTTAGTATTTCAGGTTCCCGCGGACCAAGTTACAGACGATATGCGAAGAAAAGCGAAAGAGGTTAATTTCGGAATTCTTTACGGAATCGGAGCGTTTGGATTAAAAACTCGACTTGGTATTCTGCAAAGTCACGCGCAAGGAATTATTGATACTTATTTTGGGACATTTAAAAAAGTTAAGCAGTTTATGGATGATTCAGTTATGCAGGCAAAGGAAAATGGATACGCTGAAACAATTCTCGGAAGAAGGCGCTATCTCCCAAACATTAACAGCAGCAATAGAATGGTGCGCCAGTTTGAAGAACGAGTAGCGATTAATATGCCCATACAAGGAACAGCGGCGGACATGATTAAGCTTGCCATGATAAATATTCACAACAAATTGAATCGTGATAAATTCAAGACGAAGATGGTTTTACAGGTTCATGATGAATTAGTGTTTGACGCTCCAAAAGATGAGCTCGATGAAGTTGTACCTATAATTAAAAATTTAATGGAAACAGCTCTTCCTCTTGATGTTCCTGTCGTGGTAGATACTGGCTTCGGAGATAATTGGCTAGAGGCACATTGAGAATACCATCTCATTGTATGTTGTACTTTAATTATCTCTCAATTATTTTTCGTTTGAGTCCACTCCGAAAAGACCCAAACGGGTTAAAACCCGTTTGGGAAAGTTTGTTTTTAGCTTGTTAACCCCACGTTAAAACGTGGGGTTAATAACAATATGACTTTTCAGATTGGACTCTCGTTTGATATTTTGAAATAATGTACGTATATATGTGCTGTCTTAATAACTGATGTAGGTACTCTTATGATCGCAGCAAATTTCACTGAATTCCGCACCGGACTTAAAAAATTTTTGGACGATGTTGAACAAAACAATGAAACACTTATCATTAAAAGAGGACTCGGTAAAGGCGCCGTATTGATTTCATTGGATGAATACAACTCAATCATGGAAACTGTTCATCTATTGAGTTCAAAAGCAAATGCGGATAGATTGTACGAATCCATAAATCAAATGAAGAAAGGAGAAATAGTAAAAAACGAATTAATTGATGTTCGATGAAAATTACTTTTTCAAAAAATTCTTGGGAAGATTATATCTCATGGCAAACCGAAGATAAAAGAATCCTCAGAAAAATAAACGAGCTTATAAAAGATATTCAGAGAAGTCCTTTTGAGGGAATGGGAAAACCAGAACCGCTAAAATATGACTTAACCGGATTTTGGTCACGCAGAATTGATAGAGAACACCGCTTAGTTTATCGAGTTAAGGTAATTGAAATATTTATCTATAGTTGCAGATACCATTATGATAATTGAATGATTGATCTTGTTTTTCATAATTGCGAAAAACAGTTGAGAACTAATTCTAATTGTTATGATTACTCAAAAATGAACTTATAAATTAGCACACCAAAATTAATCTGCAGAGCGCCGAAAGCAATTCCGCTGTAGAGATCGAGACTATTTACTGTATTCAAATATTTTTTATCCTGCGTTTCTAAATACTTATCGTAATTTCTATCTGCTTCTATTTTTAGATAAGCCGCCGTGCTGCCTAGAATCACAGCGCTCCCAAACAGAACTTTGAATAAAATAGTCTCGCTGAATTCAGTTTCAGAATTAAATTCAATTTGTTTTAAAGACACAACCATTTTGCCGCTCACATCAGAAGAGCGAATGGATTTACTTTCAAAATACTTTTTTGAGAGAAGCAGTGTTTCATTATTTCCGGAATAAATCAAAGGAGTACGTCCCATAAATATTCCATTCAAGTAAACGTCCGCATCAGTAGGATTAGATGTAATCATTCTTTCAGAGTCAAAATGATACTCTCTAAAAAATTGTTCATCGCAGTTAACGATGTTCATTGTATCGAGAATTGTTCTGCTTCCCCATTTAACTTTGCTCTCTTTTATTTTCAGTTGATAGACGCCTCGATTAAGTGAAAGCGTAGTATCTGATGCGATCAACACATTTTCGTTGATTTCAATAATTGAATTATGTGCGTTTGTTTTTATATGAACTTCGCTGACGCACTCCTGGCTCCAGATATTTGTAAATACAAAAATTATCATTACCACGATCGGTTGTGCAATCAATCTATTTTTTATTGCGATCATTTGTTTCCATAAAATCTTTTGTAAAACATCTCAACAGAACAGAATTATTGGTCTTGCTTCTTCAATTGAATTTGTAGCAGTATAACAATCCTCTGTCTGCACCAATAAATAATTTATCTCTATAAATAACCGGACTTGTTTTAAGCCTTTTCTCAAAAGTTAGTTTGTTCAAAATAGTGCCATCATCAATTGATAAGAAGAGCAATTCCATATCCAAATCCGGCTGTATGATTGTGTTTCCAACTAGAATCGGTGTTGAATTAAAAACACCTTTTGCTTTTCTTTCCCAAATTATTTGCCCGGTATTCTCTTCCAATAAAGCTATTCTACCTGCTAAGTTGCTTACTAAAATTCCCTTTCCGGTGATTAGCGAAATATTACGAATTTCTGAACCTGATGAAAATTTCCAGATGACAATTCCATCTTCACAATTTATTCGATAAAGATTACCATCCATATCTCCGGAGGTTATAAATATTCCATCAGAATAAACACCCGACCTAAAACTGCCGCCTATATTTTTTGAGTATATTTTTTTACCGGTTTCAAAATCCACTGCTATCAATTTGCCCGAAACAGTTGTGAATAAAATCTTATTCCCTGCCAAAACGGGATTTGAATAAGTAAGTTCATCTTGCTTCGATTGCCATATCTCATTTCCGCTAAAAGAATATTTTCTAAGAATTCCATTTGCTGTAAGAAGTATAAATTCATCTTCCAGCGGTAGAATATCGTTTGTCAAATTATCTTCAATCTCAATTTCCTTTTTAATTTTTCCGCGTATGAAATCGAAGAAAATAACTTTACCCGATAGGGATTTGAATTCATTCATCTGAAGAATTATGGTGCTGCTGCGTATGACAGGCGTTGCTCTTATTTCGCCTTTAAATATTTCGCTGCCAATTTCCTTGCCTGTATTCACATCAAACACATACAACCTCCCTGCTAAATCTGCCGCGAAAATATATTCATCATAAATAACCGGTGAACAATTGCTGAAACTTCCGTGAACTTCCGCTTCCCATAATAATTTTATTGAATCGGAAATGTCATAATCATAAATGAATGGTTTAGATTCACTCTGCCCCAAATAGAAATGACCATCTTGATTTATTTTTACGGAGCTAAGCGAAATTGATTTCGAGCAGCCGATTATAACCAACGAGATAAAAATTATAACAGTATTTATTGCACGCCTCATTAAAAGTCCCACCCGAAAAAAAATTGATAAAACAAACTTTCCTGCACTTTAGAAAAATTATTTTCTAACTTTTTACCAATATCATATCTGAAAGTTATCGCGTTTAAAAAGTTTATTCGCAATCCCACACCCATGCTGCCGAGTGTTTCTTTATACTCATCATCCCATGCGCTGCCTGCGTCAAAAAAAGCTGCGCCGCGGATTCCGGCAAACCCAATTCCCATAAACGGAAAATCAATAAGTATTCTGTCAATCAAAGGATATCTCAATTCAAGAGAAGAAAGCCACAGTTTCTCGCCGCGAATCGAAAAACGTTTCCAGCCGCGTAAATCCCAGCTTCCTCCTGCAAAATATCTTCGCGCTTCTTTGCCTTCGTTATAAAAAATACTCGCACGCGATGCAAGAGATACCGTTCGCGATATTCTAAAATATTTTCTATAATCTGCAATAACGGAATAGAAATTAACGTTGCTATACTTAACATCGCTCGTGTAGGCAAGCAGCAGCCTAAATCTTGATCCATCCAACGGTCCGGTTGGTCCCCAAAGAGAATTATCATGAACAAACGCAAGTGAGTTTGAAACGAGCAGCGCCTTTCGCGAATCAATTTCTCCAAGCGAAGATTTATCCGAATTAGCAATACTCACGCTGGATTCAATTCTCTGAAAAGTTGAAAACGGATAAACAAAACTAAAATATCCGCCGAATGCTCTCTCGTCAAAATATTCTTCCGACTCGCGAATGTCGTATCTTTTTCCGTTAAAATGGAAAATGCCATAACCAAAATTTGTTCGTTGTTTGAAGTTTACGCGCGAAATTGCCACGTTAAACTGCTTCAATATTTCACTCTGCACTTCAGCAGTGTTATAAATTAAAAAAACGTATTGATCATCTCCGAGTAAATCGCTGAGTGTCATCAATGCTCCTCCGCGCGCTCCGTAGACCGGATCAGCAATCACCTGGCTTACTGCATAATCCAAGGTGTAATCATTTTCGTACACCATTTTTTCTTTTAACGATTCGCCGCTAATTTTATCGGGAATCCATTTTGATCCAATCATATCATAATTGAAAGCAACAAATTTACTCGCGCTGTCCTTTGTTTCGGCAAGATTAACATTGTAGAATTGAAAAGTAAATTTTTCTATTGCAGAAGTAATGAGTTTACTCTCCTCAGTAAATGTAAATTCAAAAACGCTTGTTAAAAAGTTAGTAACCCTTGTCATACCAGATGGATTGTCATTCCCATCTTTTTCTAAATGCCAGATATTAAAATTTCCGTCGTAATCGGATTTGAAATACAGCACCCCGTTTTCTGGACTGAACCGAGGAGTTGAAAAATCCGATCCTGTATATGTAAGATAATCTATGCTGCCGCTCTTAATTTCATATTTGAAAAGATTTTTTTTCTGCGCAAAAATTCCTTCGGTCCTGTCGCTTGAGAAAACAACATAATCATCATCGTGACTAAAGACCGGTTCTGTATCGGAATAGTAATCGTTTGTGAGACGGACTAATTCTTTATTATGAATAGAATAAGTGAACAAGTCACTGAATCCTTTTCTATCAACCGCAGAAAAAATAATTTTATCGTCAGAGTTTGAAAACTGCGGCGCTTCAATTGTAACCAGGTTTTTAAACTGAATTTTATCAATGATATTATCATTTACAGCATCATATAAATGAATTGCGTCAGTACCGCCTGATTTTGTTATAAATGCCAATAGTCCTTTCTTTGAGGCGGTTAGAGAAGGTTTGAGTAAATGAAATGCTTCAAACACTTCTTCACTCTCACCTCTAATCAAAACTTCCTCGTCATCAACGGGAAGATATTTTTCATCAAGTTCCATTTTGTACAGAGATGTGTAGCCGAGTTTATTTGCTATAAAGAATACATAATTTTTCTCATTCAATTTTAGATACGCCGGAGAAAAATTAAAACCGCTCTCAGTAATTTTATTTCCAAGTATTTTATGCGGAGCCAAATCTGAGTATAACGGAAAATATTTTTGTCTTAGATAATATTCCCATCTATCATCAATATCTTCAATTGATTGCCCAAAAGCGTATTCAATGTTTTCATCAAATCTATCGAAGCGCCAGATATTTTCGAGAAGTTGAAGAATTTTATCCTCGCCATAATATTCGGAAGCGAAGTGAAGAAAATTCTGTCCGAATTTATACATTAAAAACGAACCGTAAACATTATTGATATTCTTTAGACCGGTGAATAGATTATTGATCACAGCATCGCGCATAACCATTTCTGCTTGAGTGTCCCATTCATAAGACCAGTATTCGGCAAGTCCTTCTATGAACCACAGATGCGGATATCTGTTGATAGGAATTCTGTGATCTGTTAGGACATTGTACACTTTGCTCATCATAAAAACGTGAACTAGTTCGTGCCGGATTACGTGCCGGAATTGATAAAGATTACCCAGATACGGCACAACAACTCTTCCTTTTAGGAATTCATAAAACCCGCCAACTCCTTCAGGAATAAAATCGGGGCGGGTATTTGTCTGCTGAAAATGAAGATGTGTATTATAGAATATTAGCGGTATTTTATTTGTAACAACATGGTTGAATTTTACTTTCAAATCGTTGTATGCATCCTCGGCATACTGAGCGCCTATTTCAGCCATCTCTTCGAATTCTTCGTAATAATAAATATTGAAGTGCTCGGTTTTGAGAACCTGCCATTCAAAGTCCTCGTATTGAACTTTATTTCTACCGAAAAAATAGAACTGCGATGATACAATTCCCGGAAGAAAAGACAATAAAAGAAGAATATTTATAATTTTTGTTTTCAATAACCGATCAAAATTTACTATACGATAAGTACGAAACTAAATTACAATTCCCATCCGAAGAATCAATGCAAAAATAAATCTCTAAATTTCATCACTAATTACTTAATTCTTTCTGCTTCTTCTTTTAAGTTTTCGTTGAAGAAATCTTTGAGAGCAGTTTTTATTTCACTCTCAGTTTTATAATGGAGACACTCATAAACAAGTTTTTTAACTTGCTGATAATTTAGATCTGTAATTATTTTTTTTGTAACCGGTATTGCAGAAGGACTCATGCTTAATGACTCAAAACCTAATCCAACTAAAAGAGGAACTGCATATTGGTCGGCAGCCATTTCTCCACAGATGCTTACTTCAGTATCGGTAATTTTACCCGCTTTAATTATAAAATCCAATGTACGGATCAAGGCAGGGTGAAATTCCTGATACAAATCATTTACTATTTCATTGCCTCTATCAACGGCGAGTAAATATTGGATAAGGTCATTTGTTCCAACGCTTATAAAATCAACTTCCTCTGCGTAATCTTCAGCCATCACTGCCGCAGATGGAACTTCAATCATTATTCCAAAAGGAATGCTTTCATCAAATTCAAATCCCTCATCTCTAAGTTCATGCTTACACATCTCAAGAATTTCTTTTGACCTGCGAATCTCGGCAATCGATGAAATCATTGGTATCATTATCTTAACATTTTTATGCTTGCTTGCTTTAAGTATCGCCCTAATTTGAGATTTGTAAAGCGAATTATTATCGAGTAAAAATCTTACTCCGCGCCAACCCAGCATCGGATTTGGTTCTTTAACATCGAACGGAAGAACTTTGTCGCCGCCAATATCAAAAGTACGAATGGTAACTGTTCCGGGATAAAGTTTTTCGGCAACTTCTTTGTAAAATTCGAATTGAACGTCCTCATCCGGAAATGCTTCTGTGCCTTGAAATATTTGCTCTGTTCTCAGTAACCCGATCCCGTTCGCACAGTTTTGAAGTATGAGATCAAGTTCAGAAGTTACGTCAAGATTTGCGTAAAGCTTGATTTCCCTGCCGTCTTTTGTGACAGAAGGTTTATCCTTTAGTTTAGCAAACTCAATATCTATATCGTTTATTTTTCGAATTTTCTCTTCATAAAACTTTATCTGCTTTTTTGTGGGATTGACTATTATTTCGCCATGAAAGCCATCGACAATAATATAATCTCCGTCAGAAATTTTGGAAGTTGCGTCATGAACGCCGACAACGGCGGGAATATCCAGCGCGCGAGCTACAATTGCTGTGTGTGAAGTTAACCCGCCGAAATTTGTTACATAGCCCTTCACATCGTTTTTCGAAAACAAAACGCTGTCTGCCGGAGTCAACGAGCTTGCAACAACAATCACATTGTTAAGAATTTTCGATAGCCATTTCCTCTTTTTTAAGTTTCTAATTATCCTGTCTTTTATATCCTTTATATCAAGAGAGCGCTCCTTCATGTATGCTTCAGAAGAGGCGCTCATTAATTGCTGATACTTGGACATTTCTGCGTCAACTATAAATTCAGGAGATTTCTTTTCGTCAATTATTCTCTGCCGTATTGTCTCAATCAGAATGGGATCGTCAAGAATCATAAGTTGGGCTTCAAAAATGGCTGCGCGCTTTTCGCCAAGTTTATCAACCGCAAGACTAAAGACTTTGCTCAATTCCTTTTGAGATTTCTCTATAGCAAGCCGAAGATTCTCAAGCGCTTCGTTAACGTTTTCAATTGTTTCATCCGAAATGGTTTCTATTTCTTTTGTAAAAAGAAACGCCGGCGCCATTGATATTCCAGGCGCGGCGGCTATTCCCGATAATTTTATAAATTCTGTTTGTGCCATTTTACATCTCGTCGAATCCTCTTTTAAAATAATCCATTATTTTCTTAGCCGCCTCTTCTTCGTCAATTCCTTCAAAAGTAAGAACTAACGACGAGCCTTTTGCAGCCGCAAGAGTCATAACGCCGATAATGGATTTACCGTTGATGCTTAATCCGTCCTTGTGAATAAAAAATTCTGATTTATAATGTGCTGCTAATTTAACTATTGTAGCCGCTG
This sequence comes from Bacteroidota bacterium, assembly GCA_018829545.1. Classification (GTDB taxonomy): domain Bacteria; phylum Bacteroidota; class Ignavibacteria; order Ignavibacteriales; family Melioribacteraceae; genus JAHJTX01. Next base: position 27,004 of record JAHJTX010000313.1, on the reverse strand, counting down.
GACGTGTATGTAAGCCCGCATTATTTATAATTTTTACCGTTTTTTCAATCACTATTTATTTCGTTTTGTTAAAGAATTTGCCAGCCAAATTAATAACGCTTTTGCTTCTTCATCTTTAATTTTGGCAGCGGAATTTAATGCTTTTTTTGTATATATCTCAACCTGCTCAGCAGTGATCTCAATTACTTTCAGTTTCTCATAAAGTTTTTTGTATGACGCGACCTCAGATTTTTTAACGCCGTTATTTTTTATCACACTATTCAGCATTGCTCTGTCTTTCCCATTTGAAAGTTCCAGAGCTTTTAAAAATAAATACGTTTTTTTTCCTTCGCGTAGATCGCCGCCTACTATTTTCCCAAATTCTTTTTCATCACCAAAAACATCCAAAAGATCATCTTGTAGTTGGAAAGCAATACCCAAATTCTTTCCGTAATTTTTCAATAAACTAATTTCTGTTTTCGATCCGCCTCCAAGGATTGCGCCTATTGAACAACACACCTCCGCAAGGGCGGCAGTTTTTTTTGATATCATTTGAAGATACTCTTCAATTGTAACTTTGCTTTTCGTTTCAAACTCTTTGTCTAAACTCTGTCCCTCGCAAACTTCTATAATACCTTGAGTAAAAATCGAGAGTACATCTTTGTGTTTCTCTTTTGTATCCTTTAGCAAATTTTGATAAGCGATCGCGATTAAGTTGTCCCCCGAAAGTATAGCCGTGCTTAGATCGTATTTGATATGTACAGTCGGTAATCCGCGCCTAAGATTTGCGTTGTCCATAATATCATCATGAACAAGAGTAAAATTATGGAGTATTTCTACAGCGAGTGAGGCATTATGAACACTTGAGTAACGTGCGCCAACAGCCTTTGCAGATAGTAAAACTAAAAATGCTCTCAGTCTTTTACCTTTGCTTTCGAGAATATAACTGCAAGGATTATAAAGTGATTTTGGATTTTTATTAATCAAAAGCGACTTCAACTTTTTTTCAATATTTGTTCTTTCTCTTTCGTAAATAGCACGGCATTTTTTTTCTGTAAATTCCACTTTAATACAAATCCTTTTTTTTGATTAAACGGGTTTTCTTAAATTCTGTTAAATTCGATGCGCCGGTGAGAAACATTATTTTTTTTATATTCTCAAACCAATTTTCTATTAGGTCCACAATCGGTTTAACGCCTTTCTCAGCTTCGATCAGCAATATTCTTGCTGAAGCAACAATGTCTGCACCAAGAACAAGAGCTTTAGCTGCAGAATCAAAATCATTTATACCACCGGATCCTATGAGTAAAAAATTATTCTTCTTTTTGAGTTTGTTCAATTTCTTAATGCAATAACTCGTTGGCAGACCCCAATCCCAAAAGTATTTCTCTTCCCTATTACCTTTTCTTATTAACTCGACACCTGCCCAGCTTGTTCCACCGCTGCCTGCAACATCAATTCCATCCACTCCGTTGTTGAGTAATATTTTTGCAGTTTTCTTACCGATTCCAGAGCCAACTTCTTTAACAATAACGGGAACAGATATTCTCTTTTTAATTTTTTTGATATTCTTAAGGAGTCCTTTGAAATAAGTTTCACCTTCCGGTTGAAGTAATTCCTGTAGTGGATTCAAGTGTATTACTAAAGCATCCGCTTCAATTAGATCAATTATCAAATGAATATCATCCATTGAATTCATTCCAGCAATCTGCGCAGCGCCGATATTGCTGAGTACAGGAACATCCTTCGCAATTTTCCGTATGATTTTATATGAATTATGATTTTTGTTCGATTCGATTGCCTGCCTTTGACTGCCTACACCAATTGGAATATTCAAATTTTGTGCAGCTTCAGCTAATTTTGCATTGATACTATCAGCTTCGATTGTACCGCCGGTCATGCAAGATATTAAGAACGGATACCGAATTTCCCTTCTAAAAAATAAGGATGATAAATCAATTTTATTAATATTTACTTCAGTCGCAGCAAAATGCTCGAACTCATAATTTTCGAAACCGGTTGTTTTTGTAATAAAGTTCAAATCATCCTTTAAACAAATAGAGATGTGATCTTTTTTCCTTTTCGAAGTATGTGTTGCTTTCGAATGCATTTGAAAATTTTCCAGAGTATTAATTGGTGGCGTAAGATATGAAAAAATAAAAAAATACGAGGTTAATCTTCCGATTTTAATTTTTTTTAACGAGATTTATGTAGGCAATTTCATTATTAACAGGGGTGCCCTATGGGACAACAACAAATATTATTAATTATGCTCGGTTTTATAGTTGTAGGAATCGCGGTTGTAGTTGGTATAGATTTAGTAAACGCAAATGCTGTCGAAAGAAATAGAGAAGCAGTTATAAATGATTTAAATATGCTTGCCGGATATGCTCAAACATATTACAATAAACCCAGCCAACTAAGCGGTGGCGGCAACAGTTTTCAAGGTTACACAATTCCAACAAATCTACAGTCGAATGCAAATGGGATCTATTCTGTTACAAGCACAAGTACTAATCAGCTAGTTATAAATGGGATTGGGACGGAATTTATAGGTTCCAGCGGAGGTTGCGTACAGAGTGATTTAAAACCCGAATATAATATTACAATTACGAGATCATCTAACTCGATTGCTAAGGTAAGGTAGTTAAAAATATTAGTCCAAATTCATTTGTTGGGTTCTAACAATTCCTCTAACAGAATTTACTAGTAATATTTCATTAGCATTGGCTAAATCATCAGAGCAAATTTTACTTTCTGAACTAAGAGGATTCGTTTCCAGAAGATGTCTTCGATAGCAGCCATTCAACACCCCGCATTCAATAGGAGGTGTAAATAATTTTTCTCCTTTTTTAATAAAAATATTGCTGATAGCGCCTTCAACTATTTCATCCTTTTCGTTTAGAAAGATTACATCAAAACAACCTCTTTTAACTGCCTTCCGGTACTCAGAATCGTAAACAGCCCTGTTCGTCGTTTTGAAGTATTGATATTTGTTTCGTGAATCAATACGCTTGTCAGAAACATAAAATGTTGGGTTCGCAATCATGTCAGTCAGCAATTCGGATTTAATTGAAACTCCACCCCATTTATTCAGAAGCAGCCTCAACTTATATTTTTTTTCAACCGTAAGTTGATTAATAGAATAAGCAATTTCTGATTTGATTTTTTCTAAACTGAAATTGAACAGAAAATATTCTGCAGCAGATTCAAGTCTATCTAAATGAAAATCCAGTAAAAACACTTCTCCATTTTCGGCGAGCATTGTTTCAATTAACTCGAAATACTTTTCCGGTTTCAGTAAAAAATTAGCTTTTAATTTTGTTTCCTCGTATTCATTTTCCGCAATGCTGTCCCAAACAATTCCGCTTCCAATTCCAATCTCCCCCGAATTATTCTTTCTATTTAGAACGATCGTCCTGATCGGGACATTGAAAGTGAATTCATTCTTGTTAAACATCCCTATTGCCCCAGTGTAAACACCTCTTACTTCATTTTCAATTTCACTGATTATTTCCATTGTTCTAATTTTTGGAGCGCCTGTGATGGAACCACACGGGAATAGGTTTTTAATAATTGTCTCAAAATTCTTCTCCTTCAACTTACCCGTGACTGTTGACGTCATTTGAAACAGAGATTCATACTTCTCTATTTCAAAATGCTGCTTAACTCTAACAGTACCGTTTTCGCAAATTTTGCCAATATCATTTCTCATCAGGTCAACTATCATTATGTTTTCTGCCCTATCTTTTGAACTTTTCAGTAGTTCCGAATATTGCAATTCATCATCATGCAGATTTATTCCGCGCTTCCTTGTCCCCTTCATCGGTTTACAGATTATCCTACTACCCTCAGTTTTGAAAAACAGCTCGGGTGAAATGCTGATAATAATTTCATCTTCATCATTTATCACGGCTATGTATTTTGCCGATTGATTAAAAATCAATAGCAAAATCAAAGACTGAATAGCGCCTGAAAAATTAAATTTATCCTTCATTGTATAATTAACTTGATACGTATCCCCGTTAGCAATGTAATTTCTAATTTTTTCAACATTGCTAATGTATTCATTTTTGCTTGTGGTTAGCCTAAAATCCCCGATGCTGTAATTCTCTTTTTGCAGTATGATTTTTATTTTTTCAAAATCACTTTCATCCAATTGAACATCTGCAACATTTTCAGGATGTGATATATAAAATTTTGAAAACACATTTTCGCTATCAACTTTTATGAGCGGTAGTAATTTTTGTTCTAACAGGTAACCTGCTTCATATGTGATGTAACCGAATCCAACGAAACCATCTATGATCATATCGTTAACGTCAAGCAGAGATTTTTCAAATTCCGCCTTACTCGTTGCAACTAGTTTCTTCTCTGCTTTTTTGAATAAAAAAGATTTTTCATTGATAAAATTACTTGGAGAAAAAAACAATCCTCTATTTGGATTAGTTAAAACTGTATTCAAAGCTTCTATTAAGTTCATTCCGGTTCACTCAGATTCATAGATAATTTAATAGCATCCCGAAACCTCTGAAAATTTATTCGATTTTTAAATACATTTCATCAATGATGTTGAAAATCGGATAATTAAAAGCAATAAATCAAGTCACAGTAATGAAAGCAATAATACTTACCAGACGATTTTAGTAAATATGAAAATACTCTTTAAAAATAGAATTAGGTTACGGATAATTATTAGCGTATATTTACACCCTTAAGGCAGTAACTTTAGAAGTAGATGTAGATGTAGAAGTAGAAGTGTCAATAAAAACGCAATTCAAAACTTCCCCCTAGATTTTAGAGCCCTGTCAAAATTATTATTCAATTATTTACAAAAGGAGCATCTGTTATGGCAGAGCGCAAACAAGGATCTGTTAAATGGTTTAACAGCGCAAAAGGATTTGGTTTTATTCAACAAGCTAGCGGCGAAGATGTATTCGTGCATTTTAAGTCGATTACTGGCGATGGCTACAAAACTTTAGAAGAAAATGATAAAGTTGAGTACTCTGTAACTAGCGGTGCTAAAGGACTTCAAGCATCAGAAGTTAGATTGATCGGCTAATTATAAATTACGTCCTATTTTGATCCCGGCAATGGCCGGGATTTTTTTTATACTTCAGCAATTTTTCCAATTTTTAGTTAACCATTTTCAAGCGCAATTGGACTTTTAGTTGAATTTATATTTTGTTTGATGAAGCTTTTACATTATATGTTGTCGCCGCATTTTGCAATTAATTAGTTCGGTGAAGTGATTCTGTCTAAATTGTACCAACAAAAGCAAAGAAGGAATGAGTTATGGATTACACAATTGATTACATGCCTGACAAAAATATTGTAGTCATCCAAATGAAAGGAAGACTTAACTTTCAGATTGCTGAGCAGTATTCAAGAGAGGCTGTAAAACTTGCCCGTCAAAATAATTGCACAAAATTTTTACTTAACCACACCGAAACAGAAATTCGAGCTGCAGTCAATAAGTTTCATACAACTGGACATGAACTTCAGCAATTTGGTTTTAAAAGTACTGACCGCATAGCAATTGTTGTTACAAATCTTGCAAGCCATTCCAATTTATTAAAACCGGAAAATAAAAATAATACGTGGTGTAATTTCAATTATTTTGATGCAGTTAAAATTGAAAAGGCTTATAAATGGCTGACTGGTCTTGAATAGAATCCAGAAAGATTGCAACAAGTTACTCCCCTATTTCTTAATAATTGTACTGTATTAAATCCCTCATCTGTTCCATCCTTTTTAAATACACAACGCATTTTCATACTCACACATTATCTTTAAATTCAATAAATTTATTTCAAGTAAAATTTTGCTTGCATCGTTAAATAGTTCACTTCGATTTTAATGTTGTTGATTACGAATTGGAAATAGATTAAGTAATAATTATAATCGTACTCAAAAAAATTTCTTCATAATTAATCGGGAATTTTGATGGAAAAGCCAAAATTATCTTTCTGGCAGATTTGGAATATGAGTTTCGGATTTTTAGGAATTCAGTTTGGTTGGGGTTTACAAATGGCAAATATGAGCGCAATCTATGAATATCTTGGCGCAGACGCTCATCAGATTCCAATGCTTTGGCTTGCCGCTCCATTAACCGGATTAATTGTGCAGCCCATCGTAGGCAACATGAGCGACAGAACTTGGGGACGGCTTGGACGGAGGCGACCTTTCTTTTTAGTTGGGGCAATTTTGAGTTCGATTGCGCTAATCATTATGCCAAATTCCTCAACTCTTTGGATGGCTGCCGGCTTACTTTGGATTTTAGACGCTTCAATAAATATCAGCATGGAGCCATTCAGAGCTTTTGTTGCCGATCTACTTCCCGAAGAACAGCGGACAAAGGGATTTGCGATGCAATCTTTATTTATTGGCTTAGGCGCTGTTATTGCTTCGGCGCTGCCCTGGGTTTTCACAAACATATTTAATTATAGTAATGACGCTGCGCCCGGCACAATTCCGTTTACTGTTAAAATATCATTTTATTTTGGAGCTGCAGCATTTATGGTTGCTGTATTATGGACAATTTTTACCACAAGAGAATATCCACCAGACGACATAACTAAATTTCAATCAGAGAAAAAGTCCAGCGCGGGCATTTTAACTCAAGCGAAAGAAATATTTCATTCAATCAAAGAAATGCCGGTTACCATGAAACAATTAGCTTGGGTTCAAGTATTTACATGGCTCGGGTTATTTTGTATGTGGCTTTATTTTGGAGTTGCCGTTGCGCGAGATATATTGGGTGCAAAAGATCCAAATTCTCCTCAATATCTTGAAGGGATTGAGTGGGGTGGAATTTGTTTCGCAATGTACTCTGCGGTAACGTTCTTATTTTCTTTTGCAATTTCGCCGATTGCCGGTAAGCTTGGTAGAAAGTGGACGCATTCGCTTGCATTAATTTGCGGAGGTGTTGGACTGATGTCTGTTGCCTTGATTTCTAACAAATACTATCTTCTTCTTTCCATGACCGGCGTTGGAATTGCCTGGGCAAGTATTCTTTCGATGCCGTATGCAATGCTGGCTGGTGCTTTGCCGCAGAAAAAAATAGGCGTTTACATGGGTATTTTCAATTTTTTTATTGTACTTCCAGAAATTGGAGCTGCTCTTGGTTTTGGCTGGATAATGGAAAACTTTTTAGACAATAACCGCATGATTGCAGTTGTTGCGGGAGGATTTTTTATGATAATTGCTGCTGTATTAGTCTATTTTGTTAAAGAAACTGAATCTAAAAAAGTTGCAACATAAACTTGGTCGAGTCTATTAGAGTACATCTTTGCGGTGTAATTTTATTTCTTTTTATTTCATCTTCATTACACGGACAATCTCTCGAAGAAGGAATTTATTATATCTCCGGATATATTAATTCTTACGAGTATGCACAATTGAAGAAATATAAAACTGACTTGCAGCTTGCAGATGCAATTTATTTGAAGGCATTAGATTTTTACAACGGAAATGTTTCTGAGACCTTATTCGCATTAACATTCGCAACGCTGCCTTATAGACAAATGCCATTGGAAATTCCACTTATTAAAACTGTTCTGAATATTCCTCTTCCATCAGTTGACGAAAAATCTTTTTACTTGAAAGTAAAAAATCAGCCGTCTCATTTTTTCTTCGACTCGCCGACATCAGAATTTGGTGACAAAGATAAATTGGCTCATTTTTTTGGGAATGCCTTTCTTAGTTACAATATTCATTTCTTCAAACTATCTAAATTTATGAGTATTTTTGTGGAACTTTTTGAAGGTGCATTCAAGGTCGAAGGCGGAGTTGATATGAAAGATTTCAAAATAAATACGCTGGGAGAATTTTTTGGGATTGAACTTATTGACAACAATGAGATTCTTCCGTCACAATTTTTAGCGCTTTATGACCTCTATTTTTTAACAATAACAAATTAGAATATGAAAAGAATATTAATAATTGATGACGAACCTGAGATTTGCGAAAGTATTAAAATGATACTCGAATACGAAAATTATGATGTTGAGTATTACACCATCCCATCAGAAGGATTATCAAAATTAAGTGATGAGGCTTTTGACGCAATATTGTTGGATATACAAATGCCGGGAATGAACGGTTTTGAGATTTTAAATAGTATTAAAGAAAAATCTCTTGAAGCAAACGTAATAATGATTTCTGCATTCAGCAGTTTGGAAAATGCTGTTAAAGCGACAAAATTAGGCGCTTTCGATTTTGTTGAAAAACCAATTGACCGCGACAAACTCCTAATCAGCGTAAGAAATGCGGTAGAAAAAACAAATCTCTTAAAAGAAAATAAAAAATTAAAAAGCGTACTCACTTCCGATGAAGAAATAATTGGCAGCAGCAAAGAGCTCGATTTAATTATGCAAACTGTTGCAAGAGTTGCTAAAACCGAAGCGCGTGTTTTAATCACCGGAGAAAACGGAACCGGGAAAGAATTAATTGCCCGCGCTCTTCATAAACAGAGCAGCAGAGCGGATAAAGATTTAATAGAGGTTAACTGCGCGGCTATTCCAAACGAATTGATTGAATCGGAGTTATTTGGTCATGAAAAAGGATCTTTTACAGGAGCTGTTAACAAACGAATAGGAAAATTTGAACAGGCAAACGGCGGAACTTTATTCCTTGATGAAATTGGAGATATGAGTCTCCACGCTCAAGCAAAAGTTTTAAGAGCTATTGAAGAAGGAAAAATAGAGCGTGTTGGAGGAGGAAAAAAAATAGATGTTGACGTTAGAATCATCGCTGCAACTAACAAAGTATTAAAAGAGGAAATTTCCAGTAACACTTTTAGAGAAGATTTATTTCATAGACTTAATGTTATCCCCATTCATATTCCTCCTCTTAGAGAGCGAAAGGATGATATTCCTCTCTTAGTCAGCCATTTTGGGACAATGATTTGTAATAAAAACAAATTTGCTCCGGTCACATTTCAAGAAAGTGCCGTCGATCTTTTGAAGGGAATGAAATGGACTGGTAATATTAGAGAATTAAAAAATTTCGTAGAAAGAGTTGTTATCATGATTCCTAAAACTGATATTTCTGAAAAGGATTTATACTCCCTTCTACCTACATCGGAAAACAAAATTGATAATATTATCGATGTTTCTAATTCTTTCCAGGAATTTAAAGAGAAATCTGAAAGAGTTTTTATTTTAAAGCAACTGGAACTGAATAGTTGGAATATAAGCAAAACAGCCGAAATATTGGATATTCAGAGAAGTCACCTTTATAGTAAAATGAAAAAATATAATATTGAAAAGGGGCAAAACTAATGGGGAACACTATATTTTCTAAAATAATTAGCAAAGAAATTCCGGCAGATATTGTCTTTGAATCGGAAAATGTTCTTGCGTTTAGGGATATAAGTCCCAAAGCTCCAACTCACATCCTTATTATCCCTAAAATTGAAATACCGACAGTAAGAGAAATATCCGGATCGGAGCACGCTGTTCTGCTTGGTGAATTGTTTGACGCAGCAAACCACATTGCAAAAGAGCTAAAAATTGCCGAAGAAGGATTCCGATTAGTAATAAATTGCGGAGCAAACGGCGGACAGGAAGTATATCATTTGCATATGCATCTCCTCGGCGGCAGAAAATTAACGTGGCCTCCAGGCTGATTTAGTGTCCGTCATATTAGCTGCAATATCCTTTCGGTAATAAATTCCCTTGTATTTTATCTTAGCTAAACGAGCATAAACCTTTTTACTTGAGACAGTTACGTCATATCCTATGCCATAGCATGCAATAGATAAAATTCTTCCTCCATTTGTGAAAACATCACTAAATTCTGCTCTTGTACCTGCATGGTAAACATCACATACATTATCGTCAATTAAGTCAAGTCCATGAATCTTAAATCCTTTTTCGTATGCTCCCGGATATCCACCACTGGCAGCAACGACACATATACCATGAGTATTATTGAATGAAGCGCATTTTTTATCAATTTTCCCAATTGAAATTGAGTATAAGAGTTTAGGAAAATGCCCAATGATTTGCGGAATGATAACTTGTGTTTCCGGATCACCAAATCTGCAATTATATTCTATGACTTTTGGTTCCCCTTTTTCAATCATTAATCCAATGTACAAACAACCGTTGTATTTTCTGTTATCTGATTTTAGAGCATTTAATGTTGGAATAATTATTCTTTTCTCAATTTTTTCCATTACCCAATCAGTCACAGCTATTGCCGGCGAAAATGCTCCCATTCCGCCCGTATTTGGTCCTTTATCATCATCCTCGGCTCTTTTATAATCCTGTGCTGTAGGTAAAATTAAATAATCATCACCATCGGTAAGAACAAAAACAGATGCCTCAACTCCATTCAAGAATTCTTCTAAAATTATATTGTTTCCGGCATCACCAAATTTATTTTCAATAAAACATGATTTGACCGTAGTTTGAGCCATCTGTATATCGCTACAAATAATAACGCCCTTTCCAGCGGCTAATCCAGAAGCTTTAATAACTAACGGATAACTACATTTTTCAAGATACTCAAGCGCTTGAGGATAATCTTCCCTCGAGAATGTCACAAAATCTGCCGTAGGAATATTGTATTTTTTCATAAATTCTTTTGCAAACTGTTTATCCCCCTCAATTAATGCAGCTCTTTTATTTGGGCCAAAAACATTAATTCCAATTTTTCTAAGTCTATCCGCTAATCCATCAACTAATGGCTGCTCCGGCCCAATTATCACTAAGTCAATTTTATTTTTTGCGCAAAAATCACATATTTTATCATATTCATGCGCCTGGATTGGAATATTTCTTGCCCATCTGCTTGTGCCATAATTGCCAGGTAAGATAAATATTTGAGGTTTTTTGTTGCTTTTTGCAAGTCTGTAGGCAATTGCGTCTTCTCTTCCGCCCGAACCGATTAATGCTACTTTCATTCTGTTTCCTTAACATTAAATTGTAATATTTGTGCCAATTGCTTGGTAAGAAACTTCCTATCATGAGTTAAAACGAATTCATCATTTGGAGAAGGAATATTTCCATTTATAAAATCCGTTCGCATCTTTATTAAAGCATTTTTAATTGCAGTAATATCGCGCGGGTCTGTAATGTATGACGCAGAATACTGAGTTGCTGCAGTTCGTGAGGCGCCTTCGGGAACTGTAGCTAATATTGGCTTCTTAGTTCCAAAATATTCAAATAGTTTTCCGGCAGAGACCATCTGCATATTTTTCTCATCGTTCAACATCACCCAAAGGAAATCTGCGTATGATATGTATCTCACTACTTCTTTGTGATCCATGTAACCGTGATCGAAAATAAATGCCTCAAGTCCAAGTTGCTTTACCAGATTCATATTTTCTTTTCGCAAATAACCAATAAAATGAAATTCATAATTTTCTGCAATATCGGGACGCTCAATCGACAGTTCCCTAAATGCCTTAAATAAATATTTGGGAGTTATACTTTCATAAAAGATTCCGGTATAGAGAACTTTTATTTTATCATTCTCTGTAAATACCGGTTTAATATTATTGAAGTCTGCCGGATCGAATCCATGAGGAATTATTGTAATATTTTCGAATGAAAGGAATTTGTAAGTTGTAAGCAGATGCTCTTTAATTTTTCTGTTAACCGCTATTACGTGATCCGTAGATCGAAGAGCCATTTCTTCCTGCTTCTTGTGCCTGAATTTATGATATGGAGTAGGATAAAAAGCAAAATGGTTGCCATACCATAAATCTCTGTAATCAACAATTAACGGCAGGTTAAATTCCTTTTTAAGTCGTGATGCAATTGTAAACGGAGAAAACGGTGGAAGAGTAATGTAAATTGCGTCAAACTTTTCCTTACTCAATAATTCCTTTGCTTTTTTATAAGCTTTAATTGACCATGAAATTTTATTATCGGGGATAAGGAATGTTTTACTCAATAAACTGAGAAGTTTTCTAATTTTTTCAGAGGGCATTTTGATTGTGCCAAAATTTGCCAGCATTGAATTTAGATCAAAAGCTTCTGTCCTAACGATTTCAATTTCAGCATCTTCAGCTTCTTTAAGCAAAGATAAATCATGTGCGTAATAACCGGTTTTTCCGGAAGTAAGAACCGTTGGACGCCAGTTATATTCCTTTAAATATTTTGTGAATTTCAGAGTTCTCTGAACGCCGCTCAATCCCATTGGCGGAAAATAATATGCGATTACAAGTACCTTAAACATGCGTATTCAAATCCAAATTTGATTATGTAGAATGATAGTTTGGTGATTCTTTCGTAATAATTACATCATGCGGATGACTCTCACGAAGACTTGCGCTAGTGATTTTTACGAATTTTGTTTTCGTTTTCAGTTCTTTAATTGTCTTAACCCCGCAATAACCCATTGCAGCTCTTAATCCACCAATAAATTGGTAAATAGTATCAGCTAAAGGACCTTTGTACGGAACTCTTCCTTCAACACCTTCGGGCACTAATTTTTTGATATCATCTTCGGCATCTTGAAAATATCGATCTTTACTTCCCTCGCTCATTGCGCCGAGCGAGCCCATTCCTCTGTAGACTTTGAAACTTCTTCCTTCGAACAATACTTTTTCTCCCGGAGTTTCGTCAACGCCCGCGAGCATTCCGCCAATCATTACCGTGTCTGCGCCAGCGGCTATTGCTTTCGAAACATCGCCGGTCTGTTTAATTCCGCCATCGGCAATAACCGGAATTCCCTTCCCCTTTAGCGCTTCTGCAACTTCTATAATTGCGCTTACTTGAGGAACACCAACACCGGCAATCATACGCGTTGTGCAAATTGAACCGGCGCCAATACCAACTTTTACGGCGTTCACACCGCTTTCTACAAGTTCAAGAGCAGCTTCTTTTGTTACGATATTGCCCGCAATCAGTTGAAGATTCTTATATTTTTTACGAATGTTTTTTACGCATTTTAATACACCCAGCGAATGTCCGTGCGCAGTATCAACAATAATTACGTCCACATTTGCGGCAACAAGAGCTTCTACCCTTTCTAGTGTATCTACCGAGACCCCAACGCCAGCGCCGGCTCTTAATCTTCCAATATCATCTTTACACGCATCAGGATATTTTTTCTTTTTTGTTATATCTTTAAAAGTGATCAATCCTTTAAGTCTATTATTTTTGTCTACAACGGGAAGTTTTTCGATTCTGTATTGATGAAGAAGCTTTTCTGCTTCTTCCAATGTTGTTCCAACAGGAGTAGTAATTAATCTATCCTTTGTCATGATATCACTTACTTTCAGCTTTAAATTCGGTTCAAATCTAAGATCTCGGTTTGTAAGTATTCCAATTAATTCTCCAGCGCTATTTACAATCGGAATTCCGGAAATATGATATTTTGACATTAATGACAAAGCATCTTCGATTGTTTTCTCAGCAGTTAAAGTAATCGGATTGTGAATTATACCGCTTTCAGAACGTTTTACTTTATCTACTTCTTCAGCCTGGCGAGCAATGCTCATATTCTTATGAATAATACCAATTCCTCCTTGAGCCGCCATAGCAATAGCCATATCGGATTCTGTCACAGTATCCATTGCAGCGGAAAGGAATGGAATATTTAACTCAATCTCTCTTGTTAAAAAAGATTTTAAAACGGCTTCTTTTGGTAAAATGTTTGATTTAGCTGGAATCAGCAAAATATCATCAAATGTTAATCCTTCGTAATGGATTTTATTCTTCATCACTAACTCTATTATTATAAAATTTTATAAAAACAATTAAGAGTCCACTCTGAAAAGTCATATTGTTATTAACCCCACGTTTTAACGTGGGGATAACAAGCTAAAAACAAACTTTCCCAAACGGGTTTTAACCCGTTTGGGGTTTTTCGGAGTGGACTCAATTAAGAATTGAATGTTCATTCTAATCACATCACTAATCAAAAGCCGCTAGTCCGGTAATATCTTCTCCAATAATTAACGTGTGCATTTCGTGAGTACCCTCGTAAGTTTTTACAGACTCCAAATTTGCAGAATGTCTCATCACAGGATATTCATCCAAAATTCCATTGGCGCCTAAAATTTCCCTTGCCATCCTTGCAATATCGAGCGCTAATTCACAATTATTACGTTTTGCCAGCGAAATTTGGGTATGTTTCACTTTTCCGGCATCCTTAAGTTTTGCCATTTGCAAATTAAGCAACTGAGCTTTAGTTATTTCTGTAAGCATGAATACAAGCTTATTCTGCGTCAATTGGTAACCGGCAATTGGTTTAGAAAACTGAATTCTTGATTTAGCATATTTTAAAGCGGTATCATAAGTTGCCATCATTGAGCCGACCACTCCCCATGCGATGCCGTATCTTGCTTGATTTAGACACATTAAAGGAGATTTTAATCCGCTTGCATTTGGCAAAAGGTGTGATTCAGGAACAAACACATCCTGAAAAATTAATTCAGAGGTAACGGATGCGCGAAGTGAATGTTTACCCTTCATTTCCGGAGCGGTAAATCCTTCAATTCCTTTTTCAACTATAAAGCCTTTTACGACTCCATTTAATTTTGCCCAAACTATAGCGATATCGGCAATAGTGCCATTTGTAATCCACATTTTAGTGCCATTTAAAATATACCCGCCATCAAGTTTTTCTGCTTTTGTAATCATTCCGCCTGGATTCGATCCGTAGTCAGGCTCTGTTAATCCGAAGCATCCAATCACTGAACCCTGAGCTAATAATGGCAGTAATTTGGCTCTTTGCTCCTCTGAACCGAATTTATAAATAGGATACATAACCAATCCACTCTGAACGGAAGCAAAGCTTCTAAGACCGCTATCGCCCCTTTCAAGCTCTTGCATCACTAATCCGTAAGCAACATTATTTAGTTCAGCGCAACCGTATTTGGCTGGCAAGGTCATTCCAAATATTCCTAACTCAGCCATTTTTTGAACTAAGTGTTTTGGAAATACGCCTTCCCTATAATTTTGTTCAATAATGGGAATGATTTCCTTATCAACAAATTCACGAACTGAATTTCGAATTAAAATTTCTTCTTCGGTTAATAAAGACTCAACATTATAATAATCAACACCGATGAATTTTTCCATGAATAACTCTTAACATTTATTTGTTTAAAAATAAGAATTGGAAGTATATCTTCAAAGAAAGTTTATGATAATCCTAATTTTTCAATGGATTTTCTAATCACTTCATTGGAAAATCCCTTGCATAAAAGATAATTGTAAATCTTAAATTTAATTATAAGTATATCGTCAATCCTACCACTAATGGAATTATATTTTTTTTCAGCAAGTTCAAAAGCTATTTCATGCTCATCATAGGATTGATAGAGTTCTCGTACGTGAGCTAATATTTCATTATTAATTCCCATGCTTCTTAATTTGTTAAGTACATTTTGTAAGCCGTTTTTCTTTTTTGAAATCATTTCTTCCGCAAAGTCCTCGGCAAATTTGAAATCGTTTATGTAATCTGCGCCACGAAGTTCTTGAATGATCTCTTCGATGCTGCGTTCCGAATATCCTCTTTGCTTTAATTTCGTTTTTAACTCAAAACTTGAATGCTGTCTGCGCGACAACAACCTGAATGCGGTTAATTTTGCATTATATTTTTCTGAAGAAGATTTTAGAGCTGAGAATTGAGAATCACTCAGCTCCAAATCATAATCCAAATCAATTTTATTGAAAAATCCGTTCGCTATTTTTAATGTTATCGAGTTATCGAACTTAACAAAAACAAATTGCTTAGTTTTTTTTAAGCCAATTACCCGACTCATTTTTTCTTGGAAGAAGTGTTATTTTCTTTTTCTTCCGGAACGGTTTCATTAGGAACAACTTCTTTGGGAAGTAATCCGAGTTCCATTTTAACTTCTTTCTCTAAACGATTCATCATCTCAATATCTTCATTCAGTTTGGTTCTAAATTGTTCTCTTCCTTGGAATCTGTCCTCGCCAAAAGTAAACCACGCGCCGCTTTTCTTAATAATTTTTTTATCAACTGCAATATCAATCAAATCGCCTGCGAGGGAGATGCCTTCATCATAAAGAATGTCAAATTCTACCTGCTTGAATGGTGGAGCAACTTTGTTTTTGACTATTTTTACTTTTGTTCTGTTACCAACAACGTCTTCGCCATTTTTAATTGCTGCAATTCTTCTTATATCCATTCGCACCGAAGCGTAAAACTTTAAAGCGTTACCGCCGGTTGTTGTTTCAGGATTTCCGAACATAACTCCAATTTTAGAGCGAAGCTGATTCGTAAAAATAACGCACGTTTTTGAACGGTTAACGGCGCCTGTAATTTTTCTCAAGGCTTGAGACATTAATCTCGCCTGAACGCCCATTTGTGCGTCTCCCATTTCGCCTTCGATTTCTGACCTTGGAACTAACGCTGCAACGGAATCTATTACAATTACATCCAAAGCGTTACTTCTGATGAGAGCATCCACAATCTCCAAAGCTTGCTCTCCGTAATCGGGTTGAGATAAAAGAAGATTGTTTACATCCACTTTCAATTTTTTTGCATAACCAATATCCATTGCGTGTTCCGCATCAATAAACGCGGCTAAACCACCCAATTTTTGAGCTTCGGCGATTATGTGCAAACAAACTGTGGTTTTACCCGATGATTCAGGTCCATAAATCTCAACTATTCTACCTCGCGGAACGCCGCCAATTCCCAGAGCCGCATCTAATGAAATTGATCTTGTGGATATTGCATCAATTTTATTAATTACGCCGTCTCCAAGTCTCATGATGGTGCCTTTTCCGTAGGTTTTTTCGATATTGTAAATAGTTTCTTCTAGAATTTTTGATCTTGCTTCAACGTCTACTGCCATATTTCCTCCAATTAAATCAATTTAAAACTTTGTATTTTTTCATAGACAGAACTGCTCCTTAATAATGTGCTTCTGTAGAGAGTAACTCTGTCTGATCGATATTTTAAGTCACTTATTGTATAAGACACAAATTTATGTGACAAATCGCTAGCTTCAGAACCGCGAAATCTAAGTATTGTTAAATGAGGATGATATTTTTTCTTTCCTCGCTCAAAACCAATCTCATTCAGTCTGCAATCCAGATCAGACTGCAGCCTCAATATATTTCTATTTTGTTTAATACCCAGCCAAAGAATCGCAGGCTTTGATCTGTTTAAAAACAACCCAAATTTATCAAATTCGATATTAAAAGACTTGTGATTTTCAGTCAATTCTGCAAGCGCTTTAATAATATTACTATTTTCACTTTGCTCAACATCGCCAAGAAACTTAAGTGTAAAATGGTATTTTTCCTTTTTCTCCCACTTCACGTTCTCTGAATTTCTAAAAATAGAATTGCGTATTTCTAGAATCCTTTCCTGAATATCTTCATGAATATTGAGGGCGATAAACAATCTATTCTTCATAAGGAATGCCGAGTAAATTTCTCCGCAACATTTCCAAAGCAGCTTGAGCAGTTCTATCTTTATTTAATAACCTGTCTTCTCCAAACTTAAATTTTCTTGCAGTACAGATTTTATCGTCACAAATTCCAATGTAGACCAATCCAACAGGTTTATCCTGCGTTGCGCCAGTTGGTCCCATAATTCCGGTAGCAGCAAGACCGATATCTGTTCCGCTTACCGCCCGCACTCCGTCTGCCATTAAACGAGCCACATCTAAACTGACTGCGCCGTATTTGTTGATCATGTCTTCATCGATATGCAGCAATTCGACTTTAGCGCCGTTACTGTAAGTTATAAAACCTCTTTGGAAATAATCACTACTGCCGCTTACATTTGTCAGACGTGAACTTATCAATCCTCCGGTGCATGATTCCGCTACCGAAACGGTTAATCCACGATCGATCAGAAGTCTTGCAATAACTGATTCTAACGTTTCGTCATTTTTGCCGTAGATGTATCTTCCGGCAATACTTCGAATCTGCTGTTCAATTTCAATTAATTTATCTTTTGCTTCCTCTTCTGTTTCGCCGGTTGACGTTATTCTTAGTTTTACCCCAAATTGACTCGGGAGAAAAGCCATTTTACCGCCTTTAACGAGATCTTCTATGCTTCCAAGTTTTTCGAACAAAAAAGATTCCGGGATTCCAGTTGTGAGTAAGTTAGTTGTATGCGATTTTCTATGTTCATCACCCAAAATATTTGATATTCTCGGCATCACAAAATTTTCCATCATCTCTTTCATTTCGTGAGGAACGCCGGGAACAACCACAAATATTTTTTTATCTTTTAATATCCAGTAGCCCGGTGCAGTTCCGGAATAATTCCGAATAGTTTCACAGATTTTTGGAACGAATGCTTGATCTTTATTTGATGGAGTTACCTCCCTTCCTCTTCTTGTGAAGAGGTCAGTTATATCCATCAGCACATCGTTATTTAATATTAATTCAGAATCAAAGAATTTAACAACAGATTTCCGCGTCACATCATCGTGCGTGGGACCTAATCCGCCCGTTACAATTATTAAATCCGCACTATTGATTGCATCAGAAAATTCAGCAAGAATCGATTCTTCATTATCTCCAATTACTGCTGTTTTGAGTACTTCAACTTGATTCTGAAATAAGCGTTCGCCAATGTAAGCCGCATTAGTATTAACCGTTTGCCCGCTGAGTAGTTCATCACCTATCGAAATTAAATATGCTTTCATAAATATCTTCCGTTACTATTTGTTTATAAAAAACAAAAATAAATGCATTAATGCTGATGTATAAAGAGCCGCAACAATATCATCAAAAATAATTCCTCTTCCGCCGCTCAATCTTTCCATGAAATTGGCTGGAAATGGTTTCACAATATCCATTATCCGCCAGACTATAAAAGTAACTACGATTACCCACCATATTTTGGGAAGAAATAAAAGTGATATCCACATTCCAATAACTTCATCAATAGTGCATTGCGATGGGTCCTTACCATAAACGCTCTCAAACTTAGTCCCGATCGGAATGCCTATCAATGTGAAAAGAATAATGGCAGGTATAATAATATATAAATTTTCAAAACCTGGGATCAGATATATTAATAGCGCTGCCGCACTTCCAAAAGTACCCGGCGCAAAAGGGATATATCCTGTATAAAATCCGGTGCCTAAAAATTTTTCGAAGTTATTTAGTGGCAAAGTTAAATAAATCCTTTATCAGTTTTCTGTTTTTAATTATGTATTGAATCCCAGTGATAAAAGTTAGTATAGTTACGCCAAGCATCAGCCAATATACAATTGATTTATCAATAAATAGAATCAGTATCTCTTGAATATCCTTGGGAATATAGCTGATAGTTTTTAATGTATAGAATACGAGTAGATAATAAATAAAAGTCATTTGATAAAATGTTTTCCACTTTGCTGATCTACTGGTTGAAAAATTCAAATGGTGATACTCAGCGTAGGCTCTAATTCCGGTAATAAGAAAATCGCGTATTACAATGATGATTACCATCCAAAGTTCTAAAGCGCCCAACACGACAAATGCAATGAATGCAGCCGAAGTAAGTATTTTGTCAGCCAATGGATCCAAAAATTTCCCCCACGTGGTTATATAATTAAATTTACGAGCCAGCCAGCCGTCGTACCAATCTGTAATTGCGGCTACAATATAAACACCCATAGAGATTTGAATATAAAACGGATCGTCCGATAGAAACAAAACCATAAAGACCGGAGTCAATATTATTCTTAATACTGTAAGTTGATTAGGAAGTATCATCCGGATATTTCTTTAGTTTTTGAAATTGTGCGCAAAAAATCAAATTCATAAATGCCTGTATCGTGACCATCTTTCCATGAAATAGTCACAGCATAATTCCCGACAGGAGTAATTTTTGAAATTGCTATCTGATCATTATTGTAAATAGGAATATAAGTTGATCCAAATTCTTCTTTCTCAGATTTACAAACTGCACACGGACAATTATTCCTGAGACTCGCAAGTTTTACAACAGTTGTCGCGGCGTCATTCCAAACAATTTCTAAATTCTTTTGGGAGGTAATATTTATTTTATTGGGAATCATGGCTTACTTTCGGTTAATAGCTCTTGCGCTTCTTTGTATTTGAGCAAAGTATTTTTAATAACATCCTCCGGCAAATTAGGCGCAGGCGGCTTTTTATTGAAATTGATGGAAGTTAGATAATCCCTTACATACTGCTTGTCGTAACTAAATTGGGCTTGCCCTTTTTCATAACTCTCTCTTGACCAGAATCTCGACGAATCCGGAGTGAGCACTTCATCAATTAAAATAATTTTTCCGTTATAAAAACCGAACTCAAATTTTGTATCCGCAATTATAATACCTTTTTCAAATGCATAATCAGATGCCTTCTTAAAAATGTTGATAGTGGCGCTTTTAATTGCATTGAAGGTTTCCTCTCCAACAATTTCCATGGCTCTGTCTGAACTAATATTCTCATCATGAGCGCCAATTTCTGCTTTCGTGGATGGCGTAAAAATTGGCTCTTGCAATTTCTCTGATTCAACTAATCCCTTCGGTAATTCAATTCCACATATTTGTCCGGTTTTTTGATAATCGTTCCATCCGGAACCGGTTATGTAACCGCGTACAATACACTCGATGGGAATTAACTCCGCTTTTTCTACAAGCATTGATCTTCCTTCCAAATCTTCTGCGTACTTACGGCATTCAGAAGGAAAACTTCCAACATCAGTCGAAACAAAGTGACTCTCAATTATGTCTTTAGTAAAATCAAACCAGAACTCAGATATCTTTGTAAGGATTTTTCCCTTTCCCGGAATACCTTGATTCATTATTACATCGTATGCAGAAATTCTATCTGTAGAAATCAGCAGATAAAATTCGCCGAGATCATAGATGTCTCTAACTTTGCCGCGCTTAAATAGCTTTAATTTATTAAAATCTGTTTTCAGAATTACTTTATCCATTTACATCCCTTCTTTAGAATCTTTTATCAAAGAATGATATTTGCTTATATTAGTTTTTCAAAATTGAAGTCATCCAAATATAAAGAGCGTGGTTTCGTAATTCAACTTTTGAACAATTTTAAATCTCCGGAGCTTTATGAAAGCTGATAAAATACGCATGAAAGATTTCCCCACAACATTCTGGATTACCAATACAATGGAAATATTTGAAAGAATGGCATGGTACGGATTCTTTGCCGTTTCTTCATTATACATCACCGGTGCAATATCGGAAGGCGGTTTGGGCTTCAGCGATGAGGACAGAGGAGTTCTTCAGGGTGTTGTTACTTTCTTTCTTTATTTATTTCCAGTTGTAACCGGAGCGCTCGCAGACCGCTACGGATTCAAGAAAATGCTCTTTGCGGCGTTTGTAGTGCTCGTTCCCTCATATTATATGCTCGGGCAATTCAAGACTTTCCCAACATTTTTTATTGCCTTTATGATGGTTGCACTTGGGGCGGCTATGTTCAAACCCGTTATTATCGGCACTATTTCAAAAGTAACGAACGACAAAACATCTTCAATGGGATTTGGAATATTCTACATGATGGTGAATATCGGCGGTTTTATTGGGCCGATCGTCGCAGGAGTTGTTCGAGCTATTTCCTGGGAATATGTTTTCATGGCTTCGTCGTTATGGATTGCAATTAATTTTATTTTTGTCTCGTTTGTTTATAAAGAGCCAACAACGGAAAGCGCTTCCGCCAATCCGAGAAAGCTGAAAAAAGTAATGACCGATATGGTGGAAGTGCTCGGTAACGGAAGGGTTTTTCTTTTCATTTTCGGACTGCTCGTAGTTCTTGTTATGGGATCCAAATTCACATCAGATGGAACGGTAACCTGGAAACAGATCACTCTTATATCTGTGGTTTGGACGCTATTTAATTTCACATACGACTTTATTTTGAAAGGTATTAAGGTTCACAATAAAATATGGATTACGCAGCCAATGAAAATTGGTGATTGGAGATTTGGTCTATTCCTTCTTTTAATGTCGGGATTTTGGACTTCCTTTAATCAAATTTATTACACACTTCCACTTTATATCCGCGATTTTACAAACACTACCGATATACTAAATTTTGTGGTTAACATTTTTAACGGACTAGGACTGCAAAATATTTCCGATGGTTTTAAGGCTTCGCTTGCTGTGCCCAATCAAATAAATCCCGAGTACATAATCAATATTAACGCTGGAGCAATTATATTTTTCCAGATTGCTGTTTCTATTTTTGTCGGCAGACTAAAACCATTTACTACAATTTTCTGGGGAGTGATTATTACTGTATTCAGTTTCGTTGTTCTGATATTCGGAACAACCGGCTGGATAGTTATTGCCGGTATAACAGTATTCTCTTTTGGAGAAATGATGGCAAGTCCAAAATCAAAAGAGTACACGGGCAAAATCGCTCCTCCAAACAAAGTTGCAATGTACATGGGATACTTCTACTGGTGCGTTGCATTAGGTAATCTTTTTGGCGGAATTCTTTCGGGGCAACTATACGCTGCATTCGCAAGAGATATGAACAGACCCGATTTAATGTGGATTACCTTTGCCGTAATAGCCGCAGTTACAGCTTTGTTAATTTTTATGTACGATAAATTCATTATTAAAAAGGGTCAACATGCTTGATGAGAAAAAAAACTGAGCGGACGAATTTTATTCTTTCCCTTTTGATAATTATAATGTTCGTAATTGCAGTTCTTTGTCCGCTTGCAAACATCGATGGTGAGAATGTTTACATGATTCCCATGAGTTCAACTTCGACTATTTTATGGGATTGGACGAACATATCAGCTTTTGCAATTACTTTTCTGATATTGCTGCTTGTTAATCTCTATTTCCTATTTCAAAATAAATTTAGGTATTGTGCTGTACTTTCAATTCTGAAAATAATTATTTCTTTTCCCATTCTTATTGTAGTTTGGATTCTTTCACTGGATGCGATGGATAATAATATTTCTTTTTCATACGGTTCATCGTGGATATTTATTTTTTTAGCACTAATAATATCTCTATTTCTTCTTTACAAAAATCGTAGAAAGGCTTCAATAACAGCCGTTTAGCAGTATTCCCTCCCACATGATTGTAATTATCACGAAAAACCGCATATCTGTGCGGTTGCTCTATACGATCAAATTTTTTAAATATATTGTAGAAATTCGAACATCCAAACACAACATGGGGGATGCCATGAACGTAAGAAATGAAGAAAATATATTTAATCCACTTTCTGATTTAATAGATGATGATATATATCAGACTCTTGACAGTCATGGATTGATAAATCATAAAACGCTCAGGGATTATCAAATTAAGAAGGCATTTAAAGAACTGCGCGCAGTACAATTCACCACAGGCGATGCAATAGATAAAATAAGAGCCGAGTTCCCTTATCTTCAATTTGATACCATCCGCAAGATCATTTATCAACCCCTTAAGTAAGGGACTTCCATTTCGTACTCAGCTTCAATCAAGAGTTTTTATTTCATAATCCTTGATTATTTCCGTAAAATTAGTAATACTGTTTACCAAATATATTTGATCTTGAAACTTGAGAAGCTGAAGGCAAAATGGATAATAAAGAGAAACAACTTCACTACAGATATAATTTCACTTTCGATGATGGGACTGAAAAAGAATTTATTATAACTCTTGATGACGATCTTAATCTAGTAGAAAACTCAATGAAAAACTTTCCGGATTGGGCAAAGTTAATAAATATAAAATGCCCAAATTGCCCGCTTGATTTTAAGACTGTTGAGTACTGTCCTCTCGCTGTTAATCTCGCAGACGTTATTGATTTTTTCAAAGATATGCCTTCATTCGAAAAAGCAAAAATAAATTGCGAAACAAATGAAAGATGGACATCAAAGCATACAACCGTTCAAAGTGGAATTAGCAGTTTGATGGGAATAATTATGGCTTCGGGCGGATGCCCAATCATAGGAAAGTTAAAACCTCTTGTTCGATTTCATCTTCCCTTTGCCTCAATTGAAGAGACTGAGTACAGAGTTTTATCGATGTATGTTTTAGAAGAATATTTTAATTATTTAGAAGGCAAAGAACCTGATTGGAAATTGGAAAAACTAAAAGCTACTTATGATCAGATCCAAATTGTTAATAGAAATATTATAGATAAAATTTATGATTTAGAAATGCACGAAGCGTGCACAAACGCTGTTATTGCTTTGGGCAATTTTGCAGATTTTATTTCGATCAATTTGGAAGATAGAGACATCACTCATGTTAGAAATTTTGTGAAGGACTTTATCAACAAATAATTGTTCTTAACTCAAGGATATTTTATATCATCGAAATTTACCGGAATTAATTTATCGCTCCCAATTGTGAGTGACATTCCAAAATGATTTTGGCTTCCAACGCCATACTGATTGCCCGTTACCCAAACACTCAATTGAAATCCCTTATATACTTTGATTGAAGTGATATAGCCCCATATAAATCCTTTGTCAAAAAAGTATTTGAATATACCCGGATTCTTATAATAGTGAAGATAACCTGAATGGAACTGCATTGAGATTATTTCGGATGATGCATTGTATACTGATGTAAAACCCAACTGCCAAAAACTTGGCCCGATTCCTGTTAAAAGAGATAATGAAGAAGACCCAAATAAATTGAGTTGTTCATATTTCGTGAGCAAGTGTTTTGCGCTCGCAAATAGTCCTAATCCTAAATAATTATATTGAGTGTAGGGCATTACAACTTTCTGTATCGAAAAGGATTTATGATATAAATCCTGAATACGTTTCCCGCCATAATTTCCATTAGACACTATTCCGCCGCCAAAACTCATTGAACCATTTTCATAGTTATTTTTATGCATCACCCTAATAGTATAAAGATCAGTGCGAAAGTGACGCTTCTTATTTGTAATTATATTGAGGTAATTGTCTATGAACCAGTTTTCATTGCTTCCGCCGAAACTAACTCTCATCCAAAAACTTGTAGTTATAAAATCATCAACATCTTGAAATATTTTTCTCTTCAAATATTTATTAATTTCATTCCCAACGAGAAAATTATCGTTCCAATAACCCAGCGTGACGAAATAATTATTTGCCCCGTTCTCAGAATTGTTTGCCTGCTGTGCAAATAGACTTAATTGAACGATTAGCAGAAACAATATTATTACAAATATTTTCATGATTTTTTGAGGTGAAAATTTAACAATTATCTATAGCGATTCAGCTGAAGCTATTCCCGCAGTGATTGATGTTTTTCAAAATAAGAAGAATTCAATTAAAATAGGTTGGAGAGGAAGTGTTTAAAATAAAAAAGGCGACTCGGTATATCGCCTTATTTTTTGTGGGCAGAGACGGAATTGAACCGCCGACACATGGATTTTCAGTCCATTGCTCTACCGACTGAGCTATCTGCCCTTCAAAAAAACGAGTTCAAAGTTATACAATAATTTCAAAAAAGCAAAGAAAAAGTAACTGGTTCACAGATTAAAATGCTAAATTTTTCGTTGAGTTTCTCAAGTTAAATGGATTTACTAATCCATCAACATTGATGAGATTTCACAACTACATAACAAGTGCCATCACAGCTTTTTGTACGTGAAGTCTATTTTCTGCTTCGTCAAAAATAATAGAGTTTAACGAATCAGCAACTTCATCGGTTACCTCATCGCCTCTATGCGCCGGTAAACAGTGCATAAATAAGTAGTCTTCTTTAGCATTTTTTACTAAATCAGAATTCACTTGATAATTCATAAAATGATTTCTTCTTTCTGAAGCTTCACTTTCCTGCCCCATACTTGCCCAAACATCAGTGTAAACGATGTCCGCATTTTTTACAGCTTCCACAGGATCATCAATAATTTCAACTTTACTGCCCATATACTTAGCATTTTTCATGGCGTTTTTAACAATCTGCTCGTTTGGTTTGTAACCGGATGGAGTTGAGATCGCTAAATCCAAACCTACTTTGGAACAGCCGTGAAGAAGGCTATGCGCCATATTATTGCCGTCACCTAGATAAGCAAATTTCAATCCGCTAAACGTTCTCCTCTTCTCGAGTATTGTAAATAAGTCAGTTAAAACTTGACAAGGATGAAGCAAATCAGTTAAACCATTAATAACTGGAATGGATGAATAGTGAGCTAAATCCACAACGTCTTTATGCGCGAAAGTGCGGATCATTATACCATCCAAATATCTTGAAAGCACTTTTGCCGTATCGTGAATATTTTCGCTTTTGCCTAACTGTAAATCATTGGGACCAAAATACATTCCGATACCGCCCAATTGATAAATACCCGTTTCAAATGAAATTCTTGTTCTTGTCGAGGGTTTCGCAAAAATCATTCCCAAAGTTTTACCATCGAGAATTTTATGAGATTCTCCTGTAAGTTTTTTTTCTTTCAATGTTTTTGATACATCGAAGATCTGATAAATCTCTTCCAAGGTTAAATCGTTAATTGAAACGAGACTTTTACCTTTCATATTCACAGCCATTTTTTCCTCTAAAGTTTTATTAAGTTTATCAAGTTGTAAAGTTGTAAAGTTGTAAAGTTCATAAAGTTCATAAAGTTGTAAAGTTATAAAGTTGTAAAGTTTATCATGATATTGATTGAGAGATTAAAGTGTCTTAATTAGACCGGATAGCATTTTTGATATTTCTGTTGAAAGACGATAAATATTTTGATAAGCATCTTCACTAATATATTTTAAGTCTTTCGCTAAGTATGACATCGATCTCAATTCTCCCGAACTGCCTTTTGCAATAAATAAAAAGTGTTTGAATTCGTTGTTTGTTTTTCGTTCATAACCTTCAGCAATATTATTCATAATAGAAACCGAAGCTCTCTGTATTTGATCTTTGAACGCATAATCCCTACAGTCTTTAAAAATGGCGTAGATATTAAGAGTTAATTCTTTCGCCTTCTGCCAGGCAATTATTTCTTCGAACTTTTCAAATTTCATGGTTTTCTAAAATTAGTAGGAAAACTTTTTCATCACTCAAAAATATTATTTTTTCAACTAAATAAACTCACAACTTGATAAACTTTATGAACTTTACAACTTTATAACTCTATGAACTTGATTAAACTTTCTTATTACATCTGCCATTACAATTACTCAATTTTTGTCGCTTCAAGTTT
>JAHJTX010000312.1 GCA_018829545.1 Bacteroidota bacterium | reverse complement strand
GATCAAAAGCAGTCAAAAACTTACATGCTATTCGATTCAAAAGATACTGACTTGCAGGAATTTCTTGCAATGCAAACGATGCCTACAAAGGAAGAAATATTTGTAATCTACAATGCAGTTTATGATTTTGCAGGTATTGCAGTCGGTTCGATGTCGGACAGATTGGTTCACGTTGACGAAAAATTCAAAACATTTTTGAAAAGAATTAGAGTTAATCAGACAAAGTTTGAATCTGGTATACGGTTTTTAAAGAATAATGATTATCTACAATACAAGCATGGATATGAAAACCGTCCGCACGTAAAAACTGTTTTGAGCAGCGGTGATTTTAAGAAATTTATTTTGTCCACCCATAAAATCATTTTCAAAGACTTGTTGGCAATGATATTAAGAAACTCCGGCAATAATTTGTTCAATTCATTTGTGTCCATTGATCTGGAAGGCATCTCATCTGAGTTAGCAATAGATGCAGAGACATTGGAATTTCATCTTGACGAATTAAATAAAATTGGAATTCTTGATTATGAAAAACCGCCAAACGCGCCAACCATTAGACTTTTAAAACCGCGCGAAAAAACTGAATCGCTGGGAATAGATTTTAAATCATTGGAAAAGAAGTGGCAATACTTACTCAGTAAAATTGAAAAGATGAACGAGTTCGTGCGGAGTACTGATTGCAGAATGAATTTTGTACTTGCTTACTTTGGCGAGGTTAATCCAAATTACAAATGCGGTAAATGCGATAACTGCCTTGGACTTGATCATTCTCTTGCGCAGACTGATGAATACGTTGAAGAAATAATCATACAAACAATTCACGAGTTTGGCGGCTCAATTAAAGATAAAGATTTGGTAAAACTGCTCGCCGGAAAAGCAAAGCATCCCGAGATAATAAAAACGAATAACTACGGCGTTTGCAGACATTTTAGCAAAAAAGAAATAGAGAATTTTGTTTCAAAAGTGATGTCTAAAAAGTTAATAAACGACGTTAACGGCAGGCTGGCAGTTTCAGATAAAGGAATGGATGAATTCATTTTGCACGTAAAAGATACGAAACGAATTTCTGCAAACGTAAAAATTGATGAGGATTTGAAATACCTTAATGCCCTTCGCGAAGTGAGAGCAGCGGCTTCTAAAAAATTTACTCAGAAACCGGAACAGATTTGTAACGATGAAGTGTTAATGCAAATTGCGAAAGCGAAGCCGGATACTCCGTCAAAAATCCTATCAATTAGCGGGTTTACAAGAATCATGTTTAACAAAGCCGGCGAAGATTTCTTGGAAGCAATTATTGAGTTGAACAAAGCTAAAGTGATTATACAAAAATCGACTGATAATAAAATTCCCGATACCATTAAGCTGACTTATGATTTAGTGAAAAAAAAATATAGCCTCGAGGATATTGCTTCACTTACCAAACTACCTGAGGCAGTTGTTTCTATGCAGATTGAATCTATAATTGAATACTTCCCCGATACAGATATATCGAACCTTTTTAAGAAATCTGAATTGGAATTGATCAGTACCGAATTAAGTAAAGGGCTCACCGAGCTAAAAGAGATTAAAGAAGTATTGCCTTCTTTTGTTTCTTACGGTAAGATTAGAATTGCATTGGCGAAGCATAAAAAATCTAATTGATTTTATCTCGTTCTCTCAGTGTTTCCAGATATGCAAGTGATTTTTGGAAAAACATTTCCCACTTCTCATCATCTTCGCCAAGCAGATTAATTGCCTCTACATAGTTCTGTTCAGTTACTTGGTACTTTTCAAAAACTTTTTTTTTGTGAATTGCCAGCGAATCAAGATTAAATTGATAGGTTTCATCCACGATCATAAGATCGACATAAAGTTTAACTAGTTTGCTCTCTTCAATCTCGTTCTCTTTTGAACAAGCAAATAAAAGTAAAAATAATAACGGCAAAAGAAGTTTAGAACTCATCACTTCTTTTTACTCGCTTCAAATAGTATGCGCTTTTCTTCGTTAGATAAATTTTGATAACCGCTTTGACTTATTTTATCCAAAATTCTGTCAATCTCATTTTGGTCAATATTACTGGGATCATTTTCTTTTTTATTGATCTCGTAAAATTCTGCTTCACTCACATCTCTGCTTCTGCCAAAAAAGTATTTAGAAGTTCTTCTGAATGTATTTGACGATCTTGAATTTTTTAACCCGAATCCGGCTTTCAACGAATCAAATATTTTATCGAAATTAAAATTGAATTTTCTATCTGATAAAATGAAAATAACTCCGGTTAGTGCGCCGCCGATATGCGCTAAATGGGCGACAAAACTCATATCCCCAACAGACATGAATTCGAACACAACAAGAATACCCATCAAATATTTGGCTTTAATGGGTAAAAGGAAATACAGAAATATGTATCTATCTGGGAAGAACATGGCGAAGGCAATCATAATACCGAACACCGCGCCGGATGCGCCGATTGTAACTCCTAAACCCGCAGATAAAAGTGGAGCTAAAAATAATTGTAAAATTGCCGCTCCGATTCCGCACGATAAGTAAAAGACCAAGAACTTTCTGGAACCCCACAAGTTTTCAATTTCCATACCGAACATCCAGAGCATAAACATATTGAAGAAAACATGCCCGAAGTCTCCGTGCATAAATTGATAGGTAATAATTTGCCAGAATTGGAAGTTATAAGCCTGTCCAACTTGATCAATACCCATTAAAGGATTTAATCCAAAATACCTATTTAATACATACCAGCCCGGCAGACCATCGAATGTAAGATTATCAAATATTATCTGCAGAAAAAAAACAGCAGCATTTATAATCAATAAATTTTTAATTACAATTGGCAATAAATTAAATCCGCCAAATCCTCTTGGTCTATAATAATCTCTGTCGCTCAAACCCATTCTAAGTCCTAATATTTGTTACAATACGAATAAAATTAACTCTTTTTGATGCAAATAAAAAGAAGCAATCTTTTGATGATCGTTTGCTTCTTCTATTCTAAATAATATTTAAAAATAATTACGCTTCAGATAAAGCCTCAACGCCGGGAAGAATTTTTCCTTCTAAGAATTCCAAAGAAGCTCCGCCGCCCGTTGAAACGTGGGTTACCTTTTCATCCAAGCCGGCTTTTTTCATTGCGGCAGCAGAATCGCCTCCGCCAACGATAGTTATTGCTCCGCCTTCGGTTGCTTTAACAAGAGAATTTGCAACTGCGTAAGTTCCTTTAGCAAAATTATCAAATTCAAAAACACCCATTGGACCATTCCAAACAACGGTTTTACTGTTAAGAATTACCTGTCTAAATTTTTCAATTGTTTTAGGACCAATGTCTAAGCCCTGTTGATCTGCGGGAATTTCATTCACCGAAACAACTGTTGCCGGTGAATCATTATTAAATTCATGCGCCACAACAACATCTTCCGGTAGAAGAACTTTGGCGCCGCAATCTTCAAACTTTTTCAACAATTCTTTTGCAAGTTCAATCTTATCTTCTTCTAATAGGGAATGACCGATTTCTAATCCCTGCGCTTTGTAGAATGTGTACGCCATTCCCCCGCCGATTATAAGCGTGTCAACTTTAGAAAGAAGATTTTGAATAACGTCAATTTTACCCGAAATTTTTGCGCCGCCTAAAATTGCAGTGAATGGTCTTGCCGGCTCAGCAATTGCGCTTCCCAAATAATCCAATTCCTTCTGCATCAAATATCCCGACGCATTTACGTTTATAAATTTTGTAACTCCTTCTGTAGAAGCATGCGCTCTGTGTGCGCTGCCGAATGCGTCATTTACAAAAACGTCTCCAAGACTCGCCAATCGCTTTGCAAATTCAGCGTCATTCTTTTCTTCCTCTTCGTGATATCTTAAATTTTCGAGGATAAGAACTTCTCCTTCTTTCAGATCATTGGCTAATGTTTCTACTTCATTTCCAATGCAATCAGTCGCAAACTTAACCTCAATTCCCAATAACTCTTTAAGCCTTTCCGCCGCCGGTTTTAAGCTATATTTTGGATTTGGTTTGCCTTTCGGTCTTCCGAGATGACTCATCAAAATACATCTTCCGCCGTCATTAATAATTTTTTTAATAGTGGGCAAAGAGGAAGTTATTCTGATGTCATCTGTAATTTGCAAATTTTCATCAAGTGGAACGTTAAAATCAACTCGAACTAAAACTCTTTTCCCTTTTAACTCAACACTATCAATTGAAAGCTTTTTCATTTTTTAAATTCCCCAAGTAAAACAAATAATAAAAGAAAGGCGGCAAATGCCGCCTTCGAAAAACTATATCGCATTAAATTACTTTGCCATGTGAAGCACTAAATCAACTACCTTACACGAATAACCCCATTCGTTATCATACCAAGCAATAACCTTTACAAATTTATCATTCAACATAATGCCGGCGTTTGCATCAAAAACAGAAGTTCTTTCTTCGCCTAAAAAGTCGCTGGAAACTACCGCATCCTCTGTGTAGCCCAATACTCCTTTCAAAGTTGTTTCAGAAGCTTCTTTCATTGCAGCTTTTATTGCATCGTAAGTTGTTGCAGTTTTCAAGTTAACAGTTAAATCAACAACGGATACGTTTGGAGTTGGAACTCTAAGGGACATTCCGGTTAACTTACCGTTTAATTCCGGAATAACTTTACCAACAGCTTTTGCAGCGCCGGTTGAACTAGGAATAATATTTTGTCCGGCTCCTCTTCCGCCTCTCCAATCTTTATTCGAAGGTCCGTCAACTGTTTTTTGCGTTGCTGTGGTAGCGTGAACAGTGGTCATCAATCCGCTTTCAATTCCAAATTTGTCATTCAACACTTTTGCAATCGGGGCTAAACAGTTTGTTGTACACGAAGCGTTTGATACCACATTTTGACCGGAGTATTTATCATCATTAACGCCCATAACAAACATTGGTGTATCGTCTTTGGATGGACCTGTCATTACTACTTTCTTTGCTCCAGCATCCAAATGACCTTGAACTTTTTCTTTCGTTAAAAAGAGTCCAGTAGCTTCAATGATATATTCTGCTTCGATTTCACTCCATTTTAAGTCTGCTGGATTTTTTTCTGCGGTAATTCTAATTGATTTGCCGTTTACTACTAAATATCCGTCCTTAACGCTTACTTCGCCGTTAAACCTGCCGTGTGTGGAATCATATTTCAGCATGTAAGCAATATAATCAACGTCAAGAAGATCATTAATCCCAACCACTTCAATATCGTCCAATTGAACTGCGCGTCTGAAAACAAGTCTGCCTATTCTGCCAAAACCATTAATACCAACTTTAATTGCCATTTCTAATTTTCTCCTAAGTTTTATCGTTCGTTTTTTTGATGCGAAATATATTTAACTGGGTACTGAATAACAATCATTCATTCTCACGGGAATATTAATTCTTCATTAAATTTTGGCAATTTTTAACTTTCAGTCTCAATTTTAGCAAATGCGGAAAGAATTAAAAGCTGTTAAAAAACAAATAGATTTTATCTTTGGAGCAATGTTTCTGACTCCTTAATTGATTTTTAAACTGCCTATTCGTTGATGAATAGATGAATATTTTGAGTATTGAAAGAAACTTTCACATCACTTGTTTTGTTTTTATACAATTTACCTACCTCTTCTGCTGATTTGATCCACGAAATTGAACCGAACTTTCCGGACTTTATATTCTCACTAGTATTCTCTTTAATCCCAACGGTCTGAACTAACTGTCCGATTTTTTCTTCTGCTGTCATCTTAGAAAGCAAAGAGTCAATTTTTTGCTCTACCGAAAAGGATTGACCTTGCACATAAGGAGTGGATAGGATGAATATTAGAAAAAATAGTTTGTTTATATTTTTTTTCATTTTTGTTCCTCAAAGAATAATTATTCTTTTACGCTTCCCATCATTAAGCCTTTTATATATTGTTTCTGCATCGCAAGAAAAACAATTATAATGGGTAATATTGTTAATACCGATCCCGCCATCATTAATTCAGGGTCTTTTGAATGTTCACTCATCAAATTCGACATCGCAACAGGAAGTGTGTACATCGATTCATCCGTAAGTGTAATTAGGGGCCACAGAAAATCATTCCAGGTCCCCATAAATGTAAATAGAGCTAGCGTTACCAAAATTGGCTTTATAATTGGAACAAAGATTTTGGTGTATATCTGAAAATCCGTCGCGCCATCTATTTTTGCAGCTTCAAATAAACTATCGGGAATTGACTGAGCATATTGTCGAATTAAGAAAATTCCGAATATATTTGCTAATCCGGGAATAATGATCGCAAAATAAGTATTTATAACTCCCATCTCTTTTAGCATTAAAAATAATGGCAGCATTGTAACCTGACTAGGAATAATCATAGAGCTAAGTAATATCGTGAATAACTTTTCTTTTCCTTTAAATCGAAATTTTAAAAAAGCATACGCTGCCATAGAGTTAAATAAAAGAGAAATTAAGGTTACACTTATTGATAAAATGAAACTGTTCAACATATTAGTTGTGATGTTAAGCTTCGTAAATAATTTAGAGTACTGAGTAATAGTAAACTCGTCAGGTAAAAATCTTGGCGGATAAGTTGATGCGTGTCCATCAAGCATAAAAGAAGCTGAGACCATCCATAAAAATGGAGTTAATGTTATCACAGTGATTATTATTAACAATAAATTCAGCAATATTGGTTTCGGTTTTAGACTAATCATTTTTTTTCATTTTTAGCTGAATGATTGACCCCGTAAAAATTATTGTAAAAAGCACAAAAGCAATTGCCGCAGAATAACCCATATTCCACCATCTAAATCCTTCTTGATACATATACTGCACAATACTTAAAGTAGAATTTAAAGGTCCACCCTGCGTCATTATATACGGCTCGGCAAATAATTGGAAAAAGCCAATAAGAGTAATGATACCGACAAACAATGTTGTTGGAGCTAATAATGGTAAAGTAATATGATGAAATTTATGCCAAGAATTAGCGCCTTCAATTTCAGCAGCTTCGTAGAGTTGCTCGGGAATATTTTGAAGACCAGCAATAAAAATTATCATATTATATCCAAAGCTTTTCCAAATAGCCATGAGGATAATTGCAGGCATAGCCCAGACTGGGTCACCCAGCCAGTCAATTGGTGAAATTCCAAAATAACTCAAGAAATAATTTAACAGTCCAAAATTTGGGTGATATATGAACCGCCAAACAATTGCTACAGCAACCAAAGTTGTAACAACCGGTAGAAAAAAAGACAATCTAAAAAATGATTTGAATGCTGTTAGTTTTGAACTCAATAAGATTGCTGCCGTGAGTGACGCAATTATAGATAATGGGCCTGCAGTTATTACAAAGTAAAAGGTATTTTTTAGAGCTATCCAAAATAGCGGGTCATCAAATAGTCTAAAATAATTATCTAGACCTATGAACTGAATATAATTCCAATCCGCAAGCGCATATATACTGAAATCTGTAAAACTCATTATAAATGCGGATATAACAGGAATAAAAAAGAAAATTAATATTGCCAGCAAAGCGGGAGAAAGAAAAATGATGAGTGATTTTTTACTCCCTAATCCCGAATCATATTTATATTTACTACTGTTCATTCTTGTCAAGCAGCCATCTTCTCTTTTTCAAGATTTCATTTATATCTTTATCCAATGCGGCCAAAGCTTCATCTACCGTCATTACTTCCCTCACGGTATATTCAGCGTATTGCTGAATCTTAGAAAACGCAATCTGCTCCCACTCTGCTATTTTAGGCGTTGCCTTTACATTTAAGAACTGTGTATAAAAAACTTTCAGAAATTTATCGTTAACAAATATCGAATCCATCCACGCGCTTTTAACGGCAGGCAAATCGTTCAATAATTTATAAAATTCTAATTGAACTTTCTTACGCGATAAAAATTCAATTAATTTCCACGCTTCTTGTTTTACTTCTGATTTACTATTGATCACCAAACTCGATCCGCCTGCTAAGGAAGCGCCAGGATATTCGTCAGTTGGAGCGGGCAACGGCGCTATCATCCAGCTATTTTCTAAAGAATCGGTTAACCATAATTTAAAGTCCTTTATATTCCATGGACCAGAAATATACATTGAAAAGTATTCATCCTTAAATGCCTGAAAAACATTATTTACTTCGGTCATTCCTATCGGCGCTAACTTTTCCTTATGGAACTTAGTAATGAATGCGAAAGCTTCCTTAAATTCCGGAGATGAAAAATTACCGTACGAATTATTTGATTTTAGCAATGTTGCATTATTCTGCAATCCCCAAATAACAAACGGCGCCCATTCATTTGAGGGGAGATAAATAGCATATTTATTTTTGTCAGCCAGTACTTTTTTAATGCTTTTTGAAATTTCATACAATTCATCCCAAGTTCTGGGTGGATGATCAAAACCAGCTTTTTTTAAAATATCCGAACGATAGTATAATACACGAGTATCAATGTACCATGGGATGCCGTAAATAGTTGAGTCCAAAACATTAGTATCCCAAATACCAGGGAAATAATTGGATTCATCTATACTGGTAGATTTTTCTACATATTCCGAAAGGTTTTCAATAGCCGAAAGTGAATGGAATTGTGGAACCCATGTATTCCCAAGTTGAAATACGTCGGGTAGTTTATCACTGGCAAATGCAGTTATTAGTTTTTCCTGTGCCGCTGTCCATGGAACTTGTTGAACCTTAACTTCAATATTTGGATTCTCTTTTTCAAATTCCGGCAAAAGTTGAGAGACATATTCTCCCTCAGCTCCCATAGCCCAGAATTTTAAAACTGTTGGATCATTCTCTGAATTTGCACACCCCAAAATGAAAATCAAAAATAGAACCGCTATTTTTCCAACTTGGTACATATTATTTCAGCAACATGAGCTTTTTTTCATCGGAAAATCCATTTGTCGATATTTTATAAAAATAAACTCCTGAACTCAAATTTCCGGCGTTAAAAGATACTTCGTAAGTTCCGGGCTGTTTCACTTCATTTACTAATGTCGCTATCTTCTCTCCAATTAAATTAAAAACCTCAAGTTTAACATCCGAGGTATTAGGAATAGAATATTTAATTCGAGTTGAAGGATTGAATGGATTTGGATAATTTCCGATTAATTCAAATGCTAGAGGAGCATGAATATCATCTTCGACCGCAGTAGTTGTATCGGTAATAAATCCGATAGCGTCAAGCATTGGCTGAATTTCCGGGTTTGCCATAAATAAATCCCATAATAAAGCTGAGCGGTAATTCTCTACCATTATGATTATCGGTCCCTGATCAATAGCAAGAAAGCTTCCGGCTGTCCAATTAATTCCAGGATTGAATGCATCTTTAAAACCATAGCTGCCCCAGAGATCTTCTCCGTAAGTATTATAAAAACTCTTAAACGCAGCCATAGATTCTGTTGGCGTATATGGCATTGAAGATAAAGCAGCGGTTGGTGACAAAGTTCCGTTGTCTCTATTCATTGGTTCATGCGCAAGATAACCCACATAAGGATCATCACTCGCGGTTAATCCCCAAGTATCGGCGCTGTAACCTGTATATCCCATAGGATTGTCTTCGCAATATTTATTATGTATTAAAGCGATATTTCTGTTATTAATAAAATAATTTGTATAGCTGTCCTTTTTATTTCTTGGGTCAAATCCCAAATAAGAATAATGTGTGAAGAACAAAGGACCGCCATAATCCGGACCGACAAATTGCTTAATGCCGTAAAATGTTTTGCCATTTAAATAATTTGAACTCACCCAGCCGTTATGATAGAGACTTGCCGGAACTCCATGAGTTGGGGAAGCGATTGCGAGAAGATAGACAATCATCGTTTCGTTGAATCCTTTGATAGGCATATTCATCTGCCACTCATAGTTTGGTGACCAATGCCAGAAAAGAACATTACTGCCCTCTGATCTTCTGTACCACTCCCATTCAACAGTCTCCCATAATTCTGTGATGAGAGTTCGGATTTCATTTTCAACCGAATCGTCATTTATAAAATATTCTCTTGCTGTAAGAAGCCCTTGAATTAAAAATGCGGTTTCCACTAAATCCCCAGCGTCATCGTACTGACTGAAAGGAATAGCTTTCCCTGTTTCACCGTTCAACCAATGCGACCAAGCTCCATGAAATCTGTCGGCATTTTTCAGAAAATTCGAAATCTTTAAAATTCTCGCAGCGCCTTCTTCTCGTGAAATAAATCCTCTCTCAATTCCAACGATTACGGCCATAATTCCAAAACCAGATCCACCGGAAGTTACTGTATTTTTTGATCCGTGCCTCTCTCTAGTCAATCCTGAAACAGGATGCGCATAATCCCAAAAATATCTGAATGTACTTTCTTGCAGCATATCCAGCATTTCGTCGTCTGTCATAAATTTTGTAGAAGCTGAAAAGGAATTGCTCAATCCGGATTCGTTTCCGCTTAAATCGTATGCTGATATTGCATATTCTGCTGAAACATCTGTCCCACCAACAAAATCCGTAAAAAATTGTTCGTCTGCTTTTACATTGCTTAATAGTACAGGTGTTGTTCCATTATATTTATAAATGTAATAACCATCTAAATCTACCTCAGAATTTCTTACCCATTTTAAGTCAATGTGTTTATTAAATCCTTTTACAAATAAAAGTACTGGCGCAACGGGCGGTTCGCTGTCTCCACCACCGGCGCTTTTCATCCGAATTTCATCAAGATACATTGTGTGATGAAAACCATCTGATATGCCTTGTCCGTAATAAACTGTTTTGATTTTAGTTAGATCAGCTGTACCAGGAAAATTCTTAAACACTTGAATAGGGATTGAAATTTTGCTCCAAACATTCGCTTGTATCGTTACAGCAAAATTTGAAAGGTTTTGTTTATCTGTCTTTCTATCACTCAAATCTTCCAAAAATATTTTTGGCAAATCATTTGTTGCAAAAGCTGAATCCGCGTAAAACCAAAATGTGAGTGTATCCTTTGTAGTTACATCGCTACCAGGCCAGCCAACTGCCGCAACTGCAATTCCCCAATCACCTCCGCTTGCGGATTTCCAATGCAGTTTAAGGCTGTTAGTTCCCAAATACTTTATGCCTTCAGAAACCGGGAATTTTTCACCCACTCTTTCCACAAAACTGGGGGCATTATTATATCCCCAGCTTGCATCGTATGAAACATTTGTTGGACTATCATCAAAAAAAACTAAATCTTGCGCATTGATGATAGTTGCAAACAATAATGTAATTAATGTAATTAAAAATAATTTTCGCATTTTATTTCCATCCTAATCTATTATGTAAAATTTTTATTTGCTCATTACTTTCACAAATTATTTTATTGGTCGAATCCAAAAGTCTAACACTCAATAACTCGTCCATTTTCTTATTTGGCAGCCTGACTTTAAAATTTTTGTCATCTAAATGGAGAATAGAATCTTCTTCAATGTGTATTTTCTCAAGTCTAACTAATTCTTCATTTGCAATAGAAACAATTAGAGTTAATTTGGGAAATGCGGTATGCAGATCATTGATAATCCATAAATCCATAAATAGTTCTGCCCCAATTTGATATTTGCTCTTTTTCAGATTAAGCGAAATAAATAATGGCTCGTAGTTTTTTCTTAATGCTGCATATCCCGGCTTCTTTTTCCCGTAATAATCAATCAATGCCCAACTGATTGAATCCCAACAGTCTATAAACATAAATTGAAAAATGCCTGTTATTCCGTCGTTTTTCTTTCTGCGATAAAAATTAATTGCTTTATGAATCAATTCGGCTTGATAATTTTGTGAATTGGATATGAATTCCGAAATACTTTCACCCAACTGAATATCAGCTAGATTGAAAGTCTGTTCATACTGAAAATTATGGTATTCCCAATTTTCCCAATTTAGTTCTCTAATATCCTCTTCCGGCAAAATCCTTTTCAGTGAACTAAGTTCCGGTATTGCCTGAGCGCCAAATTCAGTTACGAGCGGACCCATTGGAGCAGCGGCATAGTGTTCCGTGTGTCCCCAATACCAGCCTTCATACGGATGCTCTTCGTAATTCGACGCTCTGCGGACTATTCGGGATTGATCTTCTTCTTTTACTGCGTTATACAAATAATTATCTAAAGTCTCAATTTGATCTCCGGGCTCATTATGGCAGCACCAAAATACGATGGAAGGGTGATTATAAAATTGATTTACCATATCCTTAATTTGAGACACCGCATTTGCCTTAAATTCCCCAGAAGTATCATAAGTCCACTGAAGAGCAAAATCCTGCCAAACAAGTATCCCGGCTTTGTCTAACTCTAAATATAATTCCCTTCTGTTTACGTGTGCGTGAACTCGGATAATATTTATATTAGCTTCTCTTAACCATGTAACTAACTTTTTAATTTTTGAATGAGAGAGGTTGCTTAAAAATTGTTCTGGAATAATATTGGTGCCGCGCAGAAACAATCTTTTTCCGTTAATTATAAATTCAGATTTCTTACTGAGCTTTACTTCTCTTATTCCGAGAGTAGTTGATAGAGGGCTAAAATATTTAGATGAAATTTTAATATTAGTTAGAGCGGGT
>JAHJTX010000311.1 GCA_018829545.1 Bacteroidota bacterium | reverse complement strand
CTTGGGAAGCTGACACTCTACCAACTAAGTTACGCCCGCTTGTGAATACAAAAATAATCTAATATTAGGATCATATTCAAGTGGCTTTTCGTTAAATTAATTTTGTTTTTTTAATAAACTTTGTTTCAGAGTTTGTCTTGTTTTTTTCTCTTAATCATAATCGTAATCTTACTCTGGGGATTATGATTATGATTATGACTATGATTATGATTATGATAAAGATCATGATTAAGACTGTAATTCACGATATAATCTGAGTGGGTGGTGGTGAAACTTTCAAAAAAGCAGAAGCAGTATTTAGAAGTCGGTGTGGTTTTATTAATTGCACTGTTCAGTATTGTATTTTGGAACAGTATAATAATCTATCCCATAAAATTTTTCGTCGTACTCTCGCACGAAATTTCGCACGGAGTAATGGCAATTTTGACAGGTGGAAAAATAGTTTCTCTTGATATTCAGGCAAATCTCGGCGGAGAATGTGTTTCCAACGGCGGCATTAAAATATTGATTGCTTCTGCGGGATACCTCGGAAGTTTAACAATTGGGAGTTTACTTTTCATCTCGGGTTATATCCGCAAGTTGAGTCTTTGGGTTTGTTCAATTCTTTCAGTATTAATAATTCTTTTCCTCGCAAATTTTATGAGCAGTTCGCTTCAAATGGTTTTTGCGCTTTTCATTGCCGCGCTTCTATTCATTTCGCCAAGATTTTTCAATCCATCTTTCAATTCATATTTATTAAAAACTTTGGGACTTATCTCATCGCTGTACGTCCTCATAGACATCAAAGAGGATTTGCTGACCCTAACCTATAGAGAGTCGGACGCGCAATTGATAGCTGATGCTACAGGAATTGATGCAGTTGTTTGGGGAGGATTATGGTTTTTGATAAGTATTGTTGCTGTTTTCTACCTATTCAAATTCAGCTTTATCAAAGGGTTTAAGAAATAGCTACTCCTCCACTGCCTTATCGTCAACCCACTTAAGAAGAACGAGACCGATGATGAAGAAAATACTAATTGAAAGTATTGCAAGTCGTTGGCTTTCCGTTACAAAACTTACAAACCCAAAAACCAGCGGTCCGAGTATAGCCGAACTTTTCCCGAAGAAAGAATAAAATCCGAAGAATTCTGTTTTTTTATTTGCCGGTGTAAGCTTGGACATTAAACTGCGGCTGACCGATTGAGTTGCGCCCATAACACTTCCGGCAAGAAGACCCACAACATAGAAAGAAGAAGTTTGAATAACTTTGAATTCACCGCCGGAAGCGTTCATTAGAAAGTTCATTAAAAAATTATTTTCTTCGCTCGTAAGGTAAGCAACCAGCATCGTGAATATCCAGATAACAAGTGAAATTGTTATTGTTGTTTTTTGTCCGATTGAATCCGACAAAACTCCAAAACCGGTTGAGCCAATAATTGCAGTGGTTTGAACGATTAGGAAAAAGAGAGCCAATTCTTCGAAACTAAATCCGAGAGTTGTCTGCGCGTAGTTGCCGGAAAAAAATATAACCGTATTTACGCCTTCAATGTAGAAAAAGAAAGCCAAAAGAAACATCGCCAGATTTTTATAATCCTTCAAATTTTTTATTGTGTTATATACACGATTAAATCCAATGCGGAGATACGTCTGCTCGTGCTCAACTTTTTTTCGGTTGTCCTTCAAAAAAATGAAAAGCGGGAGAGAAAAAAACAGAAAGAAAACCGCGGCGATTGGAAATGTTTCTTTAATCATATTGAGTTGAATAAACGGGAAAGCAATTGCCAATGTAACTAGCGATCCGACGTAACCCATTGCATAACCATAACCGCTTACTCTGCCATAATTTTTTGATGAAGTCAATTCGGGAAGGAAGGCATCATAAAAAACTAAGCCGGCTTCAAAACCAATATTTGAGAGGATAAATAACGTCACTCCCCAAAAGATCATTCCCTCGCCAACAAAAAATAAAAGTGAGGTTGACACCACACATAGAAGAGTGAAAAACAGAAGGAATCTTTTTTTGCCGGCAGAATGATCTGCAATTGCCCCGAGAATTGGAGATAGAATTGCAGTGATAAGCATTGCAACGCTAATTCCGATGCTCCAATATAAATCGCCAATCGGCTGCCCGAGGCTTACTGTTTTTTTGAAGTATACGGCGTAAAGAAATGTTACGACGACTATTGAATATGAAGTGTTCGCAAAGTCAAATAAAGACCAAACAAAAATTTTGGAACGGCTTCCGATATTATTTTGAA
This sequence comes from Bacteroidota bacterium, assembly GCA_018829545.1. Taxonomy (GTDB): domain Bacteria; phylum Bacteroidota; class Ignavibacteria; order Ignavibacteriales; family Melioribacteraceae; genus JAHJTX01. The sequence continues at coordinate 102 of JAHJTX010000311.1, read as the reverse complement.
GGTTTTTTAGGGATGCTGTCTTCAATAAGTCCCCTTCCTACTTTATTTAATTTACCGCTGTTTTTCAGATCGGACAAGATAGCGTCCAAAATTCCGTTAATG
>JAHJTX010000310.1 GCA_018829545.1 Bacteroidota bacterium | reverse complement strand
TGTGAGGGATCGAAATTGTCGGTTACTCCCTCTGCAAATTCACTACTCTCTTTTGCGGATTCAACAGTTTTACTATATTCATCAAGACTTCGCCAGTGTTTCATATTACCTTTATTTTTCAGAGAATTATCCATGGACAACCTATTTCTTTCTTTGAACGGCAGATGGATGAATTTTTAGTTTAATTTTCTTATCAAATCTCGAATCGGATTTTAAAAAATTGAACGGCATATTGCTCAAGAGCGCAACACCAAATGCTGAAATCCCAATTCGAGTGAAAAACTTTCTACGATTTAAATTGTTTTCTTCTTTCATCATATTCCTTTAACGATGGCACGCAGCGCAATTTTCAGGTCCGCGTTTAACATCATTCAAATACCAAAGTTGATCTTGCGGATTTCTATGACAATCCAGACAGGCGGTCATTGTAAAAGGTTTCACCTGCGAAATTACATCCATCTGTCTAACATTGCCATGGCAGCTTTCGCAATCAATTCCCTTGTTTACATGAACCGAGTGATTGAAGTAAGCATAATCCGGCACTTTATGCACGCGCTTCCATGGAAGCATTTTCCCTTCCTCATAATACTTTGTAAGTTTTACAATTTCGGGTTGATTTTTTCTTGAGACTGTGTGACAATTCATACAAATATTTAATGATGGAACGAGAGCGTGTCGCCCTTTTGATACCCCCGTGTGGCAGTATTGACAGTCGATTCCCATATCTCCAGCGTGAAGTTTATGAGAATAATTTATCGGCTGTTCAGGCTGGTAACCAACCCCGTCTCTTTCCGCTCGTGATACATAAAATGTAAATATAAATGAAACGGCTGCGACAAAAAGTATTAAAGGTAATTTAATTTTAAGAGTATAATCGAGGAGACTTTTTTTCATTTAATTTCCGGGCTTTAAAATATACCCTGATTGTTTTGTAATAATTAATGTTTCTTGAATAAGATATGATATATAATTTTGCTTTTCCGATAGCCAAAATATAAAATTAAAATCTAAAATGGAAACAATAATCTCCTATAAATGATTCCCATCGTTGACTTTTTTTATGAACACGTATACAAGACTTTAGTAGAGCGAACAGCCTGTTCGCTTTACAAGCAATTAGAGCAACATTCTCTTGTCTAATTGCTTAAATGGATTAATTCGGAGATAATCTGCTTGCACATTTGAGAAATCGCGGAGCGGTTTCTCTTTGAGCGAATCGGTAATTCGCTCTACAGATGAAGTTATAACTAAAATCTTATTGAATTAATTTGAACGGTTTACGACGAAGTTGACAAGGTTATTTAGTGAAGTTTTACTTGCAGAATCGGGGAAAACATTTAATGATGCTTTTGCTTTAAGGGCAAAACCCTCCGCAATTTTTAGAGAATATTCAATTCCGTTGCGCCCTTTAACGAATTCAATTATTTCATTCACTTTTGGATTTTTATTCCCATTCTTTAAGTAACCAATAATTTCTTTTGCCTCAGATTTATTAGCTATACTGAGAGCGTGAATTAGCGGTAGAGTAATTTTTTTGTCTTTAATATCTGCCCCGAGCGGTTTGCCGATTAATTTTGATTTTCCCACATAATCAAGAATATCATCTCTAATTTGAAAAGCCATTCCAAGATTTTCGCCGTATTCCCTCATTGCAACAATATATTTAAGATTGTTCGAGGCGCTTAACGCTCCTATTTCACAGCAAGTTGAAAGCAGTGAAGCGGTTTTATCGGAAATAATTCTGAAATAAGTTTCTTCATCAATATTCAGTCTACGTGTTTTGCCTATCTGAAGCAATTCACCTTCGGACATTCTTTTAACCGTGCTCGTAATTACTTTCAGAAAATCGAAATCATCAGCTTCCACGGCTAAAAGTAATCCGCGAGAAAGAAGATAATCTCCCATTAAAACCGAAATTTTATTCTTCCATATTGCATTAATTGAAGGGAACCCTCTTCTTTTTTCGGCACCATCCACAACATCATCATGAACTAAAGTAGCTGTATGCAGCAGTTCAACAAGAGAAGCGCCTCTGTAACTCCGGCGCGTAACACCACCGGAAAGTTGAGCCGAAAGCAACACTAAAAGCGGACGAATCTTTTTGCCTTTCTGCTTAAGAATGAACTTTGTTACTAAGTCAACAAGCCCAACCTTAGATTTGAGGGAATCTTTGAATATTTTTTCGAACTCATCCAATTCAGTGATAACGGGAGTGCGAATTTCTTTGAGGTTGTCTTTAATCAATTTTTCTTTGGAAGATTTTTGAGACGAATATACTTATTTCATATAATATTACCAACGGAATCGCCAGCAGAACCTGAGCTACAGGGTCCGTACCGGGCGTTAGAATTGCCGCGAAAATTAGAATAGTGATAATTGAATGTCTTCTAAACTTTCTCATTATTTGCGGATTCAAAATCCCGAGTTTTGATAAGAGAAACGAGAGCATCGGCAATTCAAAAACTAATGCCGCGCCTAGCATCACGCTGATAATGATTGAGAAATATTCATCGATGGCAAAATTATTTACAATCTGGGCGGAACCAAATTGACCTGCAAATTTGAGAGTCAAAGGAAGCATCACAAAATATGCAAAAACCACTCCCGTAAGAAAGCAGAGGCTTGAAAAGAAAACGATGAGAGAAATGTACTTTTTTTCGTGGGACTTCATTGCCGGAGAGATAAACTTCCACAGTTGGAAAAAAATATTTGGTATGCTTAATATAAATCCACCGATTAAAGCGATTTGGAAATAAAGAAACAATTGACCGAATGGTTTTAGATTCTGCAGTTTTATATCAGCTTTGCTTGCCGGAACTAAAAGTATTTGATCTACTAGAACATCGATAAATATCCAGGCAATTATCGCCCCAGCAACAATACCCAATAAAGAGTAAATGACCCTCCACCTCATGTCCTCGAGGTGTTCTAAAAAAGTCATCTCAGATTCGGAGTCTTTACCAATTACTTTTCTGAAATTCACTTGGGACTCTAATTTAATTCAGGATAGAGCGGGAATCGATCGCATAACTGTTTAACATCGCTTTTAATAGATTCAAGAACGTAGTCGTTTTCGTAATTCAAAATGGCTTTATCAATAAACTCTGCAATAACAATCATTTCACTTTCTTTCATTTTACGCGT
>JAHJTX010000309.1 GCA_018829545.1 Bacteroidota bacterium | reverse complement strand
TACGAATTGTGAATTTTATGGGATACCTAGCATCACTTAATAAATATTTCATTAAGTATAAAAACAAACTGTTTCTCGGCATTTTATTTATACTCATTTCCAATGCAGCGCAGGTTTATATTCCTTTATTGTTAAGAGAGGGAATCGATTCCCTTCAGTCTAATTTGGATTATGATGTAATAATACGTTATGCGTTGTGGATATTCGCTGCGGCTTTTATTAGCGGAGTCTTCAGGTTTTTAATAAGGCAGACGATTATTGTCGTTTCCAGAGAAATTGAATACGATCTTCGCCAGGATTTCTGGGCGCATATACAAAGACTCCCTTTAAGATTTTTCCAAAACAACTCCACCGGAAATATTATGGCGCACGCAACAAACGATATCAGCGCCGTAAGAATGTACGTCGGTCCGGCTGTTATGTATTCAATCGATACGGGAACAAAGTTTTTAATCGTAATAGCAATTATGTTTTCACTTAGCGTTCCATTGACAATTTATACTCTTCTTCCGCTGCCGGTTCTGTCTTATCTCGTTTATAAGTTGAGTAAAAAGATTCACAAAAAATTCACGCTTATTCAGGAGAAATTTTCTGAGCTTACAACAATGGCGCAAGAGAGCTTTTCCGGAATAAGAGTTATAAAATCTTACGTGCGCGAGGCAAGCGAGATTGAAGGATTCACCAAACACAGTTCCGATTATTTAGACCGGAACATGGACAAGATAAAAATCCAAGCGCTGTTTATGCCTCTGTTATATTTGATCACCGGAACTTCAATAATAATTGTAATACTTTATGGCGGCGGATTGGTTATTGAAAAAATTCTTACGCTTGGTGATTTAACAGCATTCCTCTGGTTTCTGGGATTATTGATTTGGCCCACTATAGCGTTCGGATGGGTTGCGAATATTATTCAGCAGGCAGATGCCAGTATGAAGCGGTTAAAGAAAATATGGAGCGAAGAATACGAAATTGAAGATTCGAAGGACACAAATTATGACATCAATTCTATCTATGGAAAAATTGAATTCAAGAATGTTTCATTCCAATATAGAAAAGACCTGCCCCATGTTTTAAGCGATATAAATCTTACTGTTAATTCCGGGGAAACGCTTGCTATTATTGGTCAAACCGGAGAAGGCAAAACTAGTTTTGTTAATCTGCTATCGAGATTATATGACGTTACCGGCGGCTTGATTAAAATTGATGGAAATGATTTGAGAAGCATTCCTCTAAAAACATTGAGGGAGAATATTGGACTTGTTACTCAAGAAACATTTTTGTTTTCGGATACATTGAAGAACAATATACTTTACGGCAGGCGAGAAGGCAGCGAGGAATTGCTGAAGGAAGTTTCAAGAATTGCTAAACTTGATGAGGATGTTGAAAATTTTCCCAAAGGATACGAGACAATTTTAGGAGAAAGAGGAATAACTCTTTCTGGTGGACAAAAACAGCGAACGTGCCTGGCGAGGGCGCTGGCAATTGATCCCAAAATATTAATTCTGGATGATTCTTTTTCTGCAGTTGATACGAATACAGAGGAAGAAATTTTAACCAATTTAAAAGAATTCATGAAAGATAGGACCAGCATAATTATCAGTCACAGAATTTCAACTGTAAAAAATGCAGATAAAATAATTGTGTTGGCGAATGCAAAAATTGCTGAAGCCGGCACTCACGAAGAATTGATTGCTCTCGGTGGAATTTATTCCGATTTACACTACAAGCAGTTGCTGGAAGAAGAATTGAAAGAGATTTAATTTTTATGAGCAAAGAAAAAGACGATGAAATATTAGGGAAAGCGTACGATTCAAAACTTATGAGGCGTCTGCTGGGATACGTTAAGCCGTATTCTAAATATGTTGTGCTGGCAATACTATTAAATGTGGTTGTTGCGGGCTTGGGACCCGTTCGTCCATACCTTACCAAAATTGCAATTGATGATTACATAGTTAACAGCGATTACAACGGATTGATTCTCATCTCTGTCTTCCTAGTTATTTCGCTGCTGCTGCAAGCTGGAATTCAGTATTTGCTCACTTACTTCACGCAACTTATGGGACAGAAAATAATTTTTGATTTGAGAATTAAATTATTTGCCCATGTTGAAAAACTTGCGCTCAAATTTTTTGATAAAACGCCAATCGGCAGGATTGTGACAAGAGTTACCAACGATGTGGAATCCTTGAACGAACTCTTCTCCAGCGGCATTGTGATGGTTTTCAGCGACGTATTTATAATTATATGGATCTGGGGATTCATGTTTTTTATGTCGTGGGAACTATCATTAGTAACTTTGTCCGTACTGCCGATTCTAATTTACGGCACGTTTTTATTCCGCAAAAAAGTAAGAGATTCCTACAGAGATGTTCGTAAGCATCTTGCAAGATTGAACTCCTATATGCAGGAACACGTCGGCGGGATGAATATTGTTCAGATATTTACGAAAGAAAAAGATGAGCTCGAAAAATTCAGCAGAATAAACGGAGATCATAAAGACTCAAACGTTCATTCCATTTTTTATTATGCAATATTTTATCCCGCTGTGGAAATTGTAAGTTCAATCGCTGTGGCAATGATCATTTGGTACGGCGGGGGCAATGTTCTTGAAGGTGTGATGACAGTTGGAATTCTAATTGCGTTTATTCAATACACTGAAATGTTTTTCCGTCCTATCCGCGACTTATCCGAGAAGTACAATATTATGCAAACGGCTATGGCTTCATCAGAGAGAATATTCAAACTTCTCGATGACCAGACTTTTGTTTATAATCCCAATGAGCCGGTAAAACTCAATGAAATCAGAGGCTCGGTTGAATTTAAGAATGTTTGGTTCGCTTATTCAGAAGAAGATTACGTTCTTAAGGACATTTCATTTTCAATTAATCCGGGCGAGAGCATTGCAATTGTCGGCGCAACAGGCGCGGGAAAAACCAGCCTAATTAATATCCTTACAAGATTTTACGATATCAGCAAAGGCGAGATATTATTGGACGGACGCAATATCCGTGATTTTGACAAAAAGGATTTGCGCAAATTCATTTCGATTGTTCTTCAAGATGTCTTCCTGTTTTCAGGGACTATTAAATCGAACATTAGCCTTAATTCAAATGAGATATCGCTAGAAAAAATTATTGAAGCCGCTAATACTGTTGGGGCAGACAAATTTATTTCTAATCTTCCAAATAAATACAATGAAGAAGTAAAAGAAAAGGGATCAACATTAAGCGTTGGGCAAAGGCAGTTAATTTCATTTGCAAGGGCTTTGGCATATAACCCGCAAATTCTTATTTTGGATGAGGCAACATCGAGCGTTGATACAGAAACGGAAGAATTGATACAAAGCGCAATTCAAAAACTGCTGGTTGGCAGAACGTCTATCGTTATTGCGCATAGATTATCTACAGTTCAGAATGCAGATAAAATTATTGTGATGCACAAAGGAAAAATCCGGGAAATAGGAACGCACCAGCAGTTGCTTGCTGAAAAAGGAATTTACTACAGATTGTATCAGCTTCAATATAAAGATCAAGAGATAGCAAAAACATCTTAGATACTTGGAGATTATATGCCGAAAAATTTCATGACGCTTCAGCGACACATTTACGAAGGCGAAAAACGCCATCCCGAAGCCACCGGAGAATTATCCTCGCTTCTTTCAGATTTGTCTCTTGCCGCTAAAGTAATTTCACTAGAAGTAAATAAAGCCGGATTAGTTGATATTCTTGGATTTACCGGCGATAAAAATGTGCACGGTGAAAAAGTTAAAAAACTCGATGTGTTTGCGCATGAAATAATGATAAAGGCATTAGATCACGGAGGTCATTTCTGCGTAATGGCTTCGGAAGAAGAAGAAGATATAATTCACATTCCGGAAAATCACGAAATCGGGAAATACGTTTTGCTGTTTGATCCCCTTGACGGCTCATCCAACATCGATGTGAATATCAGCATTGGAACCATATTTTCTATTTACCGCAGAGTAACTCCCGATGGAGAGCCCGGAACTCTTGAAGATTGTCTTCAACCGGGAATGAATCAAGTTGCAGCGGGATATATTGTTTACGGTTCGAGTACAATTTTAGTTTACACCACGGGCGAAGGCGTTCACGGATTCACTCTCGATCCGGCATTCGGAGAGTTTCTTCTCTCGCATGAAAACATTAAAGTCCCTGCAAAAGCTAGGATTTACAGCCTTAACGAAGGTAATTATAAATACTGGCTTCCGGGATTAAAAAAATATATCAAGTACATACAAGATGCCGATAACAGAGGGCGCGATCCGTATTCATCAAGATATATTGGCTCTATGGTTGCCGATATTCACAGGAATTTAATTTATGGCGGAATATTTATCTATCCGGCAGACAAAAGAAATCCCAGCGGAAAACTTAGATTAATGTACGAATGCAATCCGATGGCATTTATAGTTGAACAAGCTGGCGGAAGGGCAATCGATGGAAAAAGAAGAATTCTTGAAATACAACCGGAGAGCCTTCATCAAAGAGTTCCAATTTATATCGGCAGTCCGGAAGCTGTAGATACTGTAGAAAAATTTTTACGAATCGAAGATGAAATAAGCAGTTTAAGCTGATTTACTTCCGCATCGCAGATCAGCAATTTGCAGTTCTTGCATTAACACTCGCTCTTGATTGAAGTCAATTCTGTATTAATCCTTTCAGCTAATTCTTTATGCGAAACGCCTTCAATTTTTATCTTAGTTGACTTTACAAGAATTTCGGGTGAATCTCCTTCGCCTTCTAAATACTTGCATAAACAGTAAGCTAATCTAATCCTATCATTGTCCAGCGGTATGAGTTCCGAATAAGTTTCGACTAAAGTATAAACTTGTTTCTCAAGAGAACTATCCTTTGCAGGTATTACTCCGGCAGGAGGCAATGTTGTCATAATAAAAACCCATCGTTAATGAATGCGCCAAAGATAAAAAAGATAGAGTTCATAGACAATATTCCCAAATTGGAAGAGGCGCTTTTATTGATTAAATTTGCCGCGATTAAAAACTCTTTTGCTAATTGGAATTAAACCGTTTAAATAAAATTCTCATAATCCGTTTGAGTTCACTCGGGGATATACTTCTAACTACACCTGTAATCAGATCGCTTAAAAAGCGTAATCCCAATCTCGAAATTCATTTTATGTTAAGAGAGCAATATTCAGAAATTCTTGAGAACAATCCGCATATATCAAAACTTATTAAACTCAATAAAGATTACCATCCCAAATCAGTAGCGCAAGAACTAAGGTCGGAAGAGTATGACTTAATTGTCGATTTGCAGAATAATATCCGCTCTCACAAAATAAATAAAGCGCTTAAGATTCCTGCTGTGAGGTATAATAAACCTTATTTGAAAAGATTTGCTTTGGTTCATTTCAAACAAAATTATTATAAAAGCGTAATGGCTATCCCGGAAAGATATGCCGAAGCTGTTTCGGAAGATCTTTTAGATGATAAGGGCTTAGAGCTATTTATTCCGAACGAGTTTTCAACACAACTTGAAGAAGACAATAACTACATTGCATTCTGTCCTGGTTCGAGGCATTACACAAAGATGTGGCCAATTATTAATTACATCGAACTGGGGAAATTGCTGGTCAAAGATAGATATAAAATTGTTCTTCTTGGCGGGAGTGATGATATAGAATCCTGCGAAATAATTTCATCGAATATTGATGATTCGATTAATCTCTGTTCAGACAATAATCTTTTTCAAACTTCTGCAGATATGCAAAAATGCAAACTCGTCATTTGCAACGATTCCGGTTTGATGCATATTGCGTCAGCGTTAAACGTTCCGCTCGTTTCATTTTTCGGTTCAACGGTTAAAGAATTTGGATTTTCGCCATACAAGTGTAAAAATTTAGTTTTAGAGAATAATTCTTTATCTTGCAGACCGTGCAGCCATATTGGCAGAAATAGTTGTCCAAAGAAACATTTTAACTGTATGAAAGAAATAACACCCTCCATTGCATATAAAAATATCTCTGAGTTCATTACGACATTATGAAAAGTTTCTGGTACATATTATATAATTTTTTGGTTCTTCCTTTCCTTCAACTGTTTGTAAAATTTGCAGCGCTTTTCAATTCCAAACTTAAAAAAGGATTGGATGATAGAAAGAGACTTTTCGAAAATCTTATTCTAAACTGTGCAGACTTAAACAGAAAGAAAAAGCTGATTTGGTTTCACTCGGCTAGCATGGGAGAATTTGAACAAGCAAAGCCAATTATTAAAAAATTAAAAGAAGAAAGAAATGTGAACGTACTCGTAACATTTTTCTCGCCTTCCGGTTACCAGAACTCTCTTAAATATCCCGATGCTGATATAATTTCTTATCTGCCGATTGATACGCCAATTAATGTAAGCCGTTTTACGAAAATAGTAAAACCAAGTCTCGTAATTTTAATGAGATACGACATCTGGCCGAATCTTATCTGGTACTTACACCGCGTTAAAATTCCGACTATGATTGTCGATGCTACAATGCGTAAAAGTTCTAAGCGGAAATGGTTTATAGCGAAGGGATTCCACAAAACAGTTTACCGCTGCTTTACAAAGATATTGACGGTTTCTCAGGACGACTCTGATAGTTTCTCTGAATTCGCAATATTGAGCGAAAAACTTAAATCCGTGGGGGATACCCGATTCGATAGAGTTCATCAAAAAAGTTTGAATGCAAAGGATAAAAAGCTGTTTGCAGATGGATTCCTCGATGGAAAAAAAGTGTTTGTGTGCGGCAGCTCGTGGGAAAACGATGAAGACGTGATACTGCCCGCATTTCTAAAATTAATGAAGTATGATAAAGACGCGGTTCTGATTTTAGTTCCACACGAGCCTACGGTTCTTCATCTCGAAAAGTTAGAACATACTTTGACCGGAAAGGAAAAATCGATAAGATTTTCTTACCTGAACAATTACTCTGGTGAAAGAATAATTATTATCGATTCTATTGGAATTTTACTAACGCTTTACACTTACGCT
>JAHJTX010000308.1 GCA_018829545.1 Bacteroidota bacterium | reverse complement strand
TATTAACGTGCTTAGGAATAACGCAATAACGGGAATGATATTGATATTTTTCATTCTCTATTTATTCCTTGGTAAGAGTAACGCAATCTTGGCTTCTCTTGGTATCCCGATTTCATTCTTTATCACTTTTATATTGATGGATTTTTGGGGATACAGTTTGAACGGGAACACTCTCTTCGCACTTGTGATGGTTCTCGGTATCATTGTTGACGATGCAATAATTGTGATTGAAAATTGCCATCGGTACAGACTTCTGGGTTACAACTCATTCGATTCGGCGATAATAGGAACAAACGAAGTTGTGCGCCCGATAATTTCATCTATTGGTACAAACATCGCAGCGTTTCTTCCATTGATTTTACTGCCAGGAATTATGGGCAAATTTATGCGGATTATTCCAATAGTATTTTCACTCGCATTGCTTGCTTCAATGTTCGAAGCATTTTTTCTTCTCCCCTCTCATTACGCAGATTGGACGAAGAAATCTAAAGTTTATAAAAAGGGTGAGAAGAAATTTTTTATTATTCTAAAAAAATGGTATACCTCCGCATTGTTTAAAGTGATAAAAAGAAGATATTGGATGCTCTGCGGACTTATTCTCATGTTTATTCTTTCGCTCGGTTTGATTCCCATAATCGGCGTTGAAATGTTTGGCGCAGAAGATTTCGATGAGTTCTCGGTTTATGTGATATTTCCTGAAGAAACGAGTCTTGAAGAAACTAATAGAATTATGAAAAAGTTCGAAGACGAAGCGCTAAAACTTCCAGGAGAATACGTACAGCACGTTGTTGCAAATATCGGTTTGCTGCAAACGGACGAAGAATGGTATGTGAAGAAAAATGTAGCTCAGTTAAAAATCCAATTACTTCCTCAGGAAGAACGCGAAGTACCAACTAAATATCTTATGGATATTCTAAGAAATAACACTACTCATATCAGCGGTCCCATTTCTGTGGAATTCAAAAGTTTATCCGGAGGACCGCCTGTTGGAAAACCAATTTCTGTAAAAGTTCAGGGGAAGTTTCTTGAAGACATAAAAGCAGCATCTTTAGCTCTTCAGGATTTCATAAAATCGATTAATGGGACTTCCGAAGTTGCAGATAATTTCCCTCCTGGAAAGAAAGAAATCAGAATAATAATCGACGAAGAAAAAGCGGCATTGTACGGATTCAGCACTCAGGAAGTAGCGATGAATGTTCGCTACGCATTTGATGGAATTACCGTTTCGCAATTCCGCGAGGGCGATGATGAGATTGATATAATAGTTAAATATGAAAAGCAAAGCCGATCAAAATTAGATGACGTTCTGAATTTTACAATTACCAATAGAATGGGCAAATCTGTTCCGATCAATAATATTGTCAAATTCGAAATTGTAAACGGACCAACAGAGATTAGAAGAATGGATCAGAAGCGTACAATTATGGTTACCGGCGAAATTAATGAAGATGTAATTTCACTCGATCAAGTGAATACTAAAATGCAGAAAATATTCCCGATTCTGGAATCGAAGCATCCAGGTATTACATTTAAAATCGGCGGGCAATTTGAAGAATTCATGAACACATTTGACGATATGGGAAAACTATTTCTGCTCGGAATAATTATTATTTTCTTAATACTCGGCACTCAATTTAATTCTTATTCGCAGCCGTTAATTATTTTAACTACAATTCCGTTTGCTCTAATCGGGGCTATGCTGGGTTTAATAATTTCCGGCAATCCTTTTAGCATCGTATCGTTATTTGGTTTTGTGGCATTAGCCGGAATTGTAGTAAACGATGCTATCGTAATGATCACGTTTTTTAATAATGAACGCGGTGAAGGAGAATTAAGTAGAATAAAGATTTGGAGAAGTATAATTGATGCAGGAAGATTAAGACTTCGTCCAATAATTTTAACTTCTTTAACAACAATATTCGGGTTGCTGCCAATGGCATTCGAATTGGGCGGAGCATCAGAAATGTGGTCACCGCTGGCAAATGTTATTTTATTCGGACTATTAATTTCAACGGTATTAACTCTTTTTGTAATTCCGGCTTTCTTAGCCATTCTCGATGACATGAAGAAAACGAGGAAGAAACTGGCTTAATAATTCACCTTACGCAAAAGTCTGAAATTATATTTTAGATCGAAGCGAAACTTCGATAAAATGCTTGTTTTTTACTATCCCGATAAATTTCGGGATCGCGCTACAAGTTCTGCGTAAAGTGAGTTAATAAATCGGCGATTTTATTTCGCTCCAAGACGCATCGTCATTAATTTATTTGCGCTCGTTGCGTCTTTGAGTGAAGCTTTTCAACTAATGTTGAACGAATCATTAATCATTTTGACTGGATGGATGACTTCCAATTCAGTTCCTTGATTAATCTGTATCTGACAGGTTCCGCATCCGGAGAGAACTAAATCCGGAGAGACTCTTTTTACTTCCGAGAAAAGTTTTGACCCAATTTCCATTGAGAGATCAAAGTTTTCTTCCTTCATACCAAATGTTCCAGCAATACCGCAGCAATTATCTTGAATATCGAGGAGGGTCAAACCGGGAATCATTTTCAATAAATCTTTGGGACCGTATTTATTCTTCTGAGATTTAAGATGACATGGCTCGTGATAGACTATCTTTTTATTTATCGTCAATAATTTTTTTGAAATTCCATTTCGTTGGAATTCCGTTACAAGATAGTCGTGAATATCGTAACTGCCAGCAGCTATGAGCTTCAATTCATCCAGCTCTGGGAAGAATGTGAAATACTCGCGCATAAAGGCATATCCGCAAGATGCGCTCGTAAATATTATCGGGATTTTATCCTCAACATATTTCATTAGCACACTGGCATTGAAGTCAATATCGTCAATGGAATCCTTAATATTTCCGTAGGATAATTTTGCAATATTGCAGCATTTCCATTCGGGAAGAATAACTTGGTAACCGAGTTTCTCAAAAATTTGAATGCTCGCTTCAAGCTCACCTTTGGAATCATTGAACTGGGCAGAACATCCAGACCAAATAACAACTTTCCTCTTGCTGCTCTCCAATATTTTCTTTTTGGACTTCAATTTTGAAAATGTTGGGAATATCCTGCGCTCATCAATTCCAGTAATCCCTTGCATGGTTTTTCTTACTACAGGAATCTTCAGCGTGTAATTACTAAGCGCAGCCAGATAAGAGGCAAATTGACTGAATAACTTACCCCTTTGCAGAATAAACTCACTGAACTTGTACGGACGCTTTTTGTGAAGTTCTTGTTTGGCAATAACAGCCATTCCCGGAATGTTCACTTCTGTGGGACAGTCTGTTAAACACTGCCCGCAGTTCAAACAGTAATTCATTATCTCGTAGAAATTGTCTGTATTAATCTCATCACGTGAAATTTTCCCAGAAATTATTCCGCGAAGAATATTTGCTTTTGCCCTTGCTGTGGCTTCCTCTTTGCCTGTTGCTATAAATACGGGACAATACTCTCGGCACGTTCCGCATCCATGGCATTTTTCGATTTCTAATTTCCAAGCATCTTTATCAAAATCAGAAAAGGTATTTTCATAATTATAATTCGATGAATAGCGCAGATCTTTCGTCCATTCATATTCATTTTTAGGAACAATAATATCCGGATTCATTATGTGGATTGGATCGAAGAGATGCTTGATTTCTTTAAAAAGCGGCAGCAATTTTGGGAAACTCTTCTTAAGGAACGGCGTTCTCAAGCGACCATCGCCGTGTTCGCCGCTCAAAGTGCCTTTAAATTTATAAACTAGCTCAACAAATTTGTTCATTAAATCCTCTGCATCGGCAAAAGATTTTTCGTCTTTGAAATTCAATATGGGACGAAGATGGAGATTACCATCTCCCGCATGTCCGAATACCGCATACTTAAAAGTGTAATTTTCCAGCAGCCGCGATAGATCAATTAAGAAATCTGAAAAAACATCCGGGTGAATTGCGGCGTCTTCTACGAACGGAACAGGTTTTTCCTTTCCCTGAATTTTATTTAGTATGACGGTCGCCGCTTTTCTAATTTT
>JAHJTX010000307.1 GCA_018829545.1 Bacteroidota bacterium | reverse complement strand
TGCAATACCTGCAAAATCATAAACTGCATTGTAGATTACAAATATTTCTTCCTTTGTAGGCATCGTTTGCATTGCAAGAAATTCCTGCAAGTCAGTATCTTTTGAATCGAATAGCATGTAAGTTTTTGACTGCTTTTGATCCCGCCCTGCGCGTCCGATTTCCTGATAATAATTTTCTACGGATCCCGGCATTGAAGCATGAATAATTGTTCTGATATCTGATTTATCAATTCCCATCCCAAATGCATTTGTAGCGGTTATGCATTTTATATGATCGCTGAAAAAATCGTTTTGAAGTATCTGTCTCGTCTCTGCAGTTAAGCCTGCATGGTAAAAAGGCGCTTCAATTCCTTTCATGGCTAGGAAATTAGATATCTCTTCCGTTTGCTTTCTCGTTGCGCAGTAAATAATAGCGGGCATTTCGGAATGTTTTATTATAGAAAGCGTCTTCTCTTTTTTCTGTTTGGTCGCAATCACATTTAGATGAAGATTATCGCGCTCGAAACCGGAGATGAATATTTTTGGTCTCTTAAAATCGAGCATTTCAATAATATCTTTCCGCACTTCCGGCACTGCTGTTGCCGTAAAAGCGGATATCTTTTCAATTCCGATTTGATTACAGAAATCGACTATACGCATATAACTTGGTCTAAAACTATGCCCCCATTCGCTGATGCAATGGGCTTCGTCAACAAAAACATATTCGGGCTTAAGCGCTGAAATATTCTCAACAAAAATATTGTTTCCCAATCTTTCCGGGGAAACGTACAACAATTTAATTTTGTTCTGACTTATTTCATTCAGAACTTTTACACTTGAACTGTAGTCTAAGCTGCTGTTTATAAATGCGGCTATTCTCTCGTTCTTGTTTAATGCATCAACTTGATCTTTCATCAGCGATATAAGCGGTGAAATTACAATTGAGAAATGTTCTTTTAGTAGTGCGGGAATTTGATAACAAAGAGATTTCCCTGCTCCGGTGGGCAATACGGCAAGAACGTTGAATTCTTCCAATATTGCATTTATAATTTCTTCCTGACCGGGTCGGAAGGAATCGTAACCGAAATATTTGTTGAGTGCGCTCTTTGGTGTCATTAAGTTCGGGAATAATTATGTCAATGCGTTTGTAAATATAAAGCAATCTATTATTTTAATTTCACAAATATTTGTGTCTATGTTCAATTTCAGGAAGAATTAACAAAACTATGTATGCAATCGAGAGTAGCGGATTAACAAAGATTTATAACGGCAAGAGAAGAACGCAAAAAATCACGGCATTGAATTCGCTGGATTTGCAGATAGATAATGGGATTATTTACGGACTGCTTGGCCCAAACGGTGCGGGTAAAACAACATTTGTAAAAATCATACTCGGTATAGTCAACCCAACATCGGGTTCCGCAAAGTTATTGGGGAAGAACATTACTGATCATGAAGTTAGAAATAAAATTGGTTTTCTTCCTGAGAATCACAAATTTCCTCATTACTTATCAGCCGAGGAAGTATTAAAGTATTTTGCAAAATTGCGTAGATTCGATTCTAAAAATATCAATTCCGAAATTGAGAAGGTTTTGGACAAAGTAAAACTTTCTAAATGGAAAAAAACTAGAATCAAAAAGTTTTCAAAAGGAATGCTGCAAAGACTCGGATTGGCGAATGCCATCATCACAAATCCGGAAATATTATTTCTTGACGAACCAACAGATGGAGTAGACCCAATCGGGCGCAAGGAAATAAAAGATTTATTGCTGGAACTGAAGCAGAACGGGAAAACGGTTTTTATCAATAGTCATTTACTTTCGGAAGTTGAATCCATCTCCGACCGTGTTGCAATATTGAATAAGGGCAACCTCATAAGAGAAGGGAAGGTGGATGATTTAATAACTTCGAAGAAGAATTATATTATTTCTTGCAGCGAATTTATTGAAGATAACATCGAGATTTTGCGCGCAAATTTTCAATTCACCGTTAATGAAAATTTCCAAATAAATCTTAAAGTGGATTCCACAGCGGAGTTGAATTCATTCATGGATAAACTTAGGCAGCATCAAATAATTATTAATTCCATTAACCAGCAAAAAAGCAGCTTGGAAGATTACTTTATCAAAGCAATTGGCGATTCGGATAAAATATGAAAAACATCTATTCAATTTCACTTTATACATTGAGGGAAGCTCTTTCACGGAAAGTATTTATAACATTCTTTGCCGTATCTACTTTTGTATTATTAATCTTCACTCTTTTATTTTCAACAATTTCGGTAGAGGGTTTCTTTTCGGTAAGCACTGTGCGTCCCGAATCGACGAACAGTTTACTTGCCAATGTTGCCGGCGCATTAAAAACTATGATTGTTATTCCGCTTTACGGAGGCGGGTTATTTTTATCTATTTTTTCCGCAGCCAGTTTTATTCCCAACATGCTGGAAAAAGGAAGCGTTGATTTGATGCTCTCATTTCCGGTTTCGCGCAGAGAAATTATTCTGGGCAAATTTTTTGGCGGAATCTTAATGGTGCTCGTAAATATTGCTTATTTGGTCTTAGGCATCTGGCTCTTAATCGGCATAAAGTTCGGGAATTGGGATTCTTCATTTTTATTTGCAATACCGACTATTGTGTTTGCGTTTTCGTCTCTCTATGGCATGATAATTCTAATAGGAATCCTGACTCAAAATTCAGTCCTCTCTATGATGATTTCATATCTCATATTTTTTATTTTCTCTCCAATTCTTTCCGCAAAAGATTCCATTTCGAGCTTCATAAATAATGGAGTCGTAACATTTATAATTGACGTGATGCATTTCATAGTTCCAAAAACTTCTGAGTTGGGAAGTATTACGGCAAATTTGGCAGCCGGAGTTTCAATTTCGGATATTGAGCCTTTTGCAACCTCATTAATAATTCTTATTCTCAATCTTGTATTAAGTATTATTATATTTAATAAAAAGGATTATTGAGACTTCGAAAAACCTCAAATTTCGTTGAATTCCAATTGGTATAATAATTGAGGTTTCTTAATGATTTTTAAACTTTCCGTAATAATGAGATAAAATATGTCTGAACCTGAAAATGGAATTTCGAGATTAGAAGACTTGCTGGGAACAATGCCTCAGCAGGAAGATAACGGACTAATTGAAGCGGTTGCGATTATTGGCGGCGGTATAATGGGGCAGGGAATTGCACAAACTATTGCCTCAGCCGGAATTGATGTTTTAATCATTGAAAAAAATGATGAGCACAAAGCCGAATCTTTAAAATCTCTTGAAAAAAGTATGAAGTATGAAATTTCGCGTTGGGCAATGACTAACAGCGAAATGAAATCTATTCTGAGCAGAATTAAATTCAGCCTTGATCTTAATGATATCGCTAAAGCCGACTTGATAATTGAATCTGTCGAAGAAAATTTTCAGTTGAAGAGAATGATTTTCAAAAAAATGGATGAAATTGCGCATCCTGATACAATATTAGTTTCGAATACTTCTACTCTTAGTTTAACAAAAATTGCTGAAATTACTTCCCGAAGAGATAAAATAATTGGAATGCATTTTCTTAATCCGGTTCCAAAAGTACCGCTAGTTGAATTAATCAGAGGATTGGAAACATCGGATGAAACCGTAGAAAAGGCAAAACTATTCGCTACTAAAATTGGCAAAACTGCAGTAGAAGTTTATGAATATCCCGGATTTGTTACTACTCGCGCAATCGTTCCATTCTTAAATGAAGCGATGCATATTTTGCTCGAAGGCGTTGCTTCAGCAAAGGATATAGACACCGCAATGAAACTGGGGTACAATATGGCAAGCGGACCTTTGGAATTGGCAGACAGTATGGGTTTGGATGAAGTTCTGCAGTGGATGACACAACTATGGACAGACCTTGGCGAACCAAGATATAGACCTTGCCCAATTTTGCGTAAACTCGTCCGCGATAGAAAATTTGGAAAAAAATCCGGCGAAGGATTTTTTAAATATGATAAGAATGGAAAAATTATTTCATAGTATTGGATAATAAATGAGAATATTGGTTTTAAATTGCGGCAG
>JAHJTX010000306.1 GCA_018829545.1 Bacteroidota bacterium | reverse complement strand
TAGTCAAGTCCTTTGGAGATTCATTTGTAATTTTATACTTTATTATTAAGGCATCTTTAAGAACACCTCCGAATTGATAAATCCTAACTTCACAACTTATTCCCAACCCTCGTTGGAATGTTTTATCAGGAAAAGGGAAATAGGGAAATTCAGCATTGGAGAAATCATCCATTACAAAATACGCTTCATTCTCAGCAACAATTACACCTTCCCCATATTCTCCATGCCAGTATGTCCAGTCAGAAAGCCAAGTGGTTCGGTCAAGACTGTTGGCAATTTGCGAGTTATTTGGGTTAGCGAATCCTTTCCGAGGCAACCACCCCCACTTAACAATTCCGCTGGGGTCATAATCCCCTTGAAAAGTCCGAATAAAAGAGTCGCTACATATTTGAAGCAAATTCCCATCATCTCCTTGCACTTCTGCGGCAATTATTGGTCCAAATTCAAACATATAACCGAGACCGCTCCAATATTAATCTGCAACATTTCCTAACCGATTAGGAGCACAAACCGAACCATAATTGAATACTATAGTTGTAATTTCATTAGAAGACATTATTAATTCTTTTATTTCATTTGGATCACCACTGACTCTTTGACAGAATAAAATTGGTGACAAATAAAAAGAAATTAAGAAAACGAAATAAATGATTTTAAGTTTCATTTTTACACCATGCATTTTCTGAATTATTTTTATCTATATAATACTTCAGCTTCATTAGAAGATAAAGCAGCATATCACAGGAATAGTTTTGGATTATGGTTAACCCTTGTGAAAGGTGCAGAATAGTTATGAGGTACAACATTGCACTAGTTCCCCAATCAGGATGATAACCAAAAGGAAAATAGAAACAACATTATCAAAAGTCAAACGACAGATAATTAAATTAGCGCAGAAAGCAGTACACCTTCTTTTAAGGAATGTTCAATGAAATATGATTTTTACATCACTTTTAAATTCAAGGTTGTAATTTTACTTTTAAAACTCAACAGCTTTGCTAGCGCCCATTCCCGGGCCAAGTAGAATACTATTTAATAGTAGTCTTCCCGTTCCGTAAAAATATGCGCGGAAATTCGGATCGGCGGCGAACAAAATTATTTGTCCTCTTCCATTGGATTCTCTTGTTAAATATGCTGACTGCGCGATTCTGTTCTTCGCTTCGGGCCATAGCAAACCGGAAAGTCTAAGCTTTGCCGGAGCAGCAAATCTCGCAGCAGTTTGCACCGGCTGTTTTGAAAGCAGCACATAATTTCCGTCATAGAAGACAGGAAGATTTTTTCCTGATCCAAAATTGAGCCAATGCTCGGTATTCAATTCTGCATTTAAGATTATGCCCTGCGGCATGAACTTAAGCGCGTCTTTATCCTCTTCGGTTAGTTTTTTGGAATCACTTTTTTTAGCGTCTTCCTTTTCTGTTTTCACCTCGCTTAAATCCTTACTCTCCCAGATTGCAAGACTATCTATCGTAATATTTTTAATTCCGCTTTCCCTCAGAATTTCTTTCGAATAATCCTCAAGATGAGCAAGGCTTTATCTCCTCAAACTGACTTTGCTCAACTTCGATGATGAATCGGCGGCAAATGCAGCCGAGTTGCCCATAGCAATAAATGTCCCGCCGTCTTTAATCCAATCGGCTAGCGATTTTAATCCACCCGCTCCCATATTTTGTTTTATTAATTCCGTGCCTCCCCAAGTTGAAGGCATGATGATCACGTTGTATTTTCTTAAATCATATCGCGACAAATTTTCGTAAGAAAGGGTTGTAGTTTGCATTCCCAATTCTTTGTCGAGCATAAACCAAATTGCGCCATAATTATTCATCCCAATACTTTGCCCGGTTAAGAGAGCAACTTTGGGTTTTTGGAGTAATTCGAATTCGCCTCCGCCGAGGTCGGCGCCTTGCTGACTTAACGCAGTGCTAACTCCAATTATCTCAACACCAGTTTGACCTGAAATGCCGGTCAGCGTTTCAAGTAAATTCGAATCATTCTCTTCGTTTCTTAAGAGCAGCGTTCCTCTTTCGTAACTTTTATTTTCAATCTTGAACGGTTTTAACGCAGAACGTACTTTAATTCCGTACTCGAATATTTTCAACAGAGCGTGAATGGCGGAATCGTCTTGATACTCAATTAGATAGCCATACTTTGATTTAGTCAGTTCTGATTTTACTGCCAATTGCGGAGTTTCATTTTCCAATGCAGGAACACTTTTTACAGCATAAGCATTTACGCCGTAAGCAAGCGGAAGCGACCAGGCGGTTACTTCATAAAGTTTTGTGCCTTCGCCTTTTTCAAGTGATTCGCGCTCCCATTTCAAAAATGAGTTCTCCATTCGTGTATCAAATTCCATAACAGCATTTATCAAAGGCTGCATCGGCTGTTTAACCGGAATTACAAAGTATCCTTTTGACAACTTAGCATTTGAACTCTCGCCGTAATAATTAACGGAATTTTTAAGCGAGATTTCGCTTTTATTATAGCTTACTTCTATACCCTGGAGTCGAAGCAAGTCAACCAACTTTTTGGCACGGGTAAAATTTGAGGAAGCGTCAATTACAAAAGCTTCTATTCCGTCTTTTCTTGATTTTGATGCGGCTTCCTTTTTAATTGAATAAAAATCCGAAAGAAGCTTTGCTCTGTTTTTGTGAGCAGTAAAAAGATTAGCGATAGAGCTCACATATTGATGCGCCACAGCTTGTTTAAATGATAGAGTATTTCCTTCCGGTCTTTTTACAAGAGTACCGCTTGTACGCGCTTGTTCATATAAAATAGCTACAGCGCCATTGTACGATGGCCATGACGTTCCATAACCTGGAAACCAATCTTCCAACCATTCGCCGGTGTAATAACTCCATCCAAATTCATCTAACGTTTTGGCTTGATCCTGTGCGAAAACTTTCCACCATTCTTGAATCTTTGTGTGCATGTTTGGGTTAATCGGTTCACGCGGCGGATTGAACAGAAATGTGCTGTACGATCCCATTTCGTGCGCGTCAACAACTAGCTGCGGATTCCAATCCAAAACTAATTTTGCGCGTGATTGCGATTCGGGCTGTGAAAGAATGAACCAGTCTCTATTCAAATCGAAGTGATAATGATTTGTTCTCCCGCTAGGCCAAAGTCCGCTATGCGGAAAACTTTGTGTGTCGGAATTTGGCACGGCGCCAATCCATTGCTCTGCCTGACTCAAAAAACGCTCTCTTCCATCTGGATTTTCCATTGGATAAATGATGATCACCATTTCATTAAGAAGTTTTTTTACCTTCTCTTCTTTTGAAGCGGTTAAGTAATAAGCCAATTGAAGAGAAGCATCTGTGCCTGATGTTTCGTTCCCATGAATTGAATACATCAACAACGAAACGCCGGGTACATTCTCGATTATATTTTTTGCTTCTGAGTCGGAAGTT
>JAHJTX010000305.1 GCA_018829545.1 Bacteroidota bacterium | reverse complement strand
ATGAATTTGGATAGCTCCATTACTCGAATAAGCGAATTGCAAAAAGACATTCGAAATAATTTGGGAAATCTCACTCAACGGGAGTTTATAGTTTTCCATCCTTCGTGGGGTTATTTTGCAAGGGAATTTAATCTTACTCAAATTCCGTTGGAAGTTGAAGGAAAAGATCCGTCACCCGCTCAGTTGGTTGCGGTGATTAAATTTGCAAAGGCTAGAGGAATAAAAACTATTTTTATGCAAAAACAATTTAGCAGTAAATCAGTTGAAACATTAGCCGCTGAAATTAATGGCATTGTTGTCCAGATCGATCCATTAGCTTATAATTATTTTGACAATTTAATTTATACTTCCAAGGTTCTCGGCGGAAATTAGATGGCTAATAAAGTAATAGAAATACAAGACTTAACTTTCAGCTTCAATAATGTTCCTGTTCTGAGCAATATCAGTATTGACGTAGAACGAAATGATTTTTGGGGAATTGTCGGGCCAAACGGCGGCGGTAAAACAACCTTATTAAAATTAATTTTGGGATTTTTAAAACCCGGCAGCGGCTTAATTAAAATTTTGGAGACTGATCCGGAAAGAGCGCGTACACAAATCGGTTACGTTCCGCAGTTTGGAAGTATGGATAAAGCATTCCCGATTACTGTTCAACAAGTTGTTGAGATGGGATTGACTGATTCAAAAAATTTTTTTCCTTGGGGACAAAGCAAACTCCGCTGCAAAGTAAATGAAGTTTTAGAGTCATTAAAAATTTTGCCGCTACGGAAAAAATATTTTGGCGAACTATCCGGCGGGCAGCAGCAGCGAGTTTTAATTGCGCGGGCTTTAATTTCTGATCCCGAGATTTTATTGCTGGATGAGCCGACATCAAGTATTGATAGTTCCGTTGAGGGAGATTTTTTTACTCTGTTAAAATCGCTCTGCAAAGAAATTACAATTCTTCTGGTTTCGCACGATGTTGCATTCATTTCTTCGTATGTAAATAAAATTGCATGCGTAAATAATTCTCTCGTCTGCCATGCATCAAATGAAATTACGACTCCGGAATTAATTAGCGGGCTATACAAAGACAGCGTCACAAGTATTCATCATAAATGCGGACTATAATTCTTTTTACATGAGCGAATTTAATTTGAACATATTTTCATATTCCTTTATTCAGTATGCATTAATTGCAGCATTGCTTTCAGGAATAGCGGCAGGTATTATCGGAACGTATGTTGTCGTAAAAAGAATATCATACATTAGCGGTGGAATTGCGCACGCGGTTCTCGGGGGATTAGGCGCTGCATATTTTTGGAATGTTAATCCTCTGTACGGTGCGCTCGCATCTGCAATTGCTGCGGCATTAATTATCGGTTTAGTAAAACTAAAATTAAAACAGAACGAAGATACTGTTATCAGCGCGCTGTGGGCAATCGGCATGTCTGTGGGAATAATTTTTGCAAATTTAACGCCTGGCTATAACGTTGATTTAATTTCCTTTTTGTTCGGAAATATTTTGATGATTACGCGGGATAGTTTATGGTTATTGGTAATACTCGATATCGTGATAGTTTTAACGACTCTTATTTTTTATAAACAGTTTTTGTATGTAAGCTTTGACGAGGAATACTCGATGATACGCGGAATAAATGTTGATTTTATTTATCTGCTTCTGTTGAGCCTTGTTGCTTTAACCGTTGTAATTTTGGTTCAAACTGTGGGACTAATTTTGGTGATCGCGTTATTAACGCTTCCCTCGGCAATCGCACACATGTTTTCTAAATCGCTATTCAGAATAATTATTTACTCAATTTTATTAGTCACATTTTTCTCTGTAACCGGATTACTGATTTCTATTTATTTGAACATCCCTTCGGGCGCATCAATAATTTTAACTTGCGGAATCGGATACATCTCCGCTTTCTCGGTGACAATACTTCGAACAAAGAACTAGCGCTATTTTTTTAATTTCTCCTTAAATACTTTTTTAAACTTCTCCAGCTTTGGCAGAATTACAAAACTGCAGTACGGCTGATTGCCATTTTCGTTAAAATAATTTTGATGATAATCTTCAGCTACAAAGAACTCTGAAAAATTTTTTATTTCCGTAACAATGGATTTTTCAAATACTTTCTGTTTGTTCAATTCTGTTTTGTACTTCTCCGCCGCTTTACGTTGTTTTTCGTTGTGATAAAATATTACTGACCTGTATTGAGTTCCAACATCCGCGCCCTGTTTGTTAAGAGTAGTGGGATCGTGTGTTGACCAAAACACTTCCAATAATTCGTCATAACCAATTGTTTTGGGATTGTACGTAATTTGACATACTTCCGCGTGACCGGTTGTTCCGGTTGTAACTTGCTTGTATGAAGGTTTTTTAACTTTTCCGCCAGAATAGCCGGATGTAACTTTTTCAACTCCATTCAAACTTTGAAAAACAGCTTCAACGCACCAAAAACAGCCGGCGCCAAAGGTTGCCGTTTGCAAAGAACTGTTTTCTGTTTTATTGGAATTTATTTGTCCATTCATACTACTGACACCTAAAATTAAAAATAATGAAGTTGTTAAAAACAAGTTTACTTGTTTGCTTTTCATTTAAGCCTTCTTTCTATTTAATCATAATACAACCCGTATTGAATTTATTGTATATGTAGCTGCAGTTTTTTTCCTAATGCTTCTAAACCTGAATAATTCATAAACATCAGATAAAAACAGGGAATTGCACAGCCTAATAGTATGTTTGATAATGACTTGCAAAATAACCCTACAACGCCATATAGCCAATATAAGCCGTTGAAACGGCTGATTAGATGTATTATTATTAACATCGGGATTAATCCCGGTGTTAATGTGAAAACGAACTTTTCAAGTAACCGTTTCAACGGTTTTTTTTAAGTGTTGTTGTAGAGATAATATTAAGAGGCAATTCCCTTGAACTTAGTTTCTGAAATTTCTAACGACAATTTACAAAAATATTCTTCTAAATCTGAACAATTAGAACTCTTACCTATGGAACTATCTCCAGTAAAAGGCAAATCCATAATAGCTGATTTCGATGGTGGAAATATCTCTTCTGATGCAGGACTTATTATCCTTAAAGAAGTTGAAAAAAATATAGGTATAATAAAAGCTATCGAATCGGCATTAGAAGACAAAAGAGATTCGCGTTATGACGAACACCAATATTCTGAAATGATTTCTCAGAGAGTATTTCAAATAGCAAGCGGGTATGAAGATGCTAATCCCGACCAGTCGGGAATAATAAAGTAGGCGGCATTTGCTTTATGAATTGATATAATGACAAACCTTTTGATGATATCCGAATATGCCCCAATATTTTTTCGGAGAGTTCATAAAACCCTATTTGTTCAACCTAGCGGAGAAAGAATGCTAATCCGCCTCTTCCCGAAATTTTGTTGTTTGTTATTTCAATTTTGTTGATTTGTTGTTGGTTTTTATGGCTGCTTTTTTGCATCTCTGTTTCACCTTTTGGGTTGTTTGTTTTTTTCATCATTACAAAGGTACTGTTTTTACAGCGCTTAAACACCCAAAAGGTTTTTTTACGTGAGCTAATCGCTAAAGTTAGGTGATAATATATTAATTGAATTTATTAAGAAATATGCCTTAGAATTAATATATCCTGCTTATGACTTAAAACAATTTGCCCAAGATTGCGGTTACGATGGTCCACCATTCATTTGGGACGAAGATCGCCGTTTTCTAATCCGCTGTGAGTTAGATGCACTTTATTTTAAGTTCTATGGTCTAAACCAAGAAGAAGCAGATTATATAATGAATACTTTCCCCATAGTAAAACGCGGAGACATAGATAAACACGGCGAATACCGCACCAAGCGAGTCATCCTCGAAATCTTCGATGAAATGCTCGAATGCGAAAAACAAGGCAAACAATAACTAACAAGATTGGACCCGCCTCCTGCAGATCCAAGCGTGGCGCATTAAAACAAGCAGTCCGCAGAAACATTAAAAGATTTCCTGTAGACTTTATGTTTCCGCTTACCAAAGAAGAGTTCAATAATTGGAGATCACAATCTGTGATGTCCAAATCAGACCAAAAAGGTTTGCGCTACCTTCCATTTGCATTCACCGAGCAAGGCGCAGCCATGTTATCTTCAGTGCTGAAAAGCAATCGTGCTATCGAAGTAAATATTCTAATAATGCGTGCCTTTGTAAAACTCCGGGAAATTATTTCTACTCATAAAAAAGTTGAAGAAAAACTTAAAGAACTCGAAAACAAATTTAAAGAACGCGTTGAACAGATTGTGCAGATTATTCAAGTAATTAATCAACTAATTACTACGCCGGAACCGTCAAAAAAGAAAATAGGTTTTTCAATTGATTGATATAAGTGAAAATATTATCTAATTCGGTCAAAACCGCACCAAGCGAGCCGTTCTCTCCCGCGGAGATATATACCCGGAAATCTTTGATGAAATTGAAGAATGCGAAAACGCAGGCAAAGAATATAAAACAAGATTATGTTCGCCACCGGCAGACCCAAACCTGGCGCATTGGGAGTGAATGAATTATGAAAGCGAAAATAAGCTCTTAGAGAGTCGTTAGTAATAACATGTTAACGATAATCGAATATTGAACAAGGAATAATGAATTTCGAAGTGAAAGCAATCTGTAATTTAACTTCATTGTTCGAAATTCCTTGTTCGATATTCATTATTCATTTTTTCCTTTAGTTTTTTTTCAAAGGGAAAAATGTAGAGTATTATAACTATATGTGAGTCTACTCCAAAAAGCAAATAAACCGT
>JAHJTX010000304.1 GCA_018829545.1 Bacteroidota bacterium | reverse complement strand
AGGCACAGAAGGATTATTAAATGAAAATACACGAGTCGAATTTTCTGACACGCTTAAATTCGAGTCCGGAACAATAAAAACCATTAAGTATGAGTCCACTCCGAAAAGCCCCAAACGGGTTAAAACCCGTTTGGGAAAGTTCGTTTTTAGCTTGTTAACCCCACGTTAAAACGTGGGGTTAATAACAATATGACTTTTCAGAGTGGACTCAAGTATAAAATTAATAAAAACATCCGGTTTATTGAGTTGCATGCAGAGAATATAAAGTACCTTCCCGAGTGGCACTACTCTGAAGGAAGCAAAGTATGGTTATTTGCCGATGAAATAGTAATTGAGGTGAATGAATAAAATGTTATTTGCCTGTTTAACAAATTCGTTTGTTTTTTTTTGCTTACTTAGATTGTAGGCGAATTAGCTAAAATCTTCTTATTTTATTTCCCGATTAACATTGCTGTTCATTATTAGTGAAATTATGCTTTCTTTTTTTACAAAAAATATTAAGAGTCCCAACTTTTATAGTTATGCAATAATTTCAATTACTTTGCTAATTATTTCGCTTTTCGTTTTTATTACGTACAGCATTTATAGTGTTACCCTCATAGAGGCTAAAAGAATTCATCAAAGACAGCAGGTAGAACTTGCAAAATCTGCTTCAACCGGCATCAAATATTATTTCGATCATCTGGTAAGAGATATAAATTTTATTGCCGCAAGATCAAACTCCTTCAAAGAAGTGAATTATCATTATAACAATCAAATCGAAAAGGAAGTTGTTAAATCCATCTTCTCGGTAAACGAATCCGGGGAGTTAATTTATTCAATTGGAAAAGAACTCCCAGTTTGGTTCCAAACTGAAATTGAAAAACTGAATAATGAAAGATTATTGAAAGCGGCTGATGAACTTTGCTTTTATTCAAGCGTTCTTACGTTCAATAATAAACCTGAAGGCGACTCACTTTTTTTTCTAATGGTTGTTAAAGATTTCGGCAGAGGTTCACCTGTAAAAAATTATCTAACCGGATTTGTAATAAGTTTTGATTGGCTCATGGAAAAATTTATTGTTCCTCTTAAATTGAGCGAAGAGGATTTCGCGTGGGTGTTAGACGATAGTGGAAGATTAATTTATCATCCATCGCATAAAGAAATGCTTTTAAGAAGTATTAATGACCTTGAAGAATCTTGCATTGACTGTCACAAAAATTTTGATGTTCAAAATAAGATGCTTCTTCACGGAACTTCTGTTGATGAGTATCGCATCGGGGATGAACCTCACAAGATTATGGGTTACTACCCAATAGAATTAGGCGAAAACAGATGGATACTCGCAATTTCCACATATTTACCGGCGGTAATTAAAAATGTTCAAAGTAATTTTGTTTTGTTTTTTATTATTTCCGGGATTATCATTCTTTTAATAAGCGTCTTAGGAATATCTCTATTTGTAATTAACTTAAAAAGAATACGTGCAGAAGAATCGGAAAAATATCTTGAACAGACGCGTACTTTTCAGGAAAAATTAAATCACGCTGCAAAACTTGCGTCTATCGGTGAATTGGTTGATACCGTTGCGCATGAAATTAACACGCCGGCTGCAATAATTTCTGCGGAGACTGATGCTTTGCTTCTTCACAATTGCGACCCGAAACATTGCTTTGAAGAATTAAAAATAATTAAGCAGCAAACTCGGAGGATTGGAAATTACACGAAGAGTTTGCTGAGTTATTCAAGAAGAATGCCTTTCCGTCCAATTAATAATGATTTGAAAGAACTTTTAGACGAATGCCTGTTTTTATTGAGTCCAAGAATTAATTCTAAAAAGGTAGATATTGAATTGTCAATCTCGAATAACATTCCCAAATTTATTTTTGACAGAAGTAGATTGGAACAGGTTATTATTAATTTGATTAATAACGCAATTGATTTCACGAAAAGTGATCCAAAAATTAAAATTGAGGCGGTCATCGATAAATTTGAATTTAATCAAAAGTCCAATGATTACGTTCTAATTAAGATCAGCGATAATGGAACAGGAATTCCTCAAGCAAATTTAGATTCAATATTTGAACCATTTTTTAGCACTAAATCCTTGAGCAAAGGAACAGGGTTAGGACTTTCAATCTCTAAGGCGATTGTAAAACGCCATAACGGTCACATTGAAGTGCAAAGTGAACTGGGTAAAGGAACGTCATTCAAAATATATCTCCCATTGAAAAACAACTATGAATATGAAGCCCATGAATAATTCAAGAATATTAGTGATAGATGATGAATTAGAAATGCTCAACAGTACGAGCAAAGTTTTAAAAGGATTTGGATTTGATGTTTTTCCATT
>JAHJTX010000303.1 GCA_018829545.1 Bacteroidota bacterium | reverse complement strand
CCCGATTTTATTTTTATTGCCGAAGCGTATTGGGATTTGGAATGGAAATTACAACAGCTCGGTTTCGATTTTACATACGATAAAAAGCTCTATGACAGACTGCTTCATCAAAATGCGCCGGGCATTTTTGAGCACTTGAAAGCCGATGAAAATTACAAGAACAAGTCTGTGCGATTTTTGGAAAACCACGACGAGAGTAGATCTGCCAACTCATTTGATGAGCACAAATTGAAAGCCGCTGCTATTATATTTTCAACAATCCCGGGATTAACATTTATTCACGATGGTCAATTAGAAGGCAAAAAAATCAAGCTGCCGGTTCAACTTGGTAGAGAAGCAATTGAGTCGGAAAATACTTTTATCTCCCGGTTTTATGATCAGCTCTTCGGGATTTTGAAAAATAACTGCATTCAAAAGGGTGCGTGGAAACTACTCAATTCTTCTGAAGCATATCCAGGAGATTCAAGTCATTCAAGTATTCTTGCATGGTTGTGGATTTATGAAAGTCAAAATATGCTTATTGCAGTCAATTATTCAGACTCAACGGCAACATGCAGAATCAAACTCGAAGATGATTTTGAACATCCGGAAGTTCACTTAAAAGATTTGCTTACCGATGAAATGTATATCAGATTGAGAAGTGAAATAACATCACAGGGCTTGTTCGTAAAGCTGCCGCTTTATTCGAGCCACATATTTTTGTTTCGTACAGATTAAATTAATAAAGAGGCAGAACTAACTCCGCCTCCTTTGTAAACTAATTTTGAACTATCGTAATTTTTTCAAAAGATAAGTCAAAAGTTCTTCAATTTTAATTCTCTCCTGCTCCATGCTGTCTCTTTCGCGGACGGTAACGCTTCTATCATCGAGCGTTTGAGTATCAACTGTGATGCAAAAGGGCGTTCCGGCTTCATCCTGTCTGCGGTATCTTCTTCCCACCGCGCCTTTATCATCATAAAATACTTTCATGAATGGGCGAAGTTCGGATTCGATTTCTCTTGCAATTTCCGGCATACCATCTTTATTAACTAATGGAAATATTGCTGCTTTTATCGGAGCTAACTTTGGGTGAAAACGAAGAACTACACGCAACTCGCCTTTTACTTCCTCTTCGCTGTAGGCATCAATTAAAAACGCCATAAAAGATCTGCTCGCTCCGGCAGAAGTTTCGATAATAAATGGAATGAATTTTTCCTTCAATTCGTCATCGAAATACTTTTGCGATTTACCGGAATATTCTTCGTGACGGCTTAAATCAAAATCTGTTCTGTTGTGAATGCCTTCAATTTCTCCCCAGCCAAATGGGAATTTGTATTCAATATCCGCCGCTTCTTTTGCATAATGTGCAAGTTTATCGGAAGGATGATCGTGGAATCGTAGTTTCTCCGCGGTCATTCCAAGATCTTTGAACCATTGAATTCGTCGTTCCTTCCAGTCATCGTAATGAGACTTATCTTCAGCCGGTCTCACAAAATATTGCATTTCCATCTGCTCAAATTCGCGAGTTCTAAAAAGGAAATTTTTTGTGTTGATTTCGTTACGGAACGCCTTACCGATTTGAGCAATGCCGAACGGAAGTTTTTGTCTGCTCGCGCCTTGAACGTTTAAGAAATTAACAAAAATGCCTTGCGCCGTTTCGGGACGAAGATATACCGCATTATCGCTGCTCTCAATAGGCCCAACAAATGTTTTGAACATCAAGTTGAAACTTCTCGGTTCGGTGAATTCTCCCTTAGTTCCACAAGTTGGGCAATTAGCTTCCTTTAAAAGCTTGAGCGCAAGATTGGGATTTTCGAGTATCGTCTCAAATCTTTCGTTAATATCTGAATGATTTTCACTGATGGCAGTGAACTCATTTTTATTTTCAGCGTCAAGATTTTCCAAAAGAGCTTCTATAATTTTTTCTTTTTTCTTTTCTGCGATTGCATCTCCCAGTGTATCGAGTCTGAACCGGCTTTTGCATTGCTTACAGTCAATCATCGGATCGGTAAAATTTTCAACATGACCGGAAGCTTCCCAAACGCGCGGGTGCATTAAAATTGATGCGTCAAGTCCTTCAATATCTTCGCGGTAAGTCATGGATTTCCACCATTCTTCTTTTATATTACGCAGAAGTTCAACTCCGAGCGGACCGTAATCCCAGCAGCCATTCAAGCCGCCGTAAATTTCACTCGATTGAAATACAAATCCTTTTCTCTTTGACAGAGAAACAATTTTTTCAACAATATTATTCTTATTCTGCGCGATGACCAACTCCCGAATTATAAATTAAGTGTGCAAATATATTGAAAAAAGGGGAAGGAATTTTATGCAGATTGCTGGCTATTTTACCAGCGCCATCCCTTTTGTTTCTGAGTGATCTGCCGAAATTAATTGATAGTAATAAATCCCGCTTGATAAATTCCGGCGCTGCGATGCATTAAAGATAAACTCATGCACTCCCTCAGCTAAAAAGTCGTCTGCAAGCACCGCAATAGTTTGACCGAGCGTATTGAATACGCGAAGCATTACGTTTTGACTTTTTTTTAATTCAACACGGATTGTCGTTGAAGGATTAAATGG
>JAHJTX010000302.1 GCA_018829545.1 Bacteroidota bacterium | reverse complement strand
TCATTTGTCAGCAGGTCTTCCTTTGCAATCCGTCCCGTAAAGCCGAAGAGATAGGCGAGACCGTGATGTTGTCCTTCTGCCTTTGCTCCTGTGGGTATGCCGACAATACCAAGTAGTGAGATACCCTGAGTCCGTTCATTATTCCGCCACAACCCGACCAGCCCGATAACTTCCGTGAATGGGGTGGATTTGACGCCCAAACTCCTCAAGTGAATTCCTCCCCACTCGAACATCCCATAGCCCAGATGCCCACTTACGTCAAGTTCAGATGTAGCATCATTTTGCTGACGGAACGCGTTGAGACGAATGTTATAACTCCCAACCGGATCAGGTATGGACATCGTTGCATTTACCGGATGTGGAAAAGGGGAATGCTGATGGTTTGTCCCAGCATCCTGCGACAAAGCCAATTGAGGAAGCACGATCACTAACGAAAAAAACATCAAGATTGTATTCATTGTATTCTCACTTTTTATTGTACTATCGTTTGCATTCATGGCACATAACGGTCGAGGCTATGAAGCGTGGCGGGTTACGGGGGTATTCACTTTCAAACCGTGACGACGTTAAAGCTAGTCACAAACGCCCGAAAAACCACATCACCCGCCAAGCTTTATGGGCCTTTGTTATGGCTTGTAATTTCTTATCCAATACTGATATTCAACGATTTACCTAATCCAAATTCTATCAATTTGCAAAATGTTGATAATTGAACGTCACTTTTCCCATTTTCAATTCTTGAAATATAACTTTTCTTTGTTCCAGTCCTTATAGCCAATTCATCTTGTGTTAATTTTGCTTCTTTTCTGGCTTCTTGTAACATCACACCAAGTCTAAATGCTAATGAATCGGCATCGAATTTTGCACGACTTTCTGTTCCTTGTTTTCCGTGATATTTATCTAAATGGTCTTCAAACGTTGTTATAGTATTCATCTTTATACTCCTTTCTTTTTAGTTGCAAAATATTCCTTTTTTAGTTTTATGGCTAATTCCAATTCCCGCTTGGGTGTTTTTTGAGTCTTTTTCACAAAACAATTTGTTAATACAACAATCTGTCCTTTATCGAAAAAACAAAATACTCGAATTTGTTTAAAAGTCGTTGAGACCCGTATTTCGTATAAACTTTCTGTTCCTTCTATATATTTCAAGAATTGAATTGGCACTCTATCAATATATTTAATGATGTCAATTACATAATCTATCTTATCTCTCGTTTTGATATTTTGTTTTTCATAGAACTTTGAGAAATAATTTCCATAAAAAGCAATTTTTCTTTTCATTATGGAAAGTTAACTAATTAGTGAATACTGTTCAAGAAAATTATCATTTTTTTTTCAAGGGGCGGTCATTGTTCATTATAAGCCATAACGGTTGGTGGATTTAAGAAGTGCGGGATTTCGGAGAGATAAACTGTCCGCCAGCACAATAGGTTGATTGAAATACAAATGTTCAATTACCCACTTCACCACGCATTTTTTAAACCCGCTGTTATGGGCAGGCATATTTTCTCTATCCATATTGTCTCGCACTATGCAACTGTCTTTGCGATTTTTTCAAGAATATGATGGCTGTCCCCGAACTTGCAAAGCGCGTCACAATGTTGTCGCAAGTCTGAAAACAAAATATAATTAATTGGGACCTTAATATTTTTAATTGATGGTCTGGAAAGTTGCATCTTAACATCCTTTTCTCTGCTATCGGGAATTATGATATAAAAAACTTCGTCACCATCAGCAATGGAATAAGCAAGGTCTGTCAAACGCAAAATACCCGAATAAATACTTGTGCTCTTTTCCACTTCAAACGCACCTATGATATTGTTTGTCCCTTTTTGAAACCAGAGAATATCAATCAACTTAATGGTGTTTTGAGTATCTCTATCCGTATTCATTATCGGAAAGGCGGGCAGACAAAGAAATGAGAAGTTTGAACCGCTAAACGATTTTGATTTGTCATTACTTGCACAAATCACATCATAACCTAATGCAGTTCCAATCTTCAATAAATGATACTGCATTTCTGAATGCAAACTTTCTTCCGCTTTGTCCTCCTTTATTTCGGTTTGTCGTTTTACAATAAGTGTTTCTAATTTTTTGCGTTCTGTTTCTGAAAGATATTCGTCATTGCCGATAATAAGTTTCTGTGTCCCGATTTCAAACATTAGTCCTGCGATTGCACCGAGGTCAAGCGAAAATTCATTTTTATATTTACTGTTTATGTCTACTAGCACCTCTCTAATTTTTAAGTATTCACTCCAAGAACCCAATTTCTTTTTGTCTTTGAATAAAAAGTTGAAACCATTAATAATTGCTGTATTGAAAGGCGGTATAATTGTCGGATGAAGAAAATAAAGTATGCTTGCGACCGCTGGACCCAGTCCTTTTATTTTGTGTTCGTCTAACCGAACTATTTCTTTAATGATTTCCTCTGCTGTCGTGGCTTTCAAAACATTCTCTAAAAACTGTCCAAATGCAATTTTGTTTTGTTCGTTTTCGTAGATGTCTGGGATTCGTAATTTAGGTTTCCAATAAAATGGATGTGCTGCACCTTCAAATACTTGTTTCTGTTCGGTGATGCAGGTCAGCACAAATTCAAGCGAAGTTCCTTTAAAGTCGTTTCCGAAATTTTTTTGCTTAATATCGTCAACCACTTGCATCACACCCCGTCTGATTGAACGAAATGCTTTTAATCTGTCTTCATTATTGATGAACCAAGTATTGTAAACAGATTCATTGTCGGTCTTGTATTGTCTGATTATGTTGTCAAAATTCTCAATCATATTCGTCTGTTTAGTGTCGGTTTAATGCTTGCCCATAACGGACTAGGCTATGAGTAGTTGCGTGAGTTGGCACGAACCTTTGCAAGTACAAAACCAACTGGAAAATCCGTTAGGATTTTCCAAAGAGGCGAGAACAAGCAATTACTTATAGCCATTGTTAGGCAACGTTTTTATTTTCAAAGTGCTTTATTTCATTCAACTCCAATTCTTTAGTTTCTTTTTCTTCTTCGATGTCAAAATCATCTTGAAGGCCAAGCCAGAATTTTGCAGAATTCCCAAAATACTTACTCAATCGCAAAGCTGTGTCTGCTGTTATTCGGCGATTTCCTTTTACAATTTCCGAAATTCGAGTCTGTGGTATTTTCAAGTCCTTTGAAAGTCGATAGGCTGAAATTTCAAGAGGTTCAAGGAATTCATAGAACAAAATTTCACCCGGATGTACATTTGCTAATTTTTCCATTTTTGTTTCTTTTTAATGATAATCAATTATTTCTACTTCGCTTGTATTTCCTTTGTCCCAAATGAAGATTATCCGCCATTGTTTGTTAACTCGAATGCTATAAAATTCACTTAATTTTCCACCAAGTTTTTCAAGTCGGTTGGATGGTAGAATTCTCAAATCCGAAATGTCTTGCGAGTTATTCAGCATTCTCAATTTCCTACGTCCAACGTTCTGAACTTCAATCGGCATTTTTTTAACTCGGATTCCGTTCCAAGTCTGTTCGGTTTCTTTTGAACCAAAGGATAATATCATATCTTTTCACATTACTAACGTCAAAGATAAGTAAAATATTTGAATTTGCAACGGATTTTTTTCAATGTTGCCTAACGTTAAGCGTATGAGGCGTTGGGCATTCAAAGCATCCAACTGTCTAGCTACTTTACTGTTTTATTAATGCCCGTTACTCCAATTTAACCACTTATTGTCCAATGACTTATAACGCATTGTTACCCATCGTTTTTTCTTTTCAATCAGTCTATAAAAGTCTCTTTCATTACTGATTTAACTTCCTTAATTTCAGGTTGAGATAATCTTCCTAGAACTTTGATAATACGTTGTTTGTCAATTGTCCTAATTTGATCAATTACAATCCAACCAATTTTACCGTCGTGTTTTACTTCAATTCTTGTTGGATATTTTCTCGACTTGGTTGTCATGGGAGCTACTACAATTGTCCGCAGATATTTATTCATTTCGTCAGGTGAAATAATAACGCAAGGTCTGGTTTTCTTTATTTCGCTTCCAATTGTTGGGTCTAGATTGACAAGCACTATTTGATATTGGTTCAAATCCATTCTTCTATGTTTTCATTTTCAAAAACGTCATTGAATAGAAGTTGGTCGTCCCCGTTTTCATTCATTTCTTTAAATGCTGCGTCCCACCCCTTTCTTGGTTGTGAAATAGGCTTTAAAATGATAAAGCCTTTCTTAAGAATAAGCTCAACCTTGTCTTTGATATTGTATTTGTCAATCAAAGTTTTAGAAAGCCTAAATCCTTTGGAGTTCCCGATTTGTATTATTGGTAATTCCATAATTATATTCATTAAATGTAACTACAAAGTAAATACATATTTTCCAATTAGCAAATATTTTTTTAAAATGATGGATAACGGTAAATGTATGAGTAGTGGTGGATTACGGAGCACTTCACTATCAAACCGAGATGAAGTTGATACGAGCCACAGACCTTGATATTTAGTACTTTACCCACCATTACTTATACATATTGTTGTGCGTTCGTGCATGAATTCACTACATTATATTCTATATTTGAAATTGTCCCTTTAAAATATTCAAAATCACTACTCTCATTATGCCATATAACTTTTATCTCGCTCGGGAACTTAATTCCATCCTTTTCCTTATAATTTTCCACTACAATTGACCAAGGAATTTTTTTATATGTTCCATCTTTTTCTGCACTATATCTGTCATCTGTATAAAAGCTAATCATCTCTCCATTATCGTTAAATTTGAAAGTTCCACTTACCTTTACGTCATTATATGTTAAAGTTGCTATGGCATTATTATTATCAACTGCTTTCCACTCTATATATTCCTGTAATGCGTAAGTTGGAATAATAAATGTTTCCGACAAAACTGTTACTAATGCAGACTTGTCCATTTCTACACCTTTTGCATCAACTACAGTAAATACCTTTAAGAGTTTAATAAGCATATTTCCTTTTCCATTTTGGCATTTATCACGAGCTTCAAAAGGAAAAACACCTAAAATATTATTTTTCAAATAAACAATTCTCGTTGGTGCAGATACCGAATTATATTGATAACAGTTCAGTCGCATCCACTTGTTATTTGGTGCTCTTTTAAATAAAACATTTTCAAGGTCAATTTTTGCATTAATCATTTTTACTTTGCCAATATAACCGCAATATCTAAAATATCTTTGAACAGGTATAGGCAGAGTCGCAATATCTTTTTCTGTAATGGTTTCTGTCGGAAAGTTAGAATGCTTTTCAATATCAGTTTTAATTTCTGATAAATAAACATTTTTCAGTGAACTACTGCTTGTCATCATAAGTACCCCTATTATTATGCCGATATAATTTATTTTTTTATTCATATTAAACTCCAACCTTTCAGTTCTCTTGCATGACGCACAACGGTTTTGGGCTTGCCGAAGTGTGGGAAATCAGGGTACGTCAGCCCAACCCTTGTACTAAAGCCAAATTGAAATACTGAACTTGAGCCTTCGTTCGTCAGCCCCCATTTTGGCAAACCCATGTTGTAGGCAGTTTTTATTCAGTTTTTTTTACAATAATGTTTCTTCCTCCATTCAGTTTAATTTGAAATGCTTGGATTTTATTGTTGTCAAAAATAAATTGATGGTCAATACCTGGCGCTTGGTACATGAAAAATTCTGTCTCTGATGTAAAATAAATTTTCCATTTCTGTCCAATTAGCTCTAAAAATAAATTGTCCTTGTCTTGTGAAATAATATATTCTCTATCATTAGAAGTATATTTGTCAACATATTTTGATAATCCAACAGTTTCAATTTTTATAACCTTTTTCAATATAGGTGTATAGTAGTTTTTCCATTTATAAACTGTCGCTATACTATTAAGAATTTCATAAAGTATTGTTTTATCTGTAGAATTGCACATTACTACTGCACCATTTCCATTTTCTACACTCCCAAAATATAAGCTTGTAAAGCCTTCATTTACCCCACCGTGCCTAAACTCAGAACAACTGACCTCAACGGATTTCAAGATGACACCATTTTGTAGTTGATGACCAAGACGGTACCGGGAAATTTTGTTTCAGTTTGATTCAATTCCTTGCACAAAATTTCAACTGCTTTATCATCTCTCCAGTGATTGAGTTTGTGCAAGTATATAGTCAACTTTTTATTATTATCATCGGGTTTTATATCTGCATCTGTTTGATAGATT
>JAHJTX010000301.1 GCA_018829545.1 Bacteroidota bacterium | reverse complement strand
TTAATGCATTCAGCTTTTTAGATGAACTACCTTTAATTTCTAGGATTTGCTTTATTTTTTTTACGGCTTCATTCAGTCTATCTTCAGAAAATGGTTTCAGTAAATAATCGACTGCATTTACTTCGAAAGCTTTTATTGCATACTGATCGAAAGCGGTAGTAAAAATAATTGCGGGAGGATTCTCAAAAAGTTCAAGCATTTCAAATCCGGTAAGTTTTGGCATTTGAATATCCAAAAAAACAAAATCGGGATTAAGCTCATTTATCATTTTGAAACCGTCAAAGCCATTGCCGCATTCGCCAATGAGTTCAACCGTCTCAATTTTCGAAAGATATTTTGAAATTATATCTCTCGCCAATTTTTCATCGTCAATTATAATGCATTTCAATTTGTCCATAGTTACAACGCAAGTGGAATATAAAGTTTTGCAATAAAACTGCCTTCCTTTTTCTCTGTTGTTAAAAGATTGTCTTGATTATAAATTAGCCTCAACCTGTTTTTAATATTTATCAATCCTATTCCTTCTCCTTTGCGGGGCAAAGCGTCCTTATCATAATTGTTCTCAG
Organism: Bacteroidota bacterium; assembly: GCA_018829545.1. Classification (GTDB taxonomy): domain Bacteria; phylum Bacteroidota; class Ignavibacteria; order Ignavibacteriales; family Melioribacteraceae; genus JAHJTX01. The sequence continues at coordinate 2,788 of JAHJTX010000301.1, read as the reverse complement.
CGGCGATAATTAAATACTCTTTTCCTTTTGTGCAGTTAAGTCTTATTTGCACTTTTTTAACGCTTTCGTAAACTCCGTGCTTTAGTGCGTTCTCCAAAATTGGCTGTAAAATCATATTCGGAACTGGAACTTCACCACACTCTTTATTTATATCGCAGATGAAATCGAATTTATCTTCGAATCTTATCTTCTCGATATTAAGATATAATTTTAAATTCTCTATTTCCTCGCTCAATAAATTTTTTTCTTTAAGATTTTTTGATAGAGTATTCCGAAGAAAAGAAGAAAGTAAAATCGTCATCTCCTGAGCTTTTGAAGGATTGCTTAATGTTAGAGAACTAATCGAGTTCAAACTATTAAAAATAAAGTGCGGATTGATTTGATACTTCAGTGTCTTCAGCTCGGCTTCTTTAACAAGCGCCCGCAATTCCGATTCTTCCAAAATCTTATTCTGAAAATTGTTATAGTAAATCATTACATAATTGAGTGCGGTAAGGAGAAGATAATAAAGAATGCCCAAAAAGAACCGCCATAATAAGCTGGACATCAAGGTTGTTTCGTAAAGCGGAAACATTTGCTTCATAATTAAATACGTAAGAGCGACCCATATCACCGATGTAACAAGCGCGGCAGTTAGATGATTTACGAGGATTTTTAATGTTGAACTCTCTTCAAAAGAAATAAATTTAGAGGGAAACCAAAGTCCTATCCCGATTAAAAAGAAAATACAATTGGAAATTATGCTGTCGATTACCGACTTGTCGAGGTCAATTTCAAGAAAAAAATAAAAAACGGATGCCTGCGTCAGCGCGATTAAAATCCATGCTGCTGTATAACCTGAAAATATATCTTTCCCTTTTAGATACGGATTCTTCATCGTAATTAGGATTTAATTTCGGCGCCGCCGAATATTACCAATCCTTTAATTACAAGAACATTTTCATCTTCTTCTGTGACGTGTGGCTGCTGCATTTTTCTCCGCTGATCATCCATTCCCGCGAACAGGGTTACTACGTTAATAACCACTTTCCAATCGGACGGAAGGATTAATTCAACGCCTCCCATAAAGGTCATCAAATCCAAAACCTGTCTTCCGCTTGCAAGTTTTGAATTTCTTAAATCGACGATTGATGCGCCGAGAATAGTTGTGATTTTTCCGCCTCTAAAATTTTGAGATACAACATTTTTTTTAAGGCTGCCAAATATTGAGAACTCATCAATTGCATCATGAGAAAAATCGGTGAATTTACTTTCTTCATCTATTTCCACTTCAATCTGTTTGTGTCTATCTTTTTTCCCGAATAGTATTGATAATCCGAATAGAATTAGAATTACCGGCCAGAAATCATGTATCATGTCGCCAAAGGAAAGACCGTGAAATTTTTTAAGCAGAAACATTATTCCAAGGAAGATGAGTAGAAAACCCACGAACCGGTCTTTTGACGAGGAAATAAATATAATGCCGATTACAATAAGAATTGACTGCCACGTAAAAATATATCGCGATATCTCGTATGGAATAAATGAAAAATTATCGGCGATCCATAAAACTCCGACTGTGATAAGCAGTAACCCGATAATTGATTTTGAATGTTCGTTTTTCATATTTCAATCCAAATAGAAATTATTAATTTTTTATTTCGCCGCCGCCAAAAAGAACAAGTCCTTTTAAAACAACTTTGCGGTCTGTTTGCGGAACCATATTTGGGTCTTTTCTTCGTCTATCCGAAAATCCGCCGAAAATTGGAACCAAGTCAATTTCAACTCTCCAATCGGAAGGCATAATTAAAGTCGCTCCGCCGAACATAAAAAACACATCAATAACGTGATTGCCTTCAGCTAATTTACAATCAATAAAATCAACTTCCGATCCGCCAAAGATTGCAGTAATACTTCCGCCCATGAAATTGTCCGATTGAAAATATTTATTGCCTCCACCGAAAATCGCTGTATCGTTAATTAAATCGTTGGAAGCAGATCCGGAAAATGACTTTTCGAATTTTTCAGAAGAAAAGCTAGCGCCGGATTTTTTCAATATTATATAAATACCGAGTGCAATTAGAACAAGCGGCCACATTTCGGGTAAATGTCCAATCGCGCCGATCACAACCAAAATTACTCCCGTCGATTTATTGTGCGATGAAAAAATCAAAATAAAACCGATGATAATTAGAATCGACCAGAAACTGAAAATCTGGAAAGGGAATTCGAAATCGAGAATATCAAAATTTTTCAATAGAAATAAAACACCCAGTAATGTAACTATTACGCCAAACCATGCTCTTATATTTGTGTGATTGCTATTAGACATGTTTTCTCCTTTAATTAATTGCTCGGAACAAAGTTAATATTCTGTTTTGATGGAAGATAGATGTATTCGGCGAATGCAGGAAATTTGTCGGTAAACGAACTTATTTTTAGAAAAATTGGAATTGAGATTTATTTTTTGTTTTTTGGGGTACATAAAATTAGAATTTGGTATGGGTTCAAATCCGGCTTTACATTTTAGATACGGTTTATTAACGCTGCTGATTATCGTAGTCATTGGCACAATTGGTTACGAAATTGTTGAGGAAAATTGGGGTATAATTGATTCGTTTTATATGACAATTATTACGATCTCTACAACAGGTTTTAAGGAGGTTAGACCTCTCAGCCCTATGGGACAGATATTTACCGTGTTCTTAATTATTTCGGGTGTGTTAACAATTGCATACACCGGAGGTAAAGCTGCACAAATATTCATCGAAAAATCAGTATTTAGGAGAAGACGAATGGAAAGGAAATT
>JAHJTX010000006.1 GCA_018829545.1 Bacteroidota bacterium | reverse complement strand
TGGGAAACAACAGGCACTACTGCAAGTCAACCAAGCGGATTAGATTTATCTTCCGGAATGGCTTATGGAATTTCATCAGCAAACAAAGTTGACGTCGATATTTATTACGATTCTAACGGATTTTTAGTCCGCAGTTCAAGTAATCATACAAACATGACTCGCGAAACATTTTTCAAAGTAGGTTCTGCTTCTAACTTAAGCGATGGCGTTGATTCACCTGCAAAGGACGCAACATGGGCAAGCAGCATGACCGATAGAGAAACGAATTATGTTTTCTTGTATGATAACGATGGAAATTCCTCGAAATTAAAAATTACTAGCTACGGCGGTGGAACACCTGATAACCCAGCTTGGGTAGAAGTTCAATGGATTTACAATACTGCCGTTGGCAGTAAATTATTCTAAATTCATTTTAGAATAGATTTATTATTTATTTGTTAACCGTAAAAATCTGATCTAGTGATTGGATTTTTGCGGTTTTTGATTTGGGCAGTAAATCAAAATAATTATCCACTTTTAACTCAATCCTCACACCGCTTAAATCCAAGTAAATGAGTTGGATTCACCTTTTTATTAATTAACACGAAGGAATAATTATGGAAGAATTATTAAAGCAAGGTTATAACTACTTGTCTCTCTTTGGCATCAAATTGATCAGCGCAATCTTTATACTAATAGTCGGTAAGTGAATTGCAAATCTGATAAAGAGAGCATTAAGCAAATTACTCGTGAAGAATAATGTGGACGCAACTCTTGTTTCATTTACAACTAATCTACTATACTTTGCGTTTTTAGCTTTTGTCGTTGTCGCAGCATTAAATCAATTGGGAATTGAAACGACTTCATTTATTGCTGTACTCGGTGCTGCGGGCTTAGCTGTTGGTCTAGCGCTTCAGGGTTCCCTCTCCAATTTTGCTTCAGGAGTTCTCCTCATCATTTTCAGACCCTTTGTTGTAAACGATATGGTTCAAATTTCCGGGAGCGAAGGCATTGTCGAAAGAATTCACATTTTCACAACTCAATTAAAAACGGCTGATAATAAAACGATAATAATTCCGAACTCAATGATTACGAATTGATAAAATTGTGAACTATACGACCAAAGGAATTAGGAGAGTTGATTTAGTATTTGGAATTGGTTACGGTGATGATATCTTAAAAGCAAAATCTGTTTTAATGCGAATTGTTCAGCAAGATTCAAGAATTTTGAAAGACCCGGCACCTGCTGTGATCGTGTGCAGTCTTGGCGAAAGCAGCATTGATTTTAATGTAAGACCTTGGATTAACATAGCAGATTATTGGGATGTATATTTCGCAATCACTGAGAACGTTAAATTGGAGTTTGATAAAGAAGGAATCTCAATCCCATTCCCACAGAGAGATGTTCATATTTACGAGCATAAAAAATAATAATCCGGATTAAATAGGAGCGGTAATAAATTTTACCGCTCTTTTGTAATTTCTATCCAATCTACTATTTATAGTACTTCATTGCTTCCGGAATAAGTTTTTTAAGATCGTTTATTCTTGTTTGATCCGAAGGATGAGTGCTTAAAAATTCCGGAGGAGCCTGTCCGCCTTTCATAGCTGCCATTCTTTCCCAAAACGCAACAGATTCATTTGGATTATATCCTGCCATCGCCATAAAAATTAAACCCAAGTGATCTGCTTCGCTTTCGTGTAATCTGCTGAACGGAAGAAGCACACCGACTTGGGCGCCTAAACCAAATGCAGTCATCCACAAAGCTTGAGTTTGCTCCGGTTTTTCCTCCAATGCTTTAGAAAGAGCCAAGCCGCCTAATTCAGTTATAAGACCCTGACTCATTCTTTCGCTTCCGTGCTCTGCAATTGCATGTGCAACCTCGTGACCCATTACAACCGCTATTCCATTTTCATCCTGCGTAATAGGTAAAATTCCGGTGTAAAAAACTACTTTACCGCCAGGCATACACCAGGCATTTACCTCAGGACTTTCTACTAGATTAAATTCCCATCGGAAATCTTTAAGCTCGGATGTCATTTTCTTCTGAGCAAAATACTTCTCAACTGCAATTTTAATATTTCCACCGACTTTTTTAACAAGGGCAGTGTTTTGAGCGTTTGCACTGATTTTATTAGTTTTCAAAAAATCGGTGTACTGCTGATAACTCATTGAAAGCATTGTAGAACTGGGAATAATATTCAACTGTTTCCTGCCCGTAATTGCCACTGTGCTGCAAGCTACTACGAAGAGTAATAAAGAAATTGCTAAACCATGTTTCTTTATAAATATCATAAATGATACCTCCTTTATTCGTTAATTAATTTATCATTTTGATTGAAAACTAATTTATTGAATAGTTAGTTCCTATTCCACAGTAATTGCAAAAATGTTTTTTCCCTTTTGAATCCATTTTAAGCTAAGAACATCATACGTATAAACGATTTACAAAAAAAAGGAAATAAAAATGACTGAACATTTAACAGCGCAGACTTTCAAAGAGAAAGTTTTTAATTATACAGCTAACCAAGAGTGGAAATTTGAAGGTGAATTACCCGCATTAATCGATTTCTATGCAGATTGGTGCGGTCCGTGTAAAATGGTTGCGCCAATTCTCGAAGAACTTTCTGAAGAATACGCGGGAAAAATAAATATCTACAAAATTGATACCGAAGCTGAGCAAGAATTAGCCGGAGTTTTTGGAATTCGAAGCATTCCTTCCCTATTGTTTATTCCTAAAAACGACAAACCTCAGATGGCGCAGGGAGCTTTACCGAAGAATTCGTTAAAAGAGGCAATTGAGAATGTACTTTTAACGGTTGATATTCCTTCCTAATTTTCTTATTTTTTGTGGCTAATTTTGGAAAAATATGCTGACCTTTTTGAGGTTGACTTATTTTATTGTAAGAAGTGACTCATAAGAACTTATAAAAAGTGATTAAAAATAATATTTTTTTCCGAATTTTGGAACATTTTTTCTCTTTTATTAGTTCTTTTATAGACAGAGCGTCTTTTCTCCAAATTATTAGCAAGATATAGAATTTAGAAAGGTAATTTCATTAAGGAGTTAACTAAAATTGAAAATCACCAAACAGTTTACCAACCGCGAAAGCCAAAGTTTAGACAAATACCTTCAAGAAATAGGCAAAGAAGATTTAATAACCGCTAACGATGAAATCGCATTAGCTATTAGAATTAAGAAGGGCGATCATGACGCTCTTGAAAAATTAACTAAGGCAAACCTTCGTTTCGTTGTAAGTGTTGCAAAGCAGTATCAAAATAAGGGTTTGCCCTTAAGCGATTTGATAAACGAAGGAAATATCGGTTTAATTAAAGCTGCAAAGAAGTTTGATGAAACTAGAGGATTTAAATTTATTTCTTACGCTGTTTGGTGGATTAAACAGTCTATTATGCAGGCAATTGCCGATCAATCCAGAATGGTAAGACTGCCGCTTAATAGAGTTGGAGCTTTGACTAAAATTTCTAAAGCTGCGTCTGAGTTAGAGCAGGAATTCGAAAGAAAGCCAACAACAGAGGAAATCGCTCTTGTTTTAGAGATGTCTGTTGAAGACGTTTCTTATGCATTAAAAGTTGCCGGAAGACACGTATCTGTTGATGCCCCTTTCAGTCAGAGCGATAATGATAAGAGCAGTTTGCTTGATGTACTTTCAAATGCAGAGCAACCTTCACCTGATACAAGCTTGATGACGTCCTCGCTTAAAACAGATATTGAAAGATCTCTTTCCACTTTAACAGAAAGAGAAGCTGAAGTAATTAGACTTTATTTTGGAATCAATACTGATTATTCTGCTACTCTTGAAGAAATTGGAGAGATGTTGAATCTTACGCGTGAGAGAGTAAGACAAATTAAAGAAAAAGCTCTATTGCGATTGCGCCATTCCTCTAGAAGTAAGAATTTACAAGTCTATTTAGGTTAGACCAAATTTATAATTTTATAAAAACCGTCATCCACAAGATGACGGTTTTTTTTATCCACTTTTACCTTTATTTCTACTATTACTTTGTTTTCTTCTGTTTGGAACGAATTTACGTTTCTGATTTGGTCCTCTTTGTCCGCTGCCTTTCCGTTTTGGAGGCGCCGAGCGTTCAATCTTATGCTCCGGCGGCGGTAATAATAATTCATCTTCCGGATGAAGAAGAACTAGTTTCCTTTCCAACGCTTTTTCGATAGACGGAATATTAAAAGAATCATCGTCGCAGGCAAAACTTATGGCAATTCCATTTGCGCCGGCTCTGCCGGTTCGTCCAATTCTGTGAATGTAGTCTTCACCATCAACAGGTAAATTGTAATTGATTACGTAGTCAATTCCTTCAACGTGTATTCCCCTACCCGCAACATCTGTGGCAACGAGGACATTTATAGCGGCTTCCTTAAATTTATCCAGCGTAGTTAACCGCTTCCGCTGATCAATATCGCCCGAAAGAATACCGCACTTAAATCCAAGCGAAAAAAGCTTATCGTAAATTAATTTTGTTTCGTCTTTTCTATTGCAGAAGATTAATACTCGCTTCGGCTTTTCTTTTGAAATAATATTATAAAGTAAACTGAATTTATCTTCACTCGCAGTTAAATATATTTTTTCTTCAATTGATTCGAGTGTCTTTCTTTCAGGCTCTATTTCAATAATATTTGCTTTTGTAGTCCAATAACTAGATAGTCTCCTAACCTCATCGGTCATGGTTGCAGAGAAAAATAAGGTTTGCCTTTTACTCCCATAAGAAGTGTATCTCACAATTTTCCTAACATCGGGGATAAAACCCATGTCAAGCATTTTATCTGCTTCATCAATTATAAGAATTTTCACATTCTTGAGCGATACAATTTTTTGATTGATGAAATCCAACAATCTACCGGGAGTTGCGACGAGGAGATCAACCTTTTTTCTCTTTAGTAAATTGATCTGTTTGTTGTAATCCATTCCCCCGTAAACTGAAACAATATTGCATCGAAAATATTTTGATAATAGTAATGCATCTTCTGTAATTTGGATTGCCAATTCCCTAGTCGGCGCGATAATCAAAGCTGCGGGCGAAGAATTGATTAGGTGATCGAATAATTTTTCCTTGATTGCACGCGCGAAAATCGTTACTAAAAACGCTGCCGTTTTACCGGTGCCGGTTTGTGCCTGTCCTATGCCATCATGTCCACTAATGGAAAAACTCATAATCCCGCTTTGAATTGGGGTGCAGTATTGAAAATTTAGATCTTGAATGGCGTGCATAATTCTGTGAGGTATCGGGAAATCGTGAAACCTCTTACTACCCTCTTTTTCATGCACAACAAATTGACTGATGTGCCAATTATTTTTTTCCTGAAAATCCTTCTTTCTTTCTGTTTTAATTCTTCTATTAGGTTCCACCTTTAAAACTAGTGGAGTTTTTGCAGATGAATCAATATTAAAAAAAGTTCTTTTTAATATTGCTGTTATTTTTTTGAACACAATTCTCCATGAAGATATATTAAATTATAGATGGGATAAAAACAACGAAGCTAATTTGGAATGAAACTTCTGCTCCATTAATTTATTCTCTCAGTACGAATTGTACAAAACTAAGCAAATAATCCTGCATTACAAATTCACTCTAAGCTCATCCAAAGAGCAAAAGAGGCTGTAATTACACAGCCTCATCGATTACAAAATTATTTCGCTTTTAGAGCGCTTAGAATATCCTCTATTCTTTTTTTTTGATTAGCAGGTGCAAGTTCGAGCGCTTTTTTGTAATTAAAAATTGCTCCGGAAGAATCGTCTGTCTTATTCAGAGCTTCACCAAGACTATCAAACACATTCCAGCTCTGCGGATATTTTTCTGTATTCTTTTTGAAGACTTTAAGCGCTTCTTCGTTTTTTTTGAGATTCATTAAAACGTAACCATACATATTTCTGTTAGTTTCGTTCTCGTTCATAGAAATATAGAGCGTTACAAATTCTTCCGCTTCAGCATTTAATGAATTTTGAAAACAATAAGCGGCAGCTTGATTCCAGCTTTGCCAGTTAAATCCTGGAATTGAAGTTAATTGCGTTTTGAAACTATTCAGAACTACGTGATGAGCGTCAAATTCAATTTTGAAATTGACTTTTATATTTTCCCATTTTAAAGTTCATATTCTATAACCAATATTGAAGTGATTTAGTCTCACAAGTCATATTTTCTTATATTGGCAAATAAAATTTTGGTACGTGATTAATGGCATCTCTAGAAAAATACTTTGAGCGGTTCAGGAAAAACATTATTGGGATTGATGATTCATTTGAATCGCCTTACGGATTAAAAAAAATCCTTTATGCAGATTGGGTCGCAAGCGGAAGACTTTATAATCCAATAGAAAAAATTATTCAGGAAAAGATTGGACCTTATGTGGGCAACACGCATTCGGAATCATCTTTTACCGGAATGATGATGACAAATGCTTACAACTACGCTAGATCAATAATTAAGAATCATGTAAATGCGGGACCTAATGACATTATAATCACAGCTGGAACCGGAATGACGACCGTTGTAAATAAGCTGCAGCGGTTACTTGGACTAAAACTTTGCGAACAGTTAAGTAAATACACCACAATTCCAAAAGAGGCAAGACCGGTAATTTTCATCACGCACATGGAGCACCATTCAAATCACACCTCTTGGCTGGAAACTATTGCGGACGTTGTAATTCTTGAGCCGGATGAAAAAGGACTCGTTGATGCTTCATGTCTTGAGAAAGCGCTTATCGCTTATAAAAATCGTGAATTAAAAATTGGTTCATTTACAGCCTGTTCGAATGTTACGGGAATAAGCACTCCCTATTATGAACTGTCAAAAATAATGCATGAACATGGCGGTTACTCTTTCATTGATTTTGCGGCTTCCGCGCCGTATGAAAATATTAATATGCATCCGGACAACCCGGCAGAAAAGCTTGACGCAATCTTCTTATCTCCGCATAAATTTTTAGGAGGTCCTGGCACTTCCGGTGTATTGGTTTTCGACTCGAAGTTGTACAAAAGTCAAGTACCCGATCATCCCGGTGGTGGAACTGTTGATTGGACTAATCCTTGGGGAAAGCACAAATACATTAACAATATTGAGATGAGAGAAGACGGCGGTACGCCTGGATTTTTACAAGCAATTAGAACTGCGTTGTGCATTAAATTAAAAGAAGAAATGTCGGTTGAAAAAATTCTTAAAAGAGAGGAAGAACTGTTGGAGATTGCTTTCAATAGATTTGACAAAATCCCAAAACTTCATCTGCTTGCAAACGAAACGAGAGATAGATTGGGCATTATATCATTCTACGTTGAAAACATGCATTACAATTTGATTGTGCGTTTATTAAATGATAGATACGGCGTTCAAGTGCGCGGCGGCTGCTCTTGCGCCGGAACTTACGGGCATTATCTTCTGCACGTCGATCCGACAAGATCGAAGAAAATTACCGATAAAATCAACGAAGGGGATTTATCAGAGAAGCCTGGCTGGATTCGAATGTCTCTTCATCCGACAATGACAAATTCAGAATTAGAATTTATTCTTGATGCCATCGAAGAAACAATTAACAACGCTGACCAATGGAGCAAAGATTATATCTACTCCTCCAAAACGAATGAGTATTCGCATAAATCATTCGATTTGAGCAACAGGAAAACCATTGAGAATTGGTTTGTTTTGAATAAATGATTTATACTTTGCTTGACTTTGTAAATAGAAAATATATATTTTCAACCCGCGATGAAAAATTTATTTAAATATCAAATAGAAGTATTAAGATCAGTATGGGCTTGGTGGTGGAATATATCCGTTTAGATTGATCAGTGAATAGAGAATTTTTAAACCCTTCTTAGTATCACTGAGAAGGGTTTTTTGTTTTATGAGGTATGAATGATTTTTGAAAAATTCAAAGAACTATCCGAATCGTACAACGTAGTTCCGGTATATGAAAAGATTACGGCGGATATGCTCACTCCGGTTTTAGCATATTTGAAACTTCGTGATAAAAACCAATTCTGTTTTCTATTGGAATCGGTTGAAGGAATCGGAAGAATTGCCCGTTATTCATTTATCGGCAAGAACCCAAGAAAATTGATCAGCACAAATGGAGAGATAATTTCAATACAATCGTCTGAAAATGTGGACGAAATCACAGGTAATCTTTTTGATTATCTTAAAGAAGAAATCTCGAACTATTCGCATCCAAGAATTGAGGAATTGCCCGATTTTACCGGCGGATTGGTTGGTTACATAGGATTTGAGAATATTTCTTTAATTGAAAATTCAATTGATTTTGATGGTGAAGATGAACTGAAGCTGCCCGATTCAATTATGGGTGTTTTCGAAAATATTGTCGCTTTCGATCATTACAAACACCAGATAATTTTGATCGCCAACGTCGCCGCCAAAAACTTTGCTTCCAAAGAAGAGGCATATAATCATGGCAGGAATAACATTAATGAACTAAAGTCTGAATTAAAATCTGAACCTAATTATAAAAGCAAATTTAATCTCTCGGAAAATACATTCGAAGATTTCAGTGAAAATGATTTCTTTGAGCAAGTTAAAAAAGCAAAAGAGAATATATATAACGGTGATGTTTTTCAGTTGGTGCTATCAAAAAGATTCCGCTCCAAGTTCCAAGGAGATGTTCTAAATGTTTACAGAGCTTTGAGAATTATCAACCCTTCTCCGTATATGTACTTCATGGAATTTGGTGATGAGTTTTCGGTAATCGGTACGTCGCCGGAAGATTTAATTAAAGTACAGAATAGAAAGGCAACAATTTTGCCTATTGCCGGAACAAGAAGACGAGGCAAAACTATCCGGGAAGATGAAGAATTGGAGAGAGATTTATTAAGCGATCCAAAAGAAATTGCGGAACACGTGATGCTTGTAGACTTAGCACGGAACGATCTTGGTCGAGTTTGTAATTACAATTCAATCTCGCTCACAGAGCAGATGAAGGTTCATAAATACTCTCACGTTATGCATATTGTTTCGAGAGTCGAAGGAGAATTGAAAGAGAGCGCTGACTGCATTGATGCATTGAGAGCAAGTTTCCCGGCGGGTACTGTATCCGGCGCTCCAAAGATTCGGGCGATACAACTCATCAATGAGTATGAAAAACTACGACGCAATGTTTACGCGGGCGCTGTTGGCTATATCGATTTTAATGGTAATATGGATATGTGCATTGCAATACGAACTTTGTTTGCTGTGAACAATACTATTTATTGGCAGGCTGGCGCTGGAATTGTAGCCGATAGTAAACCTGAATTGGAATTAAAAGAGATTCGAAATAAATCTGCAGTGTTAGAAAGTGCGTTAAAATACGCTGAGGTAATTGATGAAGATATTAGTAATAGATAACTACGATTCTTTCACATATAATTTAGTTCAACTCGTTGGGAAATTTACAAGCGATATTTTCGTCAAGCGCAATGACCAAATTACGGTTGATGAAATCACTGAACTTAAACCAAGAAAGATTATTATTTCACCCGGACCGGGAAGACCGGAGAATTCTAATGTGGCGCTTGAAGTAATAAAATTTCTTGGTGATCGAATTCCGGTACTTGGCGTTTGTCTCGGTCATCAAGGAATCGGAATATCATTCGGCGGTAAAATTGTAAGCGCTCCTACTCTAATGCATGGAAAAACTTCCTGCGTTCATCACGACGGAAGAACTATCTACAAATCTATTCCGCAAAACTTTTCTGCTGGAAGATATCATTCGCTTGTAATTGAAAGGGATTCCCTTCCTGTTGTATTGGAGATCACGTCTGAGAGCGACGATGGAGTAATAATGGGAGTGAGGCACAAAACATTTCCAATCGAAGGAATACAATTTCACCCCGAATCTATTTTAACAGATGAAGGTGAAAATTTGATAAAAAACTGGTTAGAGTTATGATTCAAAAGCACATCGAAAATATTATTTCCGGCTATCATCTTTCAATTAATGAATCTCGATTTCTTATGAGCGCCATTATGAACGGAGAAGTGAACAATTCACTACTTGCCGCTCTCCTTACTGCGTTAAAAATAAAGGGCGTTTCCAAAGATGAACTGGCGGGATTTGTTCAAACAATGCGGAGTAAAAGTATAAAGATCAAAGCGCCGACAGCTAACACTATTGATCTTTGCGGAACCGGCGGGGACGCAAGTGGAACATTTAATATTTCAACGGCTTCCGCTTTTGTAGTTGCCGGCGCTGGAATTCCGGTCGCTAAACATGGTAATCGATCTGTATCGAGTAAATGTGGAAGTTCAGATGTTCTTCAAGCTCTCGGAGTGAATGTTAATTTATCTCCTGAAAAATCTGAGCAAGCTTTAAAAGAAATTGGAATTGCTTTTCTGTTCGCGCCTATTTACCATCCTGCAATGAAATATGTTGCGCCGGTTCGCCAAGAATTAAAAATGAAAACAGTGTTTAACATTTTGGGGCCACTCACAAATCCTGCCGGAGTAAAAAGACAAATTATTGGGACATATAATAATTCCACATCTGCTCTTATGGCGGAGGCTTGCGCTTCACTTGATATGGAAAAAGTTTTATTCGTCTGCACGGATAATAGTTTGGATGAAATAACCTTGACCGGCATAACAAATATTATAGAATTTAATTCGGGCGAAGAGAATAAATCTTACGAGATCACCAATGACACTTTCGGATACCCTTCTGTGCAATTAAGTGAAATTAAAGGAGATAGCGCACAAATCAATTCAGAAATAATTAGGAGTATATTCAAGAGTAATCGCAGCGCTCCGTTGTATGTTGTTGCTGCTAATTCGGCGATGGCGCTATACGCAGCAGGCTTTTCGAATAATATTTTAGAGTGTAGAAATGCAGCGGAGGATTCTATTCTATCCGGTAAAGCTGCTAAAATATTAAAATCATTTATTGAGTTTTCAAATTCATGAAGAACATTTTAGATGAAATATTAGAAGTAAAGAAACATGAAGTGAAAAAACTGAAACGTGATTACTCGCTTTCTTTCTTTAAGGACAGTGAATTTTTCCACAGTAAAAGATTGAGTCTTTCCGCTGCACTAACCATGGACACAAACGTTTCAATTATTGCAGAGATAAAAAAAGCGAGTCCCTCAAAAGGAATTATTAGAAATATTTTCAATCATCTCGAAATTGCTAAAGCTTATTTCAATAATGAAGTATCTGCTGTATCCATTTTAACGGATGAACTTTTTTTTAAGGGTTCGGTAAAATATTTAGAGGATGCAGCAAAATTTAAAAACTGTCCGATTCTTAGAAAGGATTTTATAATTGACGAGTCCCAAATTTTTCAGGCGAAATCGATTGGAGCCGATGCTATATTATTAATCGCTGAGGCACTATCATCGAATCAAATTGCTGAGTTGACTCACGCTGCGTTTGAAAATGATTTGGAAGTGCTTTTGGAGTTACATTCTCAAGATCAAATTCACAAAATTGACTTCTCTTTGAGTAAACTGATTGGAATTAACAATAGAAATCTTAAT
>JAHJTX010000300.1 GCA_018829545.1 Bacteroidota bacterium | reverse complement strand
TTAAAAAGTCCCTCTCTTTCTAAGAGAAGGATTTAGGGTGAGTTTGATGTTTTTCACATACTCTCTAAAGGACGGAGTTAATCAAAATACAAATCAATCAATATTTAGAATAGAGCCAATATCTTTAGGTTTCATCATAGTCTTGTTTATTCATTTCTGAATCTGTGCCTAAATAGGTGCATACCTTATTTACTTATTCGTCCCCCCTCACAGAACACTAAACAAAAACGAAACGATAAAAATCAATTAGCCAAAGAACACCGTAATTTATTTTAAAACGAAAACCAAAAACAGAAACTTAGAAAAACCCACTTGCAAACAATGCTGACAAATTTGTATAACGAACAAAGCTAACTTGCGGCGGGAAACAACCACAAACTAACTAAGCCCAAAAACACTTACTATTGCCACAAACTATAAAAGCCAAGTGGGTAAGCCGTCAATGTTGAGCGAATGGTTATGTAACCGCCCTTAAACTTTAAGCACTATCTTAAAAGAATTAATTTTTTAGTTTTTATAAAACTCCCACTTTGCAATCTATAAAAATAAACTCCACTAGTAAGTGATGAAGCATTAAACTCAATTTTGTAATTACCCATTGCTTGTTCTTTATCAACTAAACTAGCTACTTCTTTCCCCAAAACATCATATACTTTTAATTTAACAAATCCATCGTTGGGTATTGAATATTCTATTGTTGTACTCGGGTTAAATGGATTTGGATAGTTTTGTGATAAAGCAAAATCTAAAATGATAAAATCTTTCTCTTCCACATCTGTAATTGTACTATAATATATATTTATTTCTGATCCGCTATATTCGTAAGAGTTTCCAAATGAGTCAAAAAACTGGAATGTTCCATATTTGTCGCCATACCATGACTCAAATAAACTAAAAATCATATAACCATTGGCATCATAAGTGTAAGTATATAGCCAGTCACTCTGCCATGTGTTGTTATACAAAGTTTCAGAAAAATGCGAAGTCCTATTTCCATTGGAATCATACGTGTAAGTATATCTCCAAATAAATATATCTTGACCGCCATGACTTCCGTCCACAGTTTCATATGTAGCAGAAATCATATTTCCGCTAGAATCATACGTGTAAGTACTTCCCGAATTACTATTCACCCATTTGCTACCATCCCAAGTTTCAGGAAAATCTGAAGTCATTTTTCCATTGGAATCATACGTGTAAGTTGCACGTTTATAAAGCACCCATTGACTGCTATTCCAAGTTTTAATCAAATATGAAACCATATTTCCGCTGGAATTATAGGTGTAAGTCATTTGACTCCTATTTACCCATTGAGTACTATCACCCGTTTCAGATAAATAAAAAATACGATTTCCATTTGAATTATAGGTGTAAGAAAACCGCCACGAATTTACCCAATTACTGCCATCCCACTTTTCACTGAAATATGAAGCCATATTTCCGTTGGAATCAAAAACATAAGTTTCACGCCATGAATTCACCCAATTACTACTATCCCACTTTTCAATTAAGTGTGAAGTCATATTTTCGTTGGAATTATATGTATAAGCATGTCGCCACGAATTTACCCATTGGTTGCTATCCCAAATTTCAATTAAATGTGATGTCATATTTCCATCTGAATTATATGTATAAGTTTCTTGTTGATAATTATTCACCCATTTACTACCATCCCATATCTCATAATAATAGAAAGTCATATTTCCGTTTGAATCAAAAACATTAGTAGTTAGCCGCCGATTTGCCCATTGACTACCATCCCACCTTTCTAATAACTTTGAGGTCCAATTCCAATTGGAATCAAACCCAAACGTTATCCTATATTTCCCGCCAGTAGAAGTTATTATAATTACACTATCAACAATAGTAATATTATCAAAAGATTGTTTTCGAATAGTATTAGGATGTTGATTCCCAAATATTTCACGATCAAAAAAAATGTGGTTATTTTTTTCAATAACATCTGGGGAAGTTATTTTATTATTTTTTACTAATAAATAATTAAATTGTTCAGTTTGTGAATATAGATTTGAGATCATTATAGAACTTAAAAACAACAAGAGGTGTATTTTAATTGAATTCATTTATCATTTCCTTTTTACTAATTAGGTTGTATAACGTTCGAGGTCACTGGCACCTTCAACAGGATCAAAAGTGTTCTTATTTAGATAATTATTTATTATTTCAGTCTTTGAAACACTTCCTATTGGTTTTGGTAATGTTGTTAACAATGCTGGATTACAACCATAAACCAGAAATATTACTGCAATCATAAGAATATAAAATAATTCTTTGATATACTTCATATTTACCTCAATATTTTGCCATATAACGGCGTCGCTTTTCACCCGTCCGCTTTGAACGACTTTAAAGACAAGTTGCCTACGCCTTTTATTAAAAAATTATCTGCCCCGCTCAATTTGCGGGGTTAATTTGTTACTCATTTTCATAAACTTACACATTTAAAACTTACCCAACTTGAAAAACACGCTAGGCGTAAAAGCGGTTGGGTGGAAATGCTGGTTATGTGTGCTACTTGATTAACAATACTTTTTTAGAAATAGCATGGTTCTTACTTAACATTTTGTAGATATAAACTCCACTTGTGAGATTATTTCCATTAATTTCAATTGTATAATTTCCCATTTTCTTGTAATCATCTACCAAAGTTTTCACTTTATTTCCAAGTATATCATACAAAACTATTTTAATTTCTGTATCAGTTGGTATAAAATATTCAATCTTTGTTGTTGGATTAAACGGATTAGGATAAGCATTACTTAAATAATAAGAGTGTTCTAATTGGTTTGATACATTCACTGAAGTAACTAAATCAATTGAGTTGTATTCAAATAATCTATTATACTCTACTGATTTCAGCAAATCATTGTTTTGTAAATCTGTGTAAATACTGTCAATTGCTATATTTTGAATTTGCCAAACTTCATATATATTTGATGAACCTTCTCTTTCCACAACTCCGATTCCAAGACTATCTCTTAATATCGTTACAAGTGAGTCATCAACTATTTCAAAAGATACATTCAGTTGACCTCCTAAAAACATTGGAGCTTCGATATTAATTGTGTCGCTTTGGCTAAATATTTCCGAAAATATATCAGGTTGAAAGCGATAAGATATACTACATATTACTTTATGCTGACCACCTGTTCCTGGTAAGCCAATTATTTCTGGATGAAGAACCCAATTATATTCTCTAGAGTATTTTGCAGGTATGTTGATTTCTTGAAATGTTGGGAGGCAAGCAGACCAATTAGACGATGTGTAGTTGTCAAATTCAAATGAAGCTTGACACGAACTATAACTTGAAAAGAGTATTCCTATAGTTGAATCAGTCTTATTTATTAGTCCGCATGTAATTGAAATAGGTTCTCCATATTCATAACTTTCTTTATCTGAAGTAACATGAAATTCCAATTGAGCTATTATATTTACAAATAGCAACATAAAAAAAACAAACGCTGTCTTCATTTTACACTCCTTTATTTGCAATTAACACATAACGGCCAAGGGTAAGCCGCCGACCCAAACTAGAATGCAGCATTACTCCATCAACCGAAGATTTATAAAAAAGTTAACTTAACACGACACACGCAAACTACAAACTTAAGCGATTACATAAAACTATAAAATCAGAAAAAAGCCGGAGCATATGAGCGGTCGGCCTGACCCGATTGTTAGGTGCATTCTATAACTCATACAAAATATTAATATTGGTTTTTACAGTATTTATATTTTCTTCAGCTTCTTTTTTGCCGATTAAATTATTCATAGAATATTGTGATGAAATGCCTATTAAAAAGTTGTCATAAAAATTGTAATACACTCCTAAACCTATTTCAAAACCGTAGCGTATTCCTCCTTCCATTATCTTACCTTCATAATTATTATCCATTGTTTCGACATTAATATCTCCTAAATAACTGAGAACGATACCACTTGATAAAAAAGGTGTAATACTTTTATTAAAGAATTCATATTCAATTCCCAAGCTTACGTTAACTAAATTACTTTTAGATTCAGATTTTTGTAGTGGTGGAATATATGGCATTGGTGGATCAGAATAGACTTTTCTAACCATTCCTTCTCCAATCAGTGAATTATAGCTAACTTCACTATAAATAATAAATGGGTTATTAGGAAAAAAAAGACGAGCTTTTAGGTTTAGGTTATATTCTGAATTAAAGTTCAAACCATCAACAGCATTAAGTTCAAATCTGTCTTCGTATAAGTATCCATTATTAAATTCCTTTGTATAAAATTCCTTACCAGTAACTATTGTTGAGCCACCACCAATACCTATTTGAATTGTTTGGGCGTAATTACATACTATCATCAAGAAATTAACAATAATAAATAAAGATTTTTTCATTTTATTGATTCCAGAACATTTATTGTTTTTGCTAAGCACCTAACGTTGCTGATCATCCGCGCGTTTTTTGCGTCGGCTGAATTAGCCTTGTTAGCATGAATTATCTACTAGCTCCATTTCTTCTGAATCTAAAGCCAAGTTAAAGCCGTGATATCTATTAAATTGATGGTTTACCAGTGCCTTGCCATGCGCGATTTCAATCACCTCTAAAACTTGATTTAACATGGTTCTTATTCCTTCTGCTTCATTAGAAGTGAATGTCATTATAAAATCAGGGTCAATATGCAATACTTTTACCCACGATCCTACTTTTACTTCTTTATGATTCTTATCGAACACCATAACTTTAGAACTCCTAAATTCGATTTAAGTCTGCTAACGGCGTTGCCGATAAGCGGCGCCCC
>JAHJTX010000299.1 GCA_018829545.1 Bacteroidota bacterium | reverse complement strand
TATTTTTTTCGCAACTGTTCTATTTGTTTCTTGTGATGATAGCCTCACAATTAAAATCCCATCTAAGAATGTTAGCTACAAGGAATACATTCAACCGGTATTTAATTACAAATGCGCTACGGCAGAGTGCCATGACGATGCAACTCGTGCCGGTGATTATTCCATGACAACATGGACGAATGTTCGAAAAACTAATGTTGTTGTTCCTTATTCGGTTGAAACCAGCATTTTGGTGTGGCGAATTGAAGGTTTGGGTTTAGGAATTATGCCTCCTTTTGACTTGCGCTCTGTTCCTTTAACAGAGAATCAAATTGAAGGCATTAAAACCTGGATCAAGGAAGGTGCGGAAAATAACTAACTTTGATAAAGGCATTTATATGCTGGAATTATTTGCGCTTGATGACTTTAAGATTGGGGTTAAAAAATTTGCCGATCTGTCTTTCCCAAAAGGATATTATTATTACGTAGGCAGCGCACAAAAGAATCTATCGCACAGGTTAAAGCGGCACGCAAAAAAAACAAAAATAATTCATTGGCATATCGATCATCTTACCTCGCATTCCGGAATCATACTCAAAAATATATTTATAATTCCTAATGCTCCAAAGGAAATTGAGTGGAAATTAGCCAACAGTTTCGAAGCTAATTTTAATACAAATATTATTGCGCATGGTTTTGGTAATGGAGATACACGAGAAACAAAAACTCACTTATTTTTCAAATCAAAGTCAATTCCCTACAGCCACTTTTGTTCTGTATACCAATCGATTGTGCGTTTAATTCCCTCTTCAATTGAGACTTTTGGATGAAAGCCCAGTTCCCTTTCCGCTTTGCTGATATCGCAAGTCCAAGCTGATTGCACAAAATCCCTAGCTTTTTCTAAATTGAATGTAGCTGCTTTACTGCTGAATATCGAAAAGAATTGTGCAATCGCAGCAATTGTATAAACTATCGTGTGAGGGATTTTTAATTCAAAAGCATTTTGCCCGAATGCTTCACCAATGACTGAGCTGATTTGCTTCCAATTGTAATATTTTTTTGAACTTATAAAATAAGTTTTGCCGACAGCTTCTGATTTAATCGAAGAAAGATAAATGCCTTCAACCAAGTCCTGAACATGAATAAGGCTCACTTCTTTTTTAGCAAATCCGATTAATGTCATAAGCCCTTGCTTATAAGTCTTGAACACTAAAAAGATCTCCGTATCGCGCTCGCCGTAAACTGCCGGTGGACGCACTATCGTAATCGGTAATTTATTGGAATAAGTTTTTGCTAATTCTTCCTGCGCTAATTTACTTTTACCGTAAGTGCTAATTGGATGAGGCGGCGTTTCCTCTGTACAGACAACACCATTTAATGATGGACCACATGCTGTTTGGCTGCTTATAACAACAACTCTTTTTATTTGCGAATTTATCTCTATTAAAACATCAAGCAAGTTTTTAGTGGTTGTAACATTACCGGCGTAATAATCTGATTTCGTTTTTGCCTTCACAACTCCAGCTACGTGGAATAAACAATCAGCGTCCGTCAACACTTCTCTTAAGTTATTCTTATCATCCAAACCGCATGAATAGTTTTCTATATTCTTCTCTTCTAACCATTTCATGCTGCTTGATTTTCTCGTTATCGTTCTAACGGTATGACCTTCCTTTAAAAGTAGATCAACTAGATGGCTGCCTACAAATCCGCTTGCTCCAGTAACCACTGAAATCATATCATGTCCTATAATTTTCTACAATATTCCAAATTGATTTTATTTGTAATAAGTAATAGATTGCACACCTATTTGTAAAAATACTAAATATGAAATTAAATTATCCGTAGGAGGACTAATTTGGATCTCTTTAAAAAGTGTTATGATTTTACTCGTGCTGACGAAATTAAAGCTCTGGGAGTTTATCCTTACTTCAGAGCGATCGAAGAGAATGAGGGACCTGTAGTTCAAATTGAGGGAAGAAAAAAAGTGATGGCCGGTTCAAACAACTACCTTGGTTTAACCGCCCATCCTAAAGTTAAAGAAGCAGCTATTAAAGCAATAGAAAAGTATGGCACCGGATGTTCCGGTTCAAGATACTTAACCGGAACGCTTGACTTACACGAAGAGCTTGAAGTAAGAATGGCAAAGTTCTTCGGCAAAGAAGCGGTTATGTTGTTTAGCACCGGATATCAATCCGCGCAGGGTATAATTCCCACACTCGTGAACAGAGGCGAATACGTTATTTCCGATAAGGACAATCATGCTTGTATTCAAGTGGCGAATTTAATGGCTAAGGGACTTACTGCAGATCTGTTACGATACAAGCATAACGATATGAAAGATTTAGAACGCGTAATTTCCAAAATTGACAAGCATGTACCAAAATTATTAGTAAGCGACGGCGTATTTAGCACCGGCGGAGAGATTGTAAACCTGCCGGCGTTGAATCAAATAGCTAAGGAATACAATGCAAGAATTTTACTCGACGATGCGCATTCGGTTGGCGTTATAGGAAAAGGCGGACGCGGCACTGCCAGCGAATTCGATCTTGTTGATGAAATAGATTTAACAATGGGAACCTTCAGCAAAACATTTGCATCGCTTGGCGGGTTTGTTGCAACTGACGCAAAAGTTGTTGATTTTATCAAACATCATTCTTCCGCTTTAATTTTTAGCGCTTCGCCAACGCCTGCTTCAGTTGCATCCGCAATGGCAGCGCTGGATATTCTTGAAGCTGAACCCTGGCGCGTTGAAAAACTGATTAGCAACGCACAAAGAGTTAGAACCGGATTATTGGAAGCTGGTTTTAAAGTGATTGAAGGACGAACAGGCATAGTGCCCGTAATTGTTGGCGACGACAATATCGCCTTCCAAATGTGGCGTAGATTATATGATGAAGGTGTATTTGTAAATGTTTTTATTTCACCGGGTGTACCTCAAGGCAGACAGATGATGCGAACGAGCTATATGGCTACTCATGAGGAGGAGCATTTGGACTTTGTAATAGATACATTCAAAAAAGTTGGTAAAGAATTAAATCTAATCTAAAGTGAACTGATTGATTAATTCTTTGTGCAGTTTTTTATTCTTGTTTTTTACCACTTAGGCACTAAGTTCACTCAGTTACACTTAGTGTTTCTCTGTGGTTTTATTGTATTTAACTACTTTTCTCACAACCTCTTTGATATGGAGGAAACATGACCAGCGTTGTAATCGAAAAATTAGACTCTCAAAAAGATATCTTAAAGTTTATCAAATTTGCCTGGAAGATATACAAGGGCGATAAATATTGGGTTCCCCCGCTTTTGATGGATAAGAAAAAAATTCTGAACCAGAAAAAAAATCCCTTCTTTAAAAATGCAGAAATGGAACTCTTTATGGCTAAAAAAGCCGGAGAGTATGTCGGCAGAATTGCAGCAATAAAAAACGATACTCATAATCAGATCCACAATGAGAACATTGGATTCTTTGGTTTCTTTGAATGCGTAAATGATCAGGAAGTTGCCGGCGCACTTTTAGACGCTGCTAAAAATTGGTTGCAGAGCAAAAATCTTGATGCAATGCGCGGCCCGGCTAACCCATCGAGTAACGATGAATACGCCCTTTTGATTGAAGGATTTGACGACTCACCTCGAATTATGATGACTTACAATCCGCCCTACTATATGGAATTATTAGACAACTACGGATTGAAAAAGGAAAAAGATTTATTCGCATATCGTATCTTGAATCCGGAATTACTTAGCTCCGAAAAACTTATTCGAGTTGCACAGATTGCTCAAAAAAGATCAAAGATGACAATTCACCAGATCGATATGAAAAACTTTAAAGGTGAACTTGAAAAAGTAAAATACGTTTATAATAAGGCGTGGGCTCCGAATTGGGGTTTTATCCCAATGACTGACGAAGAAATTGAAAATCTTGCAAAAGAATTGAAACCGCTTATAGAGCCATCGCTTGTTGTATTCGGAGAAATTGAAGGTAAGATCGTAGGGTTTGCACTAGTTATGCTGGACTTCAACGAATTGTTCCGAGATTTCAATGGAAGACTTTTCCCTTTCAATTTTATAAAATTGTTCACTCAAAGAAAAAAGATTAAATGGGCTCGAGTATTAACGCTTGGCGTAATTCCTGAATATCAGAAGCGCGGCTTAGATGCAGCGTTTTATTATGACATAACTAAACGAGCAGAAAAAATTGGAATTATGATGGGCGAAGCTAGTTGGATTTTAGAAGATAACGAAATGATGAACCGAGGCGCAGAAGTTATGGGAGGAAAAATTTATAAAAAGTATCGCGTTTATCAGATGCCAATTTGATCAGATATTATAAAATACTTTTAGTTTTTCTTATAAACTTCCTTGCGGTTCAGTCGGCTTTCTCTCAATACACTGAAAGAGATTCTGCGCTTGTGTCCACTGTGTTTGAGAGATCGTTCGATAAAGAAATTATCCGCGATTATCTTGAGTCGAAAGAATCAAGAAGAGTTATCGCTGGTTTATTAGCTGCCGCTCATAGCGCCGACACATTGTTCATACCAACTATAGTTGATCTGGATTTTTCATTTTACGGTAAAATACATCTCTTTCGCCCTTAGCAATATTGGTGAAAGCAGGGTTTCCACAGATTATCTGTTTGAGCAAGCCAGAAGTTCAAGTCGATTTTCAACCGATGCATTAGCTGCTCTAGGCAATGTCGTCATTCACAATAACTCAAATATGATTACTAGTATAAACGATTTTTCCAACGGATTTGGCAAAGCGCCGGAAAAGATACAGAGGGCTCTCAGTGGTTCGTTATGCACAGCAGTCATCACCATCTTAATGGAAGATATTCTAATTTCGGTTTTGTTGTGGAAGGAATTGAAGTTGTGGATAATATGGAGATTGGTGATAAAATTCTTGAAATAAATTTGAATTAGGCGCCAAGCTCGGCGCCTGAGAATTATTTATTGGATGCTTCAATATATTTTGAAACTCTTCCCGGATCGACGACAATCAAATCTTCGAAAATGGATTTATCATTGTGATTGGTAAAATATTCAATTAACTCACCGCTTTTTGCATCAAAAAAAGTTTCAATTAAAATGCTTCGTTTATTCAATTTTTTCTTTATTGCTTTTATGCCTACTATCATTTTTTTCATTGCTGCAAAGGTTTTATTTTTATCGCGAGTGTAGAGGTCTAAGCCAATATAATGGTATTCATAAAAATCCTGACGAAAGGACTGATAATTGGCATCCATTAAATCTTCCACTAATGCGCGTTTATTATATCCGGTGCTTTTGTAAGCCCAAGAATCAGCGTAATTCGTATTGGAACCGATTACCGCGATATTTAATGCTTCGGAGAAAAAGGCGCTGCCCGCAAATGGCTCGTAAGAATCCGCATCAAGTCCAATTATTAAGTAAGCATAAAAATCCAATAAACTTGTAAGCGGCTCAAAATCCGTTTGATTAAAATAAAGCGATTGATTCTTCTCGTAAACAAATTTCCACGTGTTGTCCATTACGCTTAGCATCAAAGAATAACGTTCACTCTTCTCAAGTTTTCTTTGACTTGTTACAACGATCTGCGCTGCGTATTTAGTTTCATCCGAAGCTGAAGTAAAGAAAATATTAAACGAGCATTTAATCCTTTCCCACTCCCAAACATTTTCAGTAAATTTTGTGTTATTCAAATATGTTTCCATCTGTCTCTGAAATACGTCGAGTTTTTCCTTATAAGCCGGAGAAAGCTGTTCATAGTTAATTGTTATCCGTGCATCAAGTTCTTGGGCAACAAACGTAGCCGGAATAATTAATAATAAAAAAATAAAATTTTTCATTTTATAAGCTCAGTTATTTGTATTTTCCTATAAAAGTGTTGGGTCATTCCATATAATATATAAGTCATATGAGAAAAATAAGTATAATTGTTTTTTTTATTGTACTTTCACTTCAAGTTAATAGTTCCGCACAAATAAATCCAGGTGCGAAAGAAATATCCTTGTCTCATTCAACGGTGGCATTGTGTGATAATGTGTTTTCGCTTTATTACAATCCCGCTGGTCTAGATCAATTAATGAGAAAAGAAGTTGGCATCTATTATTCTCCCGCGCCATTTGAATTAAAACAGCTTTCAAATACATTTATCGCGTACTCCCATCCGTTTAATTTTGGAACACTCGCTTTTGGAATATCTCAATACGGTTTTAAACTTTATAAGGAAAATACTTTTACCGTCGGATATTCAGCGAGAGTTATAGAAAGTATTTATACGGGTTTGGCTATTACGTATAATTATCTAAATATTCAGAATTATGGGCATACTGCTTCCATCACTGCTGATCTGGGATTACTAATAAAAATGACGGAAGAATTGAAATTTGGATTTGCGGTAAGCAATATTACAAGATCATCGTATGGGAAGAGTAAAAATCAAATCCCTACCAGCATACAACTGGGCTGCGCTTATTCACTCCCCTTTTCATTTACAATAACGGGCGCCTTTGAAAAAGAGATAACTGAAGAAGAGTCAATCCGGTTTGGTATTGAAAATAATTTAGTAGAATATTTATCTCTACGAGCCGGTTTTGCAACAGGAACCAATTCTTTTTCTGCGGGTGTTGGATTCAACATTGTTTTCGTAAAATTTGACTATGCGGTTTTTAATCATCTCGATTTGGGATATACACATCAAGCTTCGGTGATCATAAACATTGATGAAATATGATTTCCCAAAGAAAAACATTCATAATTGTCCTTTCTACTATAATATTCATCTTGTTTCCCAATCAAATCGCTGCACAGACTGAACCACTAAATATGGAGGAATTGGAGAATTTATTTGAAGACGCTTTATTAGATGAAGAGGAATCCGATTTTTACATCCGTATTGAAGAGCTGCTTGAAAATAAATTGAACATTAACTCAGCTCCCATCGAATTGATGCTGAGAATACCATTTATTGACCACTCTATATTTGAAAAGATTATTCAATACCGCATTGAATTTGGAAAGATATTTTCCTTTGATGAATTAAAATCATTGGATGGAATTGATGATAAAACATTTCGCTTGATAACATTATTTTTTGCTTTAGAGGATTTGGATAAAAAATCTGATTTTAATTATTCCAAATTCGATTTCGAATTTCGCTCGAGGGCAATTTCCGATTTGCAGGATAAAGAAGGAATTATTAATGGCAGGTACCCTGGATCAGCGCTCAAATCATATCAGAGAGTAAAAATTAATTTTGAGGATAAACTTCAAGTAAAAGCCCTAATCGAAAAAGACGCGGGTGAGACAAGCTTTTATGATTTTTCAACGTTTGCTGTTGAAGTGAATGATCTACTTTATTTTGATAATATAATTGTTGGCGGGTTTGTTGCTGAATTTGGAATGGGTTTAGTAAACTGGGCTCCGTATGCAATCTCCAAAGGAACTGAGCCGGTCTATCCTTTAATAAAAGGCGGTAATGGAATAAACTCTTTTGTCAGTTCAGAGGAAAATAATTTTTTCTCCGGCATTGCGGTAAAAAAAACTTTCACAAAAAATCTTGATGTCTCAACTTACTATTCTTCAAAATCTGTTGATGCTTCAGTTACCGATGATAGTTTTTCTTCGTTGAACTACACAGGCTATCATAGAACCGAATCCGAGCTAAGAAATAATGATGCGCTGAGCGAGATAAATTCCGGAATAATGCTCGGGTATCGGATAAGTAAAACCAACTTAAATTTGCTTTTTCACCATACTGAATTTGATAAATCATTTACTCCAAATAACAACCTGCTGCCGACTGGAAAAGAATTTAATTATGCCTCGCTTGCTTACAATACCAGAAATGAAAATATTTTTATCAACGGCGAAACTGCATATAGCTTCACGAATTTTGCGACCATAAATTCAATTCAATTTTCCATACTCAAAAATTTTTCCATCGTTTTCTCGCAGCGTTATTACAGCCCAAATTATTTTTCGTTTCACGCAAACGGGTTTAGTGAATCCGGCATTAATAATGAAACCGGTTATTATGCCGGAGTAAAATTTCGAAACACTTTTGGAGATTTCGCTTGTTACTACGATGTTTACTCCTTCCCAAAAGGAAATAATTCAACTAAACTTCAGTTGAGCGGGCGGGATTTTTTATTCAATTATGAAAAAAGAATTTTTAAGAATTCTACCATTGCAGTACGCTACAAAACTGAGAAGAAAGAGGATGTTTTTACGGAAAATTTGGGTGACAAGATAGTTGCTTCTAAAACAACGGATAAGTATAGAATCAATCTAACCTATCAACCCAATAAAAAAATAAAGCTGAAAACTAGAATTGAATTAAGCAGATATAAAGACCTTGTCGCTACTGAAAATGGTTTACTTCTGTACCAAGATTTTTCAAGTAATCCATATCCAAATTTATATTTCATCGGAAGAATTATTTTATTCGACACGGATTCATATAATTCAAGAATTTATGAATTTGAGAATGACCTTGTCGGGGTTATGACGAATGCGCCGCTTTACGGTAAAGGTGTGCGATGGTACGGAGTTATTAAATATCATCTTTTGAATAATTATATTGTCGGAATAAAATATAGTGAAACGTTCAAACCGGAAGTCGATTCCTTCGGGTCTGGAAATGATGAAATGAAGGGAAATATTCAATCGAGATTAGCTATGCAGATTGACATCCGATTCTAAAAAAGTCGTATTATTGTTAAAAAAGCGGTTTTTCTTGCGTATTACTTCCCGACTCTCTAACTTTACACATCAATTTTCAATTCACTTTAAAAAAGGATTTCGCGCAAATGAGAACTATTGTAGCTATGCCCGGCGATGGCATTGGCAAAGTGGTCTTACCTGAAGCCATCAGAGTGTTGGAAGCAGCAGGATTTAAAGCAAATTATGTTCACGGTGATATTGGTTGGGATTTTTGGATTAAGGAAGGTAACGCGCTTCCAAAAAGAACTCTTGATTTATTGGAGGAACACAAAATTGGATTATTCGGCGCAATTACAAGCAAACCTAAAGACGATGCTGTAAGAGAATTGGCTGCTGAGTTAAAGGACAAAGGTTATGTTTATTTCAGTCCGATTGTTGGAATGAGACAGCATTTCAATCTTGATATTTGCACGCGTCCTTGCAAGTCATTCGAGGGTAATCCGTTAAATTTCATCCGCAAAAACGGTAAAGGCGGCTTTGAAGAACCTTTGGTTGATGCAGTAATTTTCAGACAAAACACTGAGGGAATGTACGGCGGAATTGAATGGACTAATCCTCCTAAAATTGTAAGAGATGCGCTTGAAACACATCCCAAAATGAAAGGATTTGCGCACGTTAAAAGTGAAGATATGGCAATTTCTACTAGAATAGTTTCCCGCCAGGCAACTGAAAGAATAATCCGCGCAGCATTTGAATATGCAAAAACATTCGGATATAAAAATGTTACCGTCTGCGAAAAACCAAATGTTTTGAGAGAAACTTCTGGTATGTTTCTTAAGATTGGTAGACAAGTTGGAAAAGAATATCCTGATATTTCACTTTGGGATACCAACATTGACGCACAAATGATGTGGCTTACAAAGAACCCTGAGGATTACGGCGTATTAGTTTCTGAAAATATGTTCGGTGACATTGTTAGTGATGGTTTTGCCGGTTTAATCGGCGGATTGGGCTTTGCTTGCAGTGCAAATATCGGCGATACAGTTGCTGTTTTTGAACCAACTCATGGATCAGCTCCAAAATATGAAAACTTGAATCCTTCTATCGTTAATCCAATTGCGATGATTCTTAGCGCATGCATGATGCTCGATCATATTGGTGAAATTGAAAAATCAAATCGAATCCGAAAAGCTATTGGAGAAGTAGTTCTTGAAGGTAAAGTAAAAACTTATGATATGATGAAAATTAGAGGCGGCGCGCAGGCTATTTCTCGTGGCGCAAATACTACTCAGCAATTAACAGATGCGATAATTTCAAAATTATAATACTTATTGCCATTGATTGCGCAGGCAATAAAGTATTCATTAACTCATGTTACGCAAAAATGTAGAGCGAAACTCTGTTTCGCTCATTAATTGAATAATTTGAACTAAATTGACTGATCGATTCAGCGGATCGCCCTGCAATTTTTATCCTTTTGCGTAAGGTGAGTCATTAATATTTATTCACCTGCGTGCTCCGTGTTTGATTGATTTTTAACAAGAGGTTTACTTGAGCGGAATACTAATTCTATTTATTGCAATTGTTGCATTTACTATTGCATACAGAACGTACGGAAAATTCCTCTCGAATAAATTTGGTGTTGATGACAACAATTCTACTCCTTCTCATGAAAATCGAGATAATGTTGATTATATCCCTTCTCGAAGACCTATTCTATTCGGTCATCATTTTGCTTCCATTGCTGGTGTAGGACCAATCGTAGGTCCTGTGCTTGCGGTCGTTTTTGGATGGCTTCCGGTGTATTTGTGGATAATTGCAGGGTCTATATTTATCGGAGGCGTACACGATTATTCTTCAATGATGGCGTCTTTGCGACATAAAGGAAAAACAATAGGAGCTATTTTAGAAATTTATATGGGATTGGCGGGGAAACGTTTTTTTATATTTTTTACGTGGTCAACACTAATTTTAGTAATAGCAGTATTTGGAATAATTATCGCTGATACTTTTGTGAATATTCCAAGCGCTGGAACTTCATCCTTGCTTTTCATTCTGATAGCTGTTCTTTTCGGATTACTATTTTATAAATACAAATTACCGTTATGGCTTTCAACGATTGGAGGAGTATTATTACTGATTGCCGCTGTCTATTTAGGTCAGAGTTTTCCGCTCCATCTAAGTAAAGAAATATGGATGGTCATTTTATTCGTTTATATTTTTATTGCTTCAGTCACGCCCGTTTGGATTTTACTGCAACCTAGAGATTATTTAAATTCTTTTTTTCTTTACGCAATTTTATTCGGTGGAATTATCGGAGTTGTGTTTGCAAATCCTAACATTCAAACGCCACTGTTTACCGAATTTTCTGTACCCAAACTTGGATTCCTATTCCCCGCATTATTTGTTACGGTTGCCTGCGGCGCTATTAGCGGATTTCATTCAATAGTTGCAAGCGGAACTACTTCCAAGCAATTAAATAAAGAATCCGACGCAAAATTTATTGGCTACGGCGGAATGCTTCTCGAAGGACTACTCGCTGTTTTGGCAATGCTCTCTGTCGCTACAATGGGTGGAAAGGAATTTCTTGATTTGCTTACCTCCGAAGGACCAGTGAGCGCATTCTCAACCGGAATTGCTAATTTTGCTATTCATATTCCACTATTGAACATATCCTTTGAAATTGCTCAGTCAGTTGTGGCGCTAGGCGTTGCTGCATTTGCTTTAACAACGCTTGATACTTCAACCAGGTTAGCAAGATATTTATTTCAGGAATACTTCTCGTCTCGAAATGGCGAATCAAAATCTTTGTTGTCATCCAACCGTTACATCGGTACCGCTGTCACATTATTCTTTGCGTCAATACTTACTTTTAGCGGCAAGACGATGAATATTTGGCCTGTGTTTGGAAGCGCAAATCAATTGCTTGCAGCTCTTGCGCTTTTAGCAATTACCGTTTGGCTGGGATCAACAAAACAGAAGTATCTATTTTCATTCATTCCAATGGTATTTATGTTCATCGTAACTTTATCTGCATTAGGAATGATTTTCTACAATAATATCATTCCCACTCCGAACATCACACTTGCAGTTATTTCATTTTTACTTTTTAGTCTTGCAGTTTTATTAGCTTATGAAGCGTACAAAATTTTATTCAAAAAAAATAGATCAAGTAAAATTTAATGAAATTTATAATTGAGGATTATTTATGCGAAACAAAGTCTTAGAAATTTGGCCTGAAATTAAGTGGATTGAAAATGAGGAATTAAGAGAAAAAGTAACCAACTGTTGGATTTACGCTCTTGAAAATAGTGTTCTCAGTCCGGAAGATTTAGAGAAGATTCCATTTTCTCTTTTAATCAATAATTGCGATATCACTTTTATGAATCATAAAAGAACGTGTGTGCAATTATCGGTTGATATTGCAAAAACGATACAAAAGAATTTTAATATGGATATCAACATGGATTATTTAATTGCTGGAGCAATTTTAATCGATGTTGGTAAACTGCTTGAATACGAAATCATTGATGGGAAACTAGGAACTTGCAGAGAAGGCAAACTACTCCGCCATCCTTTCAGCGGCGTTGCAATTGCGGCAAGATTCGATCTGCCGGTTGATGTGCAGCATATAATTGCTTATCACTCAAAAGAAGGCGATCTCGGCAAACGCACAGTAGAATCGCTGATTGTTCATCATGCAGATTTTGTTTCGTTCGAACCATTTCAAGACGCCAAGACAATAAAAGTGTAAAGGAATCATTTCGATGCAGATGCAAATAAATAGGTTGTTTTGTGTTCTATAAAATTAAAGGTGGTATATGTCTCAAAATATGATTGAAAAAATTGCGCAGAAGTTTGCCGTTGGACTTGAGGAAGGACAAAAAGTTCACGCTGGAGATTTTATTTCAATTAAACCTGCGCATATAATGACGCACGATAACACAGGAGCAGTAATTCCAAAATTTAGAAGTATCGGCGCTGTAAAACTTGCTAATCCGCGTCAAGTTGTTCATACCCTCGATCACAACATTCAGGATACGAGCGAGAAGAATTTAGAGAAATACAAAAAGATTGAAGAGTTTTCTAATTCCATGGGCGCTGATTTTTATCCCGCCGGAAGAGGAATCGGTCATCAGATAATGTGTGAAGAAGGCTACGCTTGGTCAGGTACAATGGTTGTCGCTTCGGACAGCCATTCCAATATGTACGGCGGACTTGGATGTTTAGGAACGCCAATCGTTAGAACGGATGCAGCCGCAATTTGGGCGACCGGCAGAACATGGTGGCAGATTCCGCCCGTTGCAAAAGTTATTTTGAAAGGCAGATTAAAAAATGGCGTAACAGGCAAAGATGTAATTATTGCTCTATGCGGCAAATTCAATAATGACGAAGTTCTAAATCACGTTATCGAATTTGATGGAGATGGCGTTGAAAATCTCACTGTAGATCAAAGA
This sequence comes from Bacteroidota bacterium, assembly GCA_018829545.1. Classification (GTDB taxonomy): domain Bacteria; phylum Bacteroidota; class Ignavibacteria; order Ignavibacteriales; family Melioribacteraceae; genus JAHJTX01. The sequence continues at coordinate 2,910 of JAHJTX010000299.1, read as the reverse complement.
TTATCAATCGCGAATATGACGACCGAATGGGGCGCATTAGCTGGAGTTTTTCCTATTGACGGAGTTACGTTTGATTGGCTTGAGAAGCGCAATTCGGAAATCGAAAAACGAGGATTAGCAGGCGTGCCCTCCGATAGTGATGGGAACGGTAAACACCCCCGAATTAATTCTGAGACTATCGAATTACTCAGAAAGGAATTACCTGAACTCGAGCCGGATGCTGATGCTTTCTACTCAAAGGAATTATCGCTTGAATTAAATTCTGTTATTCCATACGTCTCCGGTCCGAATACAGTGAAAGTAATGAGTTCGGTTGCAGAAATAAAAAAGCAAAAAGTGAAAATTCACAAAGCATATTTGGTGTCTTGTGTTAACTCCCGTCTGGAAGATTTTGCTGAGTCTGCCAAAGTTCTAATCGGTAAAAAAATAGCAGATGGAGTACAGTTTTATGTGTCCGCTGCATCAAACGAAGTTCAAGCCGAAAGTGAAAAACTTGGCTACTGGAAAATTCTATTAGATTCCGGAGCTACTACACTTCCTCCGGGTTGCGGACCGTGTATTGGTCTGGGTGCCGGATTATTGGAAGATAATGAAGTTGGCATTTCCGCAACAAACAGAAACTTTAAAGGCAGAATGGGTTCGCCGTCTGCAAAAGCGTATCTTGCTTCCCCTGCTGTTGTAGCTGCATCCGCAATCTCCGGATACATAGATTACGATCTTGCAGAAGAATCGCACGAAATTATCGGCAACATAAAATCTAATAAAAAATCAACAACGGGTGTTTCAGCAGTAAAAATAATTGATGGATTCCCTGCATCCGTAGAAGGAGAAGTTGTGTTTTGCAATCAGGATAATTTGAACACGGATGGAATTTACCCTGGTAAATATACATACATCGATGACTTCAAACCCGAGGACCAAGCAAAGGTTGTGATGGAAAACTACGACCCTGAATTTTCTTCAAAAATAAGCGATGGAAGCATCCTCGTCGGCGGGTATACTTTTGGAACAGGAAGTTCGCGCGAGCAAGCCGCAACAGCATTTAAGTATAGAGGAATTAAGTGTTTAATCGCCGGTTCATTTAGCGACACATATTTACGCAATGCTTTTAATAACGGCTTCCTCTGCCTACAGTCGACAGAGTTTGTTGATCTGCTTAAAGAAAAATACGGAAAATCCCAATTGACTTTGCTCACCGGAATAAAAGCAACAATTAATTTCAAAAACTCACTCCTCTCTTTTGATGGGCAGGATTTTTCAATTGGACCAGTCGGAAAGGCTGCTCAAGAGCTAATAGTTGATGGCGGCTTAGAGAATTGGGTTGTTAAAAACTTAGCTAAGAAGTAAGGCGAAAACATTAAAAATATATTTCAAAAAGGAAAACAAATATGGAAAAATCATTTGCACGAATAATCTCGGAATTTGCCGTTGGATTGAAATATGAAGATTTACCAAAAGAAGTAATTCATGAAGTTAAAAGATATTTATACGATTCGATTGGATGCGCTTACGGCGGCTATCATACTAAAGACGTGAACATGATCCGCGAAATTTATGAAACAATGGGCGGAAAGGAAGAAGCAACACTTTTAGGATTTGGAACAAAGATGCCTGCAGTTAATGCTACTCTGGTGAATTCACTTATGATTAGAGCATTAGATTTTAATGACATCTATTGGAAAGAAGATCCTTCCCATCCATCAGATATTATTCCTGCTGCGCTTTCAGTTGCCGAATTAGTCGGCGCTTCGATGAAAGAAGTAATTGTGGCAATTGTACTTGCATATGAATTTGAGCAAAGACTTTGTCTGTTTGCCAAACCGGGTATTCGCGAAAGGAAATGGCATCACGCTACGCTTACACAGTTCGTATCACCAATCGTTGCCGGTAAAATTTTGGGACTCACCGTAGATAAAATGGTTAATGCAATTGGAATTAGCGGATCGCACAGCCATACAATTGGATGCCCCACGGCTGGAAGATTAACAATGATGAAAAACACAGTTGACCCGATGGCAACTCAAGCCGGAGTTTTTGCAGCCCTTATGGCTCAAAAAGGCTTTTCGGGAACAGAAAAAGTTTTTGAGGGCAAAGAAGGATTCATGGATTGCTTCGGCGGGTGGGATTATAAAAGTGAAAAAGTTAAACCCGTTAAAATGGAAGGACGAGAAGCTCTGTCCGAATGGTCATGGGATGTTGATGCTCTGCTGGGCGGTTTAGGCGAAAGCTATAAAATTCTCGAATGCAGCATGAAAGCATTTCCAACAGAAGCTTTAACACATACTCACCTTTCCGCTACTTTGAAAGTTGTTACTAGCAATAATATCACATACGACCAAATTGACGAGGTAATAGTAACTACAATTGCACGCGCGTGCGATATTCTCTTTGATCCTCATAAATACCGCCCGGAAGATCGTGAAACTGCTGACCATTCTCTACCCTATTGTCTTGCAGCCGCTTTGGTGGATCACAAAATAACAACTCAATCTTTCTCGGATGAAAAATTAAAAGACCCTAAAATTTGGGAAGTGATAGATAAGATTAAAGGCGAAGCCTCGGAGGAATTTGAAAAAATGTTCCCCGCAAAGCAGCCGTCAAAAGTTATAGTTAGGACTAAAGATGGAAAAGAATTTTCCGAATATCTCGAATATCCAAAAGGTGATCCTCGCGAACCTATGACGGAAACAGATCTTGACAATAAATTTTGCGGACTTGCAGAAGGATTACTTTCTGATGACCGTAAAAAAGAAGTAAAAGAAATGATCTTTAATTGTGAAGAATTGGATGCAAGAGATTTCATGAATAAATTGATTGCATAATATAGAATATTGAAATCGGAAGGCAGTAGTCGACAATTCTGATTACTTACTACTGTCTACTGACTTCTTTTTTACACATAAATATTTT